>CAMAUE010000023.1 GCA_945861245.1 Singulisphaera sp. GP187
CGCCCTCCCGCCAGAGTACCTATCATGCAAATCACAGCTTCGAATCCTCGGCGGCTGGCGTTTACGCTGATTGAGTTGCTCGTCGTCATCGCCATCATTGCCATTTTGATTGGCTTGCTTGTGCCGGCGGTGCAGAAGGTGCGCGAGGCGGCGGCGCGGACGCAATGTCAAAACAACATGAAGCAGCTTGGCCTGGCTGCCCATGGCTACCACGGCGCGCAGAAGGTTTTTCCACCGGGCACGATCATCAATAACAGTTCCTTTGCCAGCTGGGCGGTGATTCTCCTGCCCCACCTGGATCAGGAACCGATGTTTAGCTCGCTCAATACGGCGGCGCAGTTTTATAGCGTGAGTGTCGGCACGGTGTTGCCAAATGTTGCGACGTTGAAGGATTTCGCACCGAAGGTTTTCGTGTGCCCGTCGAGTCCGCTGCCGGCGTTGATCTGCCCGGAGGATTTGAGAGTGCCGCCAGCCGCTACCGCGTGGGGTGGCCTGATCCTCGCAGGCAACTACGTGGGCATCATGGGCGCGTGCGACGGGCCGAACTCTGCCACCGAACCCGGTACGGGGTTGGCCAGCGCGCGTGTGGTCGACAAACGGCCGGCGGCGTCGATCCAGTACAACTTCGGCGGCATCATGGCGACCAACGGCGTCATCTTTCACGCCAGCAAGATCACAATCGTTCAGATCACGGATGGAACAAGCAACACCATGATGTTCGGCGAGCAGTCCGATTTTGGCTCCGATCCTGGCGTGGACCCCAGCGGCACGGTCCGCCAACCGCACGACATCCGCCAAACGTTTCGCGCCGGCGTCTGGGCCGGCAGCAACGGCGAGGGGATGTCGGCCGTCACCGTGCGGTATCCGATCAACACCAAGGCCCGCGTCAACTTTCAAGACGGCATCGCCCGCTACGGGTGGAACACGCCGATCCAGTCCGCACATTCCGGCGGCGCGTTCATGGTGCGCTGCGACGGCGGCGCAACGTTCGTCAGCAGCTCCATCAGTTTCAATGTACTCAAGTACCTGTGCGTCCGCGACGACGGGCAGAGCGTGAGTATTGATTGATAGTTCCCGTATTCCGCTAGCGGCTTAGCGCTCAGGTTGGGCTATCCGAGCGCTAAGCCGCAAGCGGAATGCAGAAAGGCGCCTTACTTCTCGCCCAAATGGTAATCGCTTTTATGACTCACATCGTTCGATTTTGTATCTACCTTTTGCCATGCGTCATCGCAATCGGCTGCACCAAGCCCGAGGAACCGATGCATCCGGTGGCGGGGCGGGTCCTTTTCGATGGCAAGCCGTTGCAGAAGGGCGAAGTCGTCCTCGCGCCTGACGCCGAGAAGGGCAATACGAATCTCCAATTCAGCATCGGCAAGATCGATCGCGACGGCAGGTACGTCGTGCAGACCTTCAAAAAAGACGGCGCCAAGGCCGGCTGGTACAAGGTCATGGTGCTCGCCTTTGAAAATAAGCCAGAAGCGAATCCCGCCTGGATACCGATCTGGATTGTGCCAGAAAAGGTTACGAAGTACGAAACTACCACTCTCGCCTTCGAGGTCGTCGCCGATCCTGCGTTGGGGAGTTACGATCTCGTCATTGAGCGGTAGCCCCAAAATCTTCACCGCAGAGAGAAAGCCAGACCATATAATGCATTTCTAGGACTATTCTGATGGTCCGGTTAGTGCCTCCGCGCCTTTGCGTGAGGCTCCGCTGATTTGTCTTTCGGCCCCTTTCGAGCGAACGTGTATGACCTTGCTGCTTAGTGTTCAGGACCTCACCCGGCGATTTGGGCCGCGACCGCTGTTTTCCAATCTGTCGCTCGAACTGCGCGCCGGCGAACGCATCGGGCTGATCGGGCCGAACGGTTCGGGCAAATCGACGCTGCTCAAGCTCCTCGCCGCGCGCGACGAACCCGACGCCGGCACACGCATGCTTAAACGCGGCGTGTGCATCGGCTATCTCGCCCAGGACGATCAGTTCCCGGCCGGGAAGAGCGTACGCGAAGTGCTGCTCGATGCTCAGCGTGCCGACACCCTGGAGGATTACGAGCGCGAGACGGCTGCGGCGAAAACGCTAACGCAGGTCGGGTTCGAGGATGGCGACCAGCGGGCCGACCATCTCTCCGGCGGCTGGCGCAAGCGGCTGGCGTTGGCGCGCGAGCTGGTTCGCAAGCCGGACTTTCTGCTGCTCGATGAACCGACCAACCACCTCGACTTGCCGGGAATCGTGTGGCTGGAACGGCTACTGCGAGCGGCCCCGTTCGGGTATCTGGTCGCCACGCACGATCGCACGTTCCTCCGGGCGGTTGCCGATGAGGTGATCGAAGTGAGCCGAGTCTATCCCGACGGGTCGTTTCGAGCGGCCGGGAACTATGACGATTTCGCGGAAAAGCGCGACGCGTTTCTGGAGGCGCAGGCGAAGAAGCAGGAATCGGTCGCCAATCAGGTGCGCCGCGAGACGGAATGGCTCGGCCGCAAAGCAGCCGCCCGGACGCGCAAGGCAGCCTCACGCATCGGCGACGCCATGGATCGCCGTGAAGAACTAGCGGAGTTGCAATTTCGCAACGCAGCCACAGGCTCGGCGGGCATTGATTTCGTTTCAACCGGGCGTCAAACGCGGAAGCTGCTCAACGCAGTTGGCATCGCCAAATCGATAGCTGAACGTCCGCTGTTTTCGCAGATCGACCTCATGCTCACACCCGGCATCAAGCTCGGCTTGCTTGGTCCGAACGGTAGCGGCAAGAGCACGCTGCTCCGCGTTCTCGCCGGCGCGATCCCGCCCGACGCCGGTACCGTCGCTTATGCCGACGGCCTGCGCATCGTTATGTTCGAGCAGGGCCGAGCGATGCTCGATCCGACCGCAACCCTACGCAAAGCGCTGTGCCCCAACGGCGAAACCGTCATGTTCGGCGAGCGCCCGATGCACGTCATCGCCTGGGCCAAGAAGTTTCTCTTCTCCGCCGAGCAACTCGACGTTCTCGTTGGCCAACTTTCCGGCGGCGAGCAGGCCCGACTCCGCATCGCTCAGTTGATGCTCCAGCCCGCAGACTTGCTGTTGCTCGACGAACCGACCAACGATCTCGATATCCCGGCTCTCGAGGTGCTTGAGGACAACCTCGCCGAGTTTCCCGGCGCCGTCGTCATCGTTAGCCATGACCGCACCTTGCTCGATCGGCTGTGCACCGAAGTCGTCGGCCTGGACGGGCGCGGCGGCGCTGCGGTGTACGGCAGCGTCGATCAATGGCTGGCGGCGCTCGAACGCGATGAGGCCGAGCGTAAACAGGCAGCCAACAAGGATAAGCCAAAGGGCGAGGCGGCGGCGGCGAAGAAGATCGTCAAGCCGAAGAAGCTCAGCTTCCGCGAGCAGCAGGAATGGGACGGCATGGAGGCCGCGATCCTGGCCGCCGAGCAAGCGGTCGCCAGGTGCGCCGGCGCCGTCGATAAGGCCGCCACCGCGGGGCATGTCGTGCTGACCGATGCGTGTCACGCTCTGGAAGAGGCTCAGCACGCCGTCGAGCGGCTGTACGCTCGCTGGGAGGAGCTGGAAGTGAAGCGCGGGTGACGATTTTTGATGTTTTCCGCTTGCGGCTTAGCGCTCACGTGGGATTCTCCGAGCGCTAAGCCGCAAGCGGAAAATTCGTATAATAACATTTTGGTACGAGGTTCTCATTCCCGATGGCCAGTCTTATCCAAATCACCCGCGCCTGCAAAAGCTACGGCGATCAGATGCTTCTTGACAATGCCGAGGCGACAATCAGCGATGATGTCAAGGTTGGCTTCATAGGCCGCAACGGAGCCGGGAAGAGCACGCTGCTTCGCGTCATTCTCGGTGAAGAGGAACTCGACAGCGGCGAGGTCATTCGGCATCCGAGTTTACGGCTCGGGTATCTCCGCCAACACGATCCGTTTCTGCCCGACGAGACCGCCTTGCAATTCCTGGTGCGCGACAGCGGCGAACCGGAGTGGAAGTGTGGCGAGGTCGCTGGCGATTTCGAGCTGAAAGGAACCTACCTGACCGGCCCGGTCGCCAAGCTCTCGGGTGGTTGGCAGACGCGCGTCAAGCTGGCGGCGCTGTTGTTGCACGAGCCAAACCTTCTTCTGCTCGATGAGCCGACCAATTTTCTCGATCTGCGCACGCAGATTCTCCTCGAGCATTTTCTGCAAAGCCATCGGGCAGCGTGTCTCATCGTTTCGCACGATCGGGCGTTTCTTAACGCCACCTGCGAGCACACCCTCGATCTGTCGCGTGGCAAGTTGACGAGCTTTCCGGGCAAAGTCGATGGCTTTCTCGAATTTCAGCAAGATAAACGCGATCACGACGAACGCTCCAACGAATCGATCATGGCGAAACGGCGCCATCTCGAAGACTTCATCGCCCGCAACAAGGCCCGCGCCGCCACGGCAACGCTCGCACAATCCAAGGCCAAGCAGCTCGAACGCCTGAAGCTGAACGAGATCGCCAGCGATGAACCCACGGCCCGGATCCGGGCGCCGCGCATCGAGCCGCGCAAAGGCCCGGCATTGCGGTGCCGCGATTTGGCGATCGGTTATCCCGAACGCGAAATCGCCGGGGATGTCCAGCTCGAGATCGAACACGGCTCGCGCGCCGCCGTCGTCGGTGACAATGGTCAGGGCAAGACAACGTTTCTTCGCACCGTCGTCGATTCGCTCAAGCCGTTGGCGGGCGAAGTCCGATGGGGTTATGGGTGCGACATCGGTGTGTACGCGCAGCACGTCTATACGAGCTTGCCGGAGAACCAGACCGTTTTGGGATACCTTGAAAAAGAGGCGGCGTTCGGCAAGAAGGATCAGGAGATTCTCGAAGTCGCCGGCGCGTTGCTGTTCCGCAAAGCCCATGTCAACAAGCGGATTTCCGTCCTGTCCGGCGGCGAGCGCGCCCGGCTCTGTCTCGCGGGCCTATTGTTGAGCAATCACAATATTCTGATACTCGACGAACCGGGCAACCACCTCGACGTCGATACGGTCGAAGCGCTAGCCGAGGCGCTGGTGGCGTATGAGGGAACCGTCATCTTCACGAGCCATGATCGGCACTTCGCCAAGCGTGTTGCGACGTGCATAATTGAAGTTCGTGACGGGCGCGTGACGAACTACAGCGGGAAGTACGAAGCGTATGTGGACAAGGTCAACAAGGAGATCGAGGCCGGCGAACGCGAAGCCGCCAACGAACGCGCGAAACTGCCGGCGAGCGTGCTTAAGCCGGTAAAGGTCGCCCATCGCCCGGCGGGAAGAAATGAGAAAACCGTCCGCAAAGAGATCAAGACGGTGGAGCAGTCGATCGCCCAACTTGACGAACAAAAACGCACGCTCAACGCTCAGTTGCAGACATCGACCGATGCCAAAGAGGCACTGCGCTTGCACAACGAGGTGACCGCTATGTCGGAGAAACTCGCCGAATCGGAGGACCGCTGGTGCCAGCTGCAAGAGGAGCTGGAAGCGGTGAGTTGAACCTGGTTTCCGCTTGCGGCTTAGCGCTCGCATGGGATATTCCCAGCGCTACGCCGCAAGCGGAATACAAGAATCGACATTGCGATCATATCAGAGCCGCGCACGCAGTAAGCGGTCAAACAAACCGTTTACTGCGTGCGCGGCTCTGACATGCCCTACAGAAGCGATGGTTCTCTTGGATCGACGGCAATCAGCCCGTTGAACGATTGAAGCACCTCGATCGCGAGCAGGTAATCATTGAAGTGCTCCATCTCCGGATCGGGGATGTCGCTGGAAAGTTCAACGCGACGAGCGCTGGATTGAATATCCTTCGCATCCTCAGCGCCGCCAATTCGCTCGGCCATTTCACGTGATTCATCGATGACGTGTGAAGATTCATTCAACGTCAGGTGGATTTCCCAATCGGCGACAGACAGCACGATGGTGTCGCCCTGATGCTCAACTTTGAATGCCGGCAGCTTCGCGGATAGTCGCCGCGAAGCCTCCGCCATGGTGAAATCGCTACGTGAGGTAAGAAGACCGAATGCACTGTACATGGTCCAACCTCCCAGGTATGCCTTGCGGGGAACAAGGTCATTGTACAGATCGTCTCTCGTCTACAACGACGCCTGCACCGATTGGAAGAGGTCGGCGACGCGCACACGCAGACCGAGAGCGATGCGATAGAGTGTTTCAATCGAAGCCGAGTTCTTGCCCAGTTCGATTTGCGACAGATAGCCCAAGGAAATACTGGTGCGTTTCGCCATCTCGGCTAGAGTCAGGCCCAATGCCTTTCGGCGTTCGCGGATTGCGGCACCAAGCTGTTCCCGCAAGGCTTCCTCGGAAAGGCGCAGCAGCCCGCGGCTTTCAAGGCAGCGCATGACGGTCTTCTTTAACGCCTCGACCTGAAACGGCTTCGTGAGGTAGTCGAAGGTGTGAGCACGCAAGCATTGTAACGCACTGTCGATCGACGGAAAAGCCGTTACGACGATGATGGATGCATCCGGTTGGGTGTGCTTGACAAGCTTGAGCATCTCCGCCGATTCAAAGCCGGGCAGAACGTAGTCGAGGATGACGACGTGATACTGCGTCCCGAGCAACGCCGGCTCAATCTTATGGAGATCGCTGACGACGCTGATATTGAATTCATGCTCGGCCAGCGTCGCTTCGACCAGGCGTCCTATGGCTGGGTCGTCGTCGATGACGATGATGCGTACATCGCCCGCGCTGTACATGCGTCCGCCTTCGATCGGCTTCATGTTGTCCTGATCGAGGCCTTCGGTTTCCGCGCCGCCAGATTTATTAGTGGGTGCCACGGCAGCCCTCAAATGCGAGTGAGAACATCGGCTATTTCCCCTTTTTCATATCCGTGCGATGGGCGTCCCCAATCGCTTGAAAGAACGTTGACACTTCCAGCGGCCCATGCAAAAGCGGAAACCGTTTGAAGAGATCCTCTTCCGATAATCCTTGATAGGAAATCTGGGGATGAAGAAAAACAAATCGTATAGCAGCATTTTGAGTCAGCATCCGCCGGGCGAGGTCCAGGCCGCTCTCCTCGCCGAACTGAGTATCGACGACCGCAACTGCCGAATGCTCCTGTAGTTTCGTCACGCTCTCTAACGCCTCGGATGACGATGACACGATGATCGGCATGCAACCGGCGGCCTCCAGCAATTTACCCATGTTCGCGCTTCGGATCGGGTCGGCCAGCATCAGCACCACAGGGAGCCTTGCCTCGGCGGTCTCGAATTTGGGCACATGTGCGATAGGCAATACCATCACCACCCCGAACCCGCGTTCCAGGTGAGGCGAGAATAGTCGAATCCCACCAGCATACCTTCGGATCAAGCCATAGATCATCCATAGGCCCAAACCACGAAGTTTCGGTTTGTCGCTAAAAAATAACTCCGTGAGCAATTTCTCGCGCACTTTGGGGTCGAGCGCTGGACCGTTGTCGCTAACGCTCAGTTCCACATACTGCCCTGGCATTGGGCTGCCAAGCAGGTGAGCGCATTCCGTTTCGTCGAGTGTCACCGCCTGGGCATAAATCTCAAGGGTACCGTTACCGTCAGTCGCTTCGCTGGTGTTTACCGTCAGTTCGCGAAATATAATGCTCAGCGCTTCGGCGTCGACGGCGACCATCGGCAGGTCGGCAGGTATGTTCATTCTCAGGACCAGGCCATCGCGTTGCCCCCGGACCAGTCGGGCATGCTGGTCGGCTAATGTTAGACCGACGCAGGAAGGCCAAGCCGGAAAACTGGTCCGGCGACAAAAATGGTGCAACCGTTGGACCCAGGCCGCGCCGTCTTTTGCCGACAGAAATACCTCATGCAAAAAGCCTTGTAGCGTGCCGCCAACCGGTGCTTGGAGCAAACTCAATTCCGCGAACCCCATGATGCCGGTTAGGTAGTTGCCGAAATCATGGCTCAACTTACTGGTAATTACCGCCGCCTGTTCCAAACGGACGGTTTCCGCGTCGGCCAGCTGGTAGGATATTGGGGATGTGGCATTCGGTTTCATGAGGTGGGCACCCTCGAATGTCTTGTGCGAGGTCTGCATTCCGCTTGTGCCTTAGCCCTGCACGTCGGATTTTCCCGGCGTTCAGCGACAAGCGGAATACAATAATCGGCAAGTAATAAGCTTGTTTTACTGAGACAGTGAGATCAAAATCTCTAAATTTCAGCTTATACAATAATAATATGGTTGCGTGCAACACAATTCAGCCTACGCTTGAAAAGAATTCATAACATATCAGTTTCCAGTATTTGGTGGCGTTTGCCGTTGGACCGATCGGGCATGCGACGGTGAAGTGTCTTCGTCTCTAGAACGTTCAGCTAACGAGTAGTGGCCCGGATTAGGCGGATTTCATGCATATCAAACAACGTCCTGCGGATTTCAAAGTAGAAGAAATCGCTACCCCGCAAACCATCGGCTCAGGCGACTATTCGCTCTATCGCTTGGAGAAGCAAGGCCGTACCACGCATGACGCCATGGCGATCATCCGGGAACGCTGGAAGATCGACGCACGCCGGGTCTCCGTCGGTGGGTTGAAGGATCGACATGCCGAAACGACCCAACATTTCTCGATCTACCGTGGCCCGCAACGGAAGCTCACGCATCCCAATCTTCAGGTCGAATGGCTCGGCCAAATCGCTGAGCCGTTCACCTCCGAGCAGATCGCCGGGAACCGCTTTCGCATTGTCGTCCGCGCGATGTTGAATTTAGAGGCCGAGGCGGCCCTGTCAGGCGTGGAGGAAGTGCGCCGGCTTGGCGTACCCAACTACTTCGACGACCAACGCTTCGGCTCCGCAACGCCCTCTGGCGAGTTCTTTCCCAAGCTACTTTTGCTCGACAAGTATGACCTGGCACTTCACCTTGCACTCACCGCGCCCTATGACCACGAACGGCCCGATGTCAAACAAGAAAAGAAATTCTTGCGACAGCACTGGGGCAATTGGGAAGTGCTGCGCGATCTGCTGCCTCGCAACCGCGTCATCAGATTTCTCGCACATCATCCCGACGACTGGGCAGGTGCCCTGCAACAGCTACCGACCGAGTTACGCTCGCTCTACCTGTCAGCGTATCAGAGTCACCTCTGGAACCGAATGCTCGCGGGATGGCTGACGACAAACCTGGCGAAACGTGAACTTGTCTATGTGCCGTGCCGACTGCAAGACCTGCCGATGCCGAAAAGTCTATTGAACGAAACCTCTCAGGAATTGTCCGACCTGCGTTTGCCTTTGCATTCGGCTCGCATCAAGATCGCGGACGACGATCCGGTGAAGCCGTACTTCGATCGCGTCCTGGACGAGGAGGAGGTGACGCAGTCCATGTTCAAGTTGAGAGGATTGCGAAAACTGTTCTTTTCCAAGGGCGACCGAGCCGCCTGGTGCATGCCAAAGGAACTGAAAGTCCGCGACGACAGCGACGACCTACACCGAGGCAAACAGAAACTGACGCTCAGCTTCACCTTGCCGCGCGGCAGCTATGCGACACTCGTGGTAAAGCGAATCACCCGTGCGGACATCGGGACGCAGGAGGAATGAGTTTAGCCGCTCGCCTCTGGCGAGCGCGATACGTGTGTCGTTCCCAACGTGGTCGCGCTCGCCAAAGGCGAGCGGCTAAACGAACGACACACCCAAATACTTCATCACGTCGGACAGCGACCGCGTGTTGAACACGTTCTGTTTTTCCAGCCAACCGCGCCGTGCCACGTCAACGCCGAATCTCGTGTATGCTAGCTCGTCAGGCGCGTGCGCATCGGGATTGATGACAAGCATTACACCGAGCGCTTTCGCGCGTTTGCAATGGACCCAATCGAGATCGAGGCGATAGGGATTCGCGTTGATCTCGATCATCGTTCCGGTTCTCGCGGCCGCTTGAAGGACCGCATCGAGATCAACCTTGTACGCATCACGCCGAAGCAAGAGCCGGCCGGTTGCATGGCCGAGCATCGTCACGGCGGGATGTTCAATCGCACGAATGATGCGAGCAGTCATCTCTTCGAGCGGTTGATTGAAAAGCGTATGCACGCTGGCGACGACGTAATCGAAACTCGCCAGCACATCATCGTCGTAGTCGAGCGACCCGTCAGCCAGGATGTCACATTCGGTGCCTTTGAACAGGCGGAAATCCTTATACTTCGCGTTCAGGGCGTCCATCTCTCCTTGCTGATTCTTAACGCGCTCGACCGACAGCCCATGGGCCACGCCGAGGGATCGCGAATGATCGGCGATCCCCAGATAACGATAGCCAAGCGCCCGAGCGGCATCGGCCATCTGCTCCAAACTGGCGGCGCCATCCGACCAAGTCGTGTGATTGTGGAAGACGCCCGTGATATCTTTCAACGTCAGCAAATCCGGTAAAACATGTCCGGCTGCGGCATCCATCTCGCCGGTGTCCTCGCGCAACTCCGGCGGGACATAATCGAGATCGAGCGCTTTGTAGATGTCAGTCTCGTCATTGAACAACAGCGATTTCGGGGCGCCGGCCAGTTCGTACTCGTTGAGCTTCCAGCCGTAGTCGATTGCTCGTTGCCTCATGCGGACGTTATGCTCCTTGCTGCCCGTGAAGTAGTTGAGCGCAAACGGGAATTGCGAATCGTTGACCACGCGCAGGTCCGCATTGATGAGCACACGCGACGCATGGTGATCGGCGCCGGCGAGCATGACGCTCGATTTCGTCTCGCCATGACCGATCACCTTTTGCACGTTCGGCAACTTCACAAACGCATCCATGATCGGGGCAGCATCGTCACTGCTGACGAGGATGTCGATATCCTTGATCGTTTCCTTACGCCGACGCACGCTGCCGCAAAGCTCGACGCGTTGCACGCCGGGCAGGTTTCGCATGAACGCTAAAACCGGCTCGGCAATCATCATCGCCTGATCGAGGCGGACGCGATTGCCCATCTGATCGATGAATGCGAGGCCTTCGAGGATGTTCTTCTGCGTCTTGGCACCGAAGCCCTTTAGCTTTGCAACGTCGCCACTTTCGCAGGCCGCCTTGAGTTTCTCGAGGTCGTCAATGCCGAGACTGTCGCTAAGTGCTTTCACTTTTTTTGGCCCCATGCCGGGCAGACGAAGCATCTGCAACCAGCCAGGCGGCGTCTTCGCTTTGAGGTCGTCGAAGAAAGGAAGCTTGCCGGTCGTGACAAGCGTGGTGATTTTTTCGCGCAACGTCTCGCCAACGCCGGGGATTTGATCGAGCGTACCGGCGGAGACGATGTCGGCGATATTGGTTTCGAGTTGGGCGATCGCCCGCCCCGCCTTGGCATAGGCGTTGGCGCGAAACGGATTCTCGCCGTGCAATTCGAGCAACAGCGCGATTTCTTCCAACACAGCCGCGACTTCGGATTTGTCCATGATGCGGAACCTCCGCAGGGAATTGTAGGCGGGGAGGTGGCGATTGGGAAATGTTGTTGATTCAGAAGCCCAGAGGTGAGGTATTCCGAACCTCTGGGATAGCGATCGCTGATCCCAAGGGTTCGGAGTACCTCACCCTTGGGCTTGGATAGACGTTCAAACACTACGCCGCCACAGACATCGCGTCTTTGCGATACATCGGCGTGAGCATGATTTCCATGGCGTTGACCAGCCGATCAGGGCCGCGGCCGTCGATCAACTGTCGGCCACACCGCGCCATCGATTTGCGATCAAGGGCGTCGGCGATGAGGCTCTGCACGCCCTGACGGATCGTTTGCGGTGACACGTTTTCATGCCAGCCGAGTACAGTTGCGGCGCCTTCATCTTCAAGACGTTGTGCGTTCGGCCAATGGGCTTCGTTCTGGAGAATCATAAGTTGAGGCACGCCGACGCAGGCCAACTCGAGCGACCAACCGCTGCCCGAAGTCAGCGCGAAATGGCAACGGATGATGCGATTCGCGATCTCAGCCGGCTCCAGCGCGAGCGTCATCACTTCTTTGTGCGTCTCGACCATCGCCTTGATTTCATCGAGTTGCGGATGCTCCCGGCGAATGATGATATCGACCTTCCCGACGCGCGGTGCATTGACGAGCATCTGAGCGAGTTCCATCGTTTTCAGATTCGGATCATCTTCGCCGAGTGCGAGCAACACGCGATATTGGCTGCTGATGATCGTGCCGTTCTGCGTCGCAATGGGAGGCGGTTCTTGCGAGCGCATCGGCCGTTGGCGGCGAATCTCGGGGCGAACCATGGCGTAGCGATGCCCCAGCAAGAGTTGGGTGTCGAGATCGTGTTCGTAGCTATCCCGGCTAGGGCCAAGCTGCGGATTGATGACCACGCTGGTCGGGAAATGCATCGTGGCCGAATGATCGACTGCTCCCAGGAGGACGCCTGTCGCAGCGATCTCGGCGAGGTAATCGGACGAGGCGTTGGCGTCATCGACGAAAACGGCTGCCGGCTTCAGTCGCCGGATTTCGCGCATCAACTGGTTGGCGTCCGCGCCTGTGCCGACGCGATGGTTGGCTGCGATCCAGTTATTGCCACCACGCTTGATGCTCATGGCCAGTGCGTTCGGTTCTAGATTTGACAGGAAATACACCGGACGACGACGACGTTGCACGGCCGCGGCGAATATCATGTTGCGGGCGATTCGTTCGTAACCAGACTCCGCATTCGCATCGACACGCACAATGATCGGTTCACGACTCATTCTCGGTTCCTTCCAATAGTCCCGGCAAGGCGCAGGGCGGCGCCGCCGATCACATGACGGGGATCAATACCCGCAAGCGCAGGGAGCACGGTGACCAGCCTCGATAGGCCAATCGGTAAACTCATTCGGCGTTCAGGGAATCCGCTCAGACACAAACCAACGACAATAAGGTGTTAGCAGGTGTATCGGCGGAGGAAGATAATCGCGCGTGCGTCAGGGTGAGTCGATCAATGAAATGGTGTGCTTCAAGGAGAGTGAAAATCATCGCGTCCTCTTCTTCTGTCAGCCTGGAGACATCCGTGTTCCTGGCCTGGGTCGAACGGTTCCGTTCGTTCGACGGGTTGAATCTTACACCAATTCAATTGTGAAAAAAAAGAGCAGTTTCCGCTTGCGGCTTGGCGCTCAGATAATCCGGCGTGAGCGCTAGCGCCGTAGGGTGCGTCAAGCGTACTCGCGCCGACGCACCGCTCCATCGCGAACACATGGTGCGTCGGCGCGAGTACGCTTGACGCACCCTACGGTCGGAATTATTCCGTCCCCGCCGACTGCGCGATCTGGGCCGATGCGAACGACTGTTCCGCGCGGAACATGCGGGCCGACTTTTTGCATTGCGACCTTGTTTTCGATTCCGTCCTTTGTTAGTAGGGTCCGTCCCGGTTTGTCACCAATTACCGTTCACGGAGGAACGATCATGGAAAAGAAACGCCTCGGCCGAGGTCTCGACGCATTGCTCGGCGGCATCGATACCGAAGTCGCTCAGCCAACCGGCGAAGTCGCGCTGGATCGCATTCAGCAGAACCCATTCCAACCCCGCAAGCATTTCGACAAGGACGAGATCGCCGCTCTCAGCGCAAGCGTGAAGTCACATGGCATTCTCCAGCCGCTCGTCGTACGGGCCTTGGGCGATCGCTACCAGTTAATCGCCGGCGAGCGTCGCCTTCGCGCCGCCCAAGAAGCGGGACTGGCCTCGGTTCCGATCCACGTCGTTGACTTTAATGATCAGCAAGCGTTCGAGGCAGCCCTGGCCGAGAACATCCAACGCAGCGACTTGAACCCAATCGAAAAAGCGCAAGGCTTCCGCGACTATATCGAGCGATTCGGCATCAACCACGAGCAGCTCGCGCAACGCCTGGGGTTGGCGCGATCGTCCATTACTAATCTCGTGAACCTGCTTGAACTGGCGCCCGAGGTTCAGGACGGCGTTCGGCTCAATCAGATCAGCGAAGCGCATGCCAAATTGCTCAAGGGCGTCAAGAACAAGGAACGCCAGGTCGCGATGTTCAAGCACGTCGTCGCCATGGGCTTGAGCGTCAAGGCGACCGAATCGCTCATTCGCGAGCAGCGCGACGGGACGACGGAATCCGACGCGGAAACGAATGGCACGCACGAATCAAACGGTGCGACATCGAAGACCGCCCATATCAAGGGCGTCGAAGAAGAGCTGAAGCAGAAGCTGGCGACGTTCGTCGAGATCAAGCTCAAGGCCAAGGACAAGGGCCAATTCGTCCTGCGTTTCGATAGCAACGACGACTTTGAACGTTTGCTCGAAGTGCTTCGGAAATAGGCTGTAATACGGATCAAAAATTTATTGCACGCGGTTGGCGATGTCGCATTTCCGAGCCGCGACCGTCAGGGAGCGGCCGACTCGTGCCGTCCACACATTGTCGGCCGCCCCCTGACGGTCGCGGCTCGGAAATGCGATAAATTCATCCGTCGAAGATATACAATAGCGCCAGCGGCCCTGGCGCTTTTTTCGTTGGCGAACCTATTGGCGTGCCGAGTGTCACCATGTTGAGCACAATATCCTCCGTAATCGCGTTTGGATTCTTGGTGGGAATGCTGCAAGATGGCATGCCAACCGGCTGGACAGTGTTCTCGTCGAAGCCGGGCCGATTCAGCGTGGCACTGCCGAGCGCGCCCGTTGAGAGGTCGCAGTTTGTCGGTCAGTTGAAGGTCGTGAAATTTATTGCGGAAGGGAAGAATGAAGCACTGTTCGTAATCAGCTACACCGATTTCGCCGATGCCGACGTGAAGAAGGATGCGCTGCAAAAACGGCTCGACCAGGCCCGCGACGGTGCCGTTGCCAGCGTGAGCGGGATGCTGAAAGCGGACAAGGCGATCCTACTCGAAGGGCATCCGGGCCGCGACATTGTCATCGAAAAGGGAGGCGTCGTCATCGTGCGCATTCGAATCTATGTCGTCGATCGGCGGGTGTATCAGGTGCTCGCTCTCGGCCCGCCGCCGGCGCTCGCATCAAAAGAGATTGCGTTCTTCCTGGACTCCTTCCGCTTGATTAAGTAAACCAATATACGGTAGAATCATCGCACATCGGGGTGTAGCTCAGCTTGGCTAGAGCGCGTGGTTTGGGACCACGAAGTCGCAGGTTCGAATCCTGTCACCCCGATTTTTCCATTTCTTCCGCACCAGCCTACACAAACAACTCGCTCACCGATTGATTGAAATGGATTCGCTTGATGCCGTTGGCAAACAACTCGGCGACGGTGAGTACATCGATATTCGGCAGCTGTTTTTCCGGCGTCAGAGGTATGGTGTCCGTGATGACGATCTTCTCCACCGGAGCATCGCGCAACCGAGAGATCGCGTCGCCACACAGGACGCCGTGCGTCGCAAAAATGTAGACCGCTCGCGCTTTGCCCACTGTCTTCGCGATCTTGGCGGCGGAGACGACGGTTCCGCCGGTTGAAATCATGTCGTCGAAGATCAGCGCGACTTTGCCTTCCATCGATGCCCCGATCAAATTCGCGGATTCAACCTTGTCGGCACTGACGCGCCGCTTGTCGACGATCGCCATGGGAGCATTCAGCTTTTTCTGATAACGCAACGCACGCTTGACGCTTCCCTCATCCGGGCTTAGCACGACGATATCCTCAGGCCCCAGATGAAGCTTGCGCACATAGTCCAGAATTACCGGGCTGGCATAAAGGTGATCGACGGGAATGTCAAAGAATCCCTGAATCTGAGCGGCATGCAAATCCAGCGTCAACACGCGCTGGGCGCCGGCGGAAGTCAACAGATTCGCGACCAGCTTCGCCGTGATCGGCACGCGACCCTCGGCTTTGCGATCCTGCCGTGCGTAGCCGTAATAAGGAAGAACAACGGTAATGCGGGCCGCACTGGCACGTTTGAAGCTGTCGAGCAGAATCAGCAGCTCCATGGTGTTTTCGTTAACCGGATGACACGTCGATTGCACGATGAACACGTCCCGCCCACGCACATCCTCGTCGATGCGGGCCCAGAACTCGCCGTCGGGGAAGTTCATCAACGTGAGCTTGCCCAGCGTATCGCCGAGGTGTTGCGCGATTTTTTCCGCGAGCGGAACGTTGGCCCGGCCGCTAAAGACCTTGAGCGGCGAAGTGTTGCTATACATGGCCTGCCCTGCTAATGACATAGGACGCAAGAATGGGTGAAGAGAATTATTAAGAGTTCGTGTAAACGAGTCAAGCGCCATCGGGGTGCGTGACACGGATTGTAAGAACGGAACCACGAAACACACGAAAAGGAGGAACGGGATGGCATTCGATCGCCCAAAGCATTTTTTTCGTGTCTGTCGTGTCACCTACCTCCAAAATCTTTGTGAGCCGCGCAGATTTCGCTTTGCGCAAATTCAGGATGCGAATCACGAAAGCCCGAAAGTACGAAAGCACGAAATAGAAACCCAACCCAAGCGATTTGCCCAAACGTACACCGCACTACCGGAAAATGCAGGGACCATAAGGAAGGCAGGAAAGCAAGAATTAAATCAGCTCTTTTTTCCTGTCTTCCTGCTTTCCTTATCGAGATTTGCTTTGGCTTGTGAGTCGTCGTGAATGGGTATGCCTTCCTTTCGTTTTTTCGTTTTTTCGTACTTTCGTGATTCTGTATTTGTTGCGGCTTGGCCGCGCTGGGTGTTTCGTGGTTAATCGCATTGGATCTTCTTGCTGCACTGTGCTCTCCCAGATGACCTTGCGAAATAATCAGGCAGCGGCTATGTTCACTGCGTTCCAACGGGACATTTTTCACGAGGCAGCGAGTATGCGCGACGGTCGGCCATTCTTGCTCTGTTTTCTATGCGGAGTGATACTCATCACTACCGAGTCGATCGTTCGCGCGCAGGGCATGGGCGTAATGGGCGGCGGTCTGCCCAACCTCGGTTCGATGTCGATGCCAAGCGGTTCGCTGGCAGGCGTCGGCAAGCCGAAGGCCCGGCCACTCGACCCCGAACTTACTATTCGCGATTCGTATGTGGGCTGGATCGACGCCGCTGTGCCGCGCTCGACAACCGGCCTGCGATTTGACTCGACCTGGAACAACGTGCAGCCGATGCGTGCGGAGTATTACCATCCAAAAGGCGGTCCGGGTGGAACGGTCGGCTTTCCGCTGCCGGAGACTCGTGTCAGCTATCAGGAATTAACGACGTTTACGGAGTATCGCGTCGTTCCCTGGCTGTCTTTTTTTCTGGAAGCGCCGTACCGCTGGCTAAGTCCGGACGTTAACGAAAACCGTTCCGGATCCAGCGATATGCGCTACGGTATGAAGATCGTCACCTGGTCAGGCAAAAACGCCATCGCCACGGTTTTACTGCGTGTGTATCAACCTAGTGCGAGCAATGCGCTTCTCGGCACCGGGCACTGGAGCATCGAACCGGGCTTGCTGGCGGCCTATCGCATCAACGATATGTTGCTGATCGAAGGCGAAGCCCGCTACTGGGTTCCGCTCAACGGCTCCGACTTCGCCGGCGACATCCTGCGCTATGGCATCGGCGTATCGTGGGGCAAACGAAAATACAGCGGCCTGTGGTATATGCCCGTCCTCGAAGGTATCGGCTGGACCGTTCTGAGCGGCAAAACGATGGTTGCGACATCCGCTGACAACTTCACCATTCAAGACGCCGCCGGCCAAACCACGGTCAACGCCTACCTCGGCCTGCGCTGGGGCTATGGCGCGAACCTCGATTTCTACGCAGGCTATGGCCATTCCTTCACCGGCCATTATTGGCAACGCGATCTCTTCCGCTTTGAAATCCGCTACGTGTATTAATTGCAGCTGGACCGACATTCCATTTATAGCCCGCCATTAATGGCGGGTTCTATGTGAAGAGCTCAAACATCCGGAAGCGAGACCGTTTCCGCACCGGCGGGGGTGAGAAACGCGGCTATTGTGCCCGACGTGCCAACGCCAGCCGCTGTCACAGCGCCGGCGCTGAGCGCATAGGGAAACATGCGAACCGTGCCATCACCCATACACATCAGGCAGCCCTGTGCAAATGGCCCGCCCCAACCGTGCATTGGATTCTGGACCGTCGTGTTGCCATCACGCTGGTAGGAGATCGCGGTATTTTGGATCAGCTGTCCGTTCGCGGAATTACCGCCGACCAATGCCGATTCGCGATAATTCGAGGCTATGGTCGCCGTGGCATAATCGCTGGGCTTGATTTGGCCATGCCCGAAAAAAATAGTATTCGACGACCCATCGTTGATTCCCACGAGCCGCATCTTGTTATCCTTCGTGGCATATCCCGCGCCCGAACCGCCAAGATTAGTCCCAACTCCGGTTGGATCGTTCAGATAGCAATTGATGACGTAGTCCGACCACGGCGCGAACGTCGCATTCGTCGATTGGATTGATGGCCTGCCGCGGCCGGGACACAGCAGCGCAGCGATGCCAGCGCCATTAGCGTTCGCTGTTGTAAACATCGGTCCCTGGTCAAGGAACGACAACATCTGAAAGGTCCACCCACCAGACGTCGCATTGCCGCCGACCGGGTTGATGGAATAGGCAGCGGTTGGCGAACCGGGCAAACCACTGGGCCCGCAACCGTTGAAAGGTAAGCGTTTATTCGCATCATGAAATGCCTGAGCGGCCAGGCCGATGTTCTTGAGGTTGTTGGTGGACTGCGTTCGCGCCGCCGCCTCGCGAACTTTTTGTACAGCAGGAACAAGCAATGCAATCAATATCGCAATGATGGCAATGACGACGAGCAATTCAATCAACGTAAATGCGCGTCGGCGGAGTGCAGGATTCATTGCGTTGCTCCCGAAAAAAATTAGACAAGGAAGCTTAGACAAAAAGGATTGCCCGAATTATACTCGAAATACTACAAGAGGCAAGCCGCACTCGCTCGATTTATCGCAACGCAATAGAAATGTCCGCATGATGCTCACTCGGCCACCACGCTCGCCGGGATAGATCGGCTTGTCTAACTGAAACTGGCGATTTTGCGAAATGCTCCACGTAGTCGTTTGACACCACCGGCTACTGCAACCGTCACACTTGCCGAGCGGTCAGGCTGTGCAACCGCGTTGCCTTGGCTTGACTGTACTGCCCTGGCTGCACCCCATGCAACACCTTGAGTCGATCACGTTCTTGTCGGCTCATCTCGATCCGATCCTTCTGTTGTACGCTCATAGCTCTCCTCCTTGGTCGAGGGCGAAAGAGGACATTTCTATTTTAGTTCAACAGGCGGATTTTTTGCGATTTGCTCTTGACCCAAATCGTCAAACTTGGTTCTTTATCCTCTCACAACTAATTTCCACCTGACCAAGGAGGGTCACCCGTGACGAGCTACCAAACCGAATCCAAACCACAATGCTGGCGTGCCGTCGTCGTATTTGACGATCGCGCAGAGATGCTGCTGTATCTTAATCGTTCGACCGTGGCCGTCCGTGCCGGCTATCGCTCCGCCTATCTGGATCTGCTGGATGCCGAGGAGCGGCAGCATGTCGTCAATGTTTCGATGCAGCGTTGGCAAGGCGCTTCCGATTCGGGCCGTTGGGTACATCAAAGCGATCTGCCTGTGCCTTTGAAGGAGCGGATTGCCATCGCGGTTTAAATCGGCGTCCTTAGTCCTTAGTCCGTCGGGACCTTCAGATGGGTCTCTTTGCTACGGACTAAGGACCAAGAACAAAGGCCTAATGACTAACCAAAAAAAACCTCGTCACCGAAGTGACGAGGTTTTTGATTTCGCGGCAGACTACTGCTTAGTTGCAGGAGCTGGTGCGGTGGCCGCAACCGGCGTTGTGACGCAGGTTGTCGCCGACGCAGCGAACGCGATTCAGAAGGCTGGCGAGACGATTTTCACGGCAGCAGTTGGTATTGGTGCCGCAAGCTTCGCGACAGTTGGCAGTCGGGCTACAAGCCGTCGTGGCTGGCGGGGTGACAGCGCGGGGCACAAGGCGGTAGCAGGTGACCGTTTCTTCGTAGGGGACGCAGACGCGAACCGTACGGGTGGCCTTGGTCGTGACCTTCTTCGTTTCGTAAGCCGTGTATTTCTGCACAACGTTCTCGGTCACGCACTGGTAGGTGCAGACCTTGACCTTCTCTTCACGGCATTCCTGTTTGCAGACCGCAACTTTGCATTTGACAGCTTCGGTCACGCAAACTTTTTTGCAGACGGTGACCGGGCAGTCACGGTACTCGGGGCAGCAGACCCAATGTTTGACCGTATGTGTACGGCAAGCAGTGGGGCAGCTGTTGGACTTGGCAGTATCTGGGCAGGCCGTCTTGCAGGGATCAGCGCAAGCGCTGCCGTGATTGTGACCATGGCCGCCGAGGAGGCCGCCGAGCCCGCCGCCGATGCCGCCGAGGAGGGCCGGAACTTCTTTGCTTTCCCAGTGGCCGAGACGGATCAGCTGCTTCTTCATGACGGTTTCTTTAACGTACTTGTGGCTGGTCTTGTTGACGACCCGGTCTTCATAGACGGTCACATTATGCATGACCTTACGGATCTCTTCTTTGACCACCTGGACGCGTTTGGTGACGCATACCGTGCGTTCTTTACAGACTGGAACGCATTCGGTCTTACAGACGTCGTACGTTTCCGTGCGACACTCCATTTTGTAGGCTGTGCGTTTGGTTGTGTACGCTTCACGAACCATTTCCGTACAGCCGACGGAACGGTACGCTGGGGCCGTCGTCGACGGCCCACAGGGATTGCAACAATTCGGCGCCCTGAAATTAGCCCTTACGGGCGAAACCGCTACGGCGGTAATGACGCCAATCAACAATGCGAAACGAAGAGGTTGGCACACCATGCCTTCTCCTTGGTGATACACGCCGATCCGGTTTTCCCTGACGGTCCGCCCGCTGGGTTTGGATCGACAACGGTAATGAATACTCACTACTAATATGCCTAATATCGGCGTGATAGGGAAATGGCGAGAGCAAAGAAGTGTGGAAAAGACACATAATTTGTGACGAGTGTGCAAACTGGATTCGTCACGTTGATATTTACAAAAAATCGATTATCGACGATTGAATCAGTCGGCCCGAATGCGTTGGGTTGTTCGATAAAAAAAGCTCTAATGCTACCTAGGTATCCCTAAAGTTTTTCCAGTTCACTCAACTCGCCTACACGCCGTCGAGCAACTCATCAGGATATTCAACCTCGCGTACGCAACTTGATGTTGCTGGCATGCATTACCATTGCAATCGTTGCCGGCCAATAAATCGAACAACGGAGGGTAGATGCCCTCCGTTGTCCAAAGCCAGCATATTACATCATCGCTCCGGGCTGCTTTTTCTTCTTAGTCTCCTCAGTCGTTTTCTTCGGCAGGGGCGGACGAACCGTCGTCGTTCCCTTCGTTCCGTCTTTCGGCGGTGTTCCGATGGTTGGCGGGTTGGTGATGGTGACGGGCGGATTCAAGGTCGGACTCTTGAAGTCGGGCGGCCCAGCATTCTTACCTGTATCGATTGTGCCGCCTTTGCCGATCGGTGGGATTTTCGGATTCAGCGGCACATTACCCTTGCTTCCGCTGCCGATGGGGTTGGCGACGGTCGTGGATTCGACAGTTTTTGTGACTGGGATGTTCAAGTTCGTCGTTCGTGGTTTCGTCAACGTGTTTGATGAGAAATTGGTGGCTTCGGATCGCTTGCGTTCCGAAGTAATCGCTTTATGTGACGCCTGAGAAGCCTGTAGGACCTGGGCTCGCGTGGTATTGTCAACAGGTAGCGTGCGAGTACCGCTGGCCGCCAATACGGATTTCGTTGGCGCAATTACATTCGTGATATTGGTAATATTGGTAACATTAGTTACATTGGTCACATTTTTTTGTAATATCGTATTTTGTTGTACCAAAGTTCTCGGCGGAACAGGCGCTCGTCCGGCGTTGCGCTCCATTACTAATGTCAAGCGATTGTCATACCAACGTGGTTGGTCGCGATAAACCCAGCGATCATAGACTACGAGTGGTTCATAATGTCGCCGGCTATAGAACACAGCCGGCTCGAAGCCTATTTGTACATAATGAGGTCCATAGTAATCGCCGAAGTAGTAGGCGCCAAATGCTGGTCTAACAAACAACGAATCCAAGACGACAGTGTCTCGCACTGCATAGTATGGCGTGTAGCGAAACCGTGCGCCTACGGTCACGATATCGACACGAATCGGCGCGTACAGCAAACCGCGACGCGACACCGATAGATCCCAATAGCCGGCGACGAATACGTGACCGCTTGGCGTCC
The DNA here is from genome assembly GCA_945861245.1 of Singulisphaera sp. GP187. Classification (GTDB taxonomy): domain Bacteria; phylum Planctomycetota; class Planctomycetia; order Gemmatales; family Gemmataceae; genus SIAQ01. The sequence goes on from CAMAUE010000023.1 coordinate 22,038, forward strand.
AGCGATAGTGCGATGGCACATACACATAGCCCGGCCTGACACGTGTCCAGTAGCCCGCGCGCCAAATGTAGCGCTCGCTGCTCCATTGCCAATAACCAGGAATATGAAAATCGTCCACGTTAGGTGGTACGCCCGGTGCGGCAAGGTTGGGCGGTGCCGGCGGTGCGGGATAATACGTCACCGGATTCGCAACGCCCTCGGAAGCGGCAGTCCAAAAACCGGGCACCCACTGGTGGTTCGCGCCGACGCCTCGCCAATAGCCCGGTGCCCATTCCCGCCCCGTGGGTTTGATGCGCCAGCAGCCGCTGACCCACATGAAGTCGGAATTATCGTCATCCCACGCCCAATAGCCGCCGATCCACACGACGTCGCCTTCGGGCCGTTCCTCTGGCGGCAGTTCCTCGATTGGCGCGGGTGGCTGCTTGCCGATCAATGGCGTGACCTTGGGTTCCGTCGATAGCGACGCGAATGCTTCGTGAACCTGACCGCGCGTGACTACTTCAACGCCCTTGGGAACGTCACCCGGCGCCTGAGGCGGTTGCAATGGCGGGGCGATGATCTCTTGCGAGATTCCTTCAACCGCGCAAACTACGCACAAGCCGAACAGCAGGGCGGTGTAAGCAATCCAGGTAACGCAACGAATCATGTGCTTGCTCTCCGAAAGAATTTCTTCACGGAAAGCTTTTAGCGACTGGCGGGATTTGGTTCCAGGTGAGTTTCCTCCATATAAGCCGCCATGAATGACGGGCTATATGGGGGAACAGCTTCACGCACGCTGATAATCGCGCAGAACGTTTTGAAGGTAGACGCCGTACTGCGTATCGCCGCACTGGTCGGCAAGACGCTGAAACTGGGTCGAGTCGATGAATCCTTTGACGAGCGCGATTTCCTCGATGCAGGCGATTTTCAGTCCCTGCCGCTGTTCCAATGTTTGCACGAAGAGGGACGACGCCAAGAGCGAATCATGGGTTCCCGCGTCCAGCCAGGCGACGCCCCGGCCGAGCGGGGTGACATGAAGTTGGCCGGCGCGAAGGTAGTGCAGGTTGACATCGGTGATCTCCAGTTCGCCGCGGGCAGAGGGCTTGAGCTGCTTCGCAATTTCGACGACCTGATTGTCGTAGAAGTACAAGCCGGTGACTGCCCAGTTGGAACGGGGTTGGGCTGGTTTTTCCTCCAGCGTGACGGCCTGGCGCTGTTGGTCGAATTCAACGACGCCGAAGCGCTCGGGATTCTGCACGCGATAAGCGAAGACGCTCGCCCCGGTCCGGATCAGCGCCGACTCCATCAGGCGGGCCATCAACTCGTGGCCGAAGAAAATGTTGTCGCCGAGCACGAGGCAGACGGGTTCGCCGGCAATGAACTGTTCGCCAAGAATAAACGCCTGAGCGATGCCCGCCGGCGTCGGTTGGACGAGGTATGAGAACGACAGGCCCAACTGTTGGCCATCGCCGAGGAGTTCCTCGATCAAAGGCAGATCGCGCGGGGTGCTGATGATGAGAATCTCGCGAATCCCGGCGAGCATCAGTACCGAGAGCGGATAGTAGATCACCGGTTTGTCGTACACGGGAAGAAGCTGCTTGCTGATGGTTCGCGTCAACGGATAGAGGCGAGACCCGCTGCCGCCCGCGAGGAGGATGCCTTTCATGGATAAACTCACTTCCTCGTTGATGCCATCGATTGGGGTCATTCGACCGGGAGGGCCCGTTTGCCTTCATAAAGGCGAAGCTTGACTTGCAGTCGTTGCGTCAACTCGGCACTGGGTGCCAATTTCAGAGCCGTGTGAACCGTTTGCTGAGCCTGAGTAAAGTCCCCACGTGCGGCCTGAGCGGCGGCTAGCGTGTCAAGCCAACGCGGTTCTTTGTACTGGGTCGCTTCGCAGATTTGCAGAGCGATTTCTTCGGCCAACCGTGGATCACGAAAAGCGGTCTTCGTAACGCGTTTGATGGCGAAGTCACTGCTGGTTTGCGCCCAGAAGGAGAAACGGCTCAGCAGGTCGGCGTATTCGCGGTAAGCCAGGTCCTTTTTGCCTTGGCGATCGTAGGCAAAAGCCAGGTAGCCTTGTGTCACGGCGTTCTGGGGTGCGAGGTTCAGGGCGGTCTGAAGGGCCGTCGTGGCATCCGCCCAGCGATTCAGTCGTCCCAAGGCGATTCCTTTGAACTGGAAACCGTGCTCGAGGTCGGGTTTGATTGTCAGGGCGCGTTCGACCGACGCTAGGGCCTCCTCGGGATGACCATCGCGCAACGCCATCTCGCATAGCATGAGGTGTGGGCTTGCCTTGTGATCGGGGACGATAGAAACGCCTCTGCCAAAGAATTCAGGCGGCCGAGCGGAATCCCACGATTCGATGGATTTCACAAGCTGCTGTTTTGCTTCGTCCGTACGTCCGAGCCGGTTCAAAGCTACGCCCAAGGAGTAATGCGTTTCGGCGGCCGCCAAGCCGAGGCGCAAGGCAGTTTCTAGATGCACGACGGCTTCCTGGAACTTTTCCCTGCGAACCATCAGCGCGCCGCAGTCGCCGTGCAAGCGGGCCATTTCCGGTGCGATATCCAAGGCCCGGCGGATGTGATGCTCCGCCTCCTCGTAAATGCCTTGTCCTGCCAAGAGGCCGCTGAGCCCGGAATGGAAGGTGTAATTATTTTTCGTGACGCTCAACGAATGGCGAAATAGCGTCTCGGTATTTTGCCAGCACCAAACTTGAAACCAGGTGAGCATTCCCAAAGCTACCACGATCAATGCCACCAATGTCGTCTGTACTTGGCTGCGTGCGTTCTGCCAAACGGTGAGTCCGCCGACGCCCCAAACCACTGTAATCAATAATCCAATGTGAGGCAGGTAGCTGTAGCGGTCGGCCATGGATTGGGAGCCCATTTGGATTATTCCGGACACGGGAAAGAGGGTTCCCACGAACCATAGCCAGCCCACGAGCAACATCGGCTTGCTACGGCCAACCCGAATCAAGGCCGCCGTTATTGCCACCAGCAACGCCGCTGCGAATAGAGCATGCCACCAGGGCGGCACGCGGAAGGGATACAACGCGGCCAGATTGGCGGGCCAAAACGTCTTTTCGAGGTAGCCGAGGTATCCCGCCAAACTGACGGCCAGACGATCCTTTAAGAGAACTTGAGAGCTGATTCCGCCGACCTGCTGCACGTGATGAAATGTGAGCAGACTCACCGCCAATACCATTGCCAGCAATGGAACCTTCTCCAGGATCAAGCGTGTCACCGGAACCGCTTGCAAAACCTGCGCCGACGCCGACTTGGAACCCGCCTGCCCCAGACGTAAGCGGTACAACGGCCAGTAGTCCAACAGCAGCAACGCGAAAGGCAGGGTTACCAACATCTGTTTGGCGGCCAAGCCTAGGCCGAAACTCAGTACTACCAGAGCATATCGGCCCAGGCTAGGACGGCTTGCGTAATGAAGATATGCCGCCAGCGTCACCATGAGCAGCAGCATCGCGAGTACGTCTCTGCGCTCGGCAACCCAGGCGACCGATTCGACGCGCAGAGGATGGATGGCGAACAAAGCCGCGCATATGGCGCTCGGCCACAACTCGCCCGTCATGCGTTCGAGCAAGTAGAAAAATAACACGACGCTGACGGCATGCATCAAGAGGTTGGTGAGATGGAACCCCCACGCCGCCTCGGGACCGAACAACGTGGCGTCCAACTGCAAGGAAAGCCAAGTCAACGGAACCCAGCCGGCAGATTGGGTGGCGAAGGCCCAAACGATGTTAGCGCCGGAAAGACCGCCAAGGACATGCGGATTCTCGGTTACGAAGATCTGATCGTCCCACCCGACGAATTCGCACAGGCAGACATGGGCAAAACATGCCAAGGTCAGAAGGAATAAGCCTAGAGCCAGCCGGTGCTTTGGAAGCATATCGCTGTCCCAAATTTCATCGTGCATCCGTGACTTTCCCAATAATGACACATGCCTTTTAGCGAGACTTCATCGAAGCGAGGAAGCAATCCGGAGAACACACTTCGATGAAGCGTCGCTAATATGTGTCAATCTGGGCCGTGCGAAGTATATTGTAATAATTATCCGTATGGAGTTGTATCGTCGCCCGCGGGGACGTGTTCTCATGCTCGAGCCGATTCCCTTTAACAAACCCTTCATCGCGGGCAAGGAGTTGTTCTACATCGCCCAGGCGGTCACCTTGGGCAACATCGGCGGCGACGGCCATTTCACAACGGAATGCTCGCGCCTGCTCCAGGAACGGTTGAACATCCATCGTGTCTTGCTCACGCCATCCTGCACGGCGGCGCTGGAAATGGCCGCCATCTTGTGCGACATCGGCCCGGGCGACGAAGTCATACTGCCCTCGTTCACTTTCGTCTCGACAGCGAATGCATTCGTCCGACTCGGCGCTCGTCCCGTTTTCGTAGACATCCGATCCGACACCCTGAACATCGATGAACGCCTGATCGAAAAAGCCATCACGCCACGCACGAAGGTGATCTGCCCGGTCCACTATGCCGGCGTCGGCTGCGACATGGACGTAATCATGGCGCTCGCGAAAAAACACGACCTATGGGTGGTCGAGGACGCCGCCCAAGGGGTCAATTCTTGGTATCGCTCGCAAGCGCTCGGTTCGATTGGCCACCTGGGAACCTTTAGCTTCCACGAAACGAAGAACTACATTTGCGGCGAGGGCGGTGCTCTGTGCATCAACGATCCGGAACTGGAAGAGCGTGCCGAAATCGTGCGCGACAAAGGCACGAATCGACGACAATTCTATCGCGGCCTGGTCGACAAATACACGTGGGTCGAGGTAGGCGGGTCTTACGTTCCAAGTGAAATCACCAGCGCTTTTCTCTTTGGCCAACTGGAATTGTTAGACGAGATCGCGACGAGGCGACGAACCCTGTACGAGTTCTGCCGACAACATCTGCTACCGCTCGAGGCCGATGGTTTGTTGCGCCTGCCGATCATCCCCGAAGAATGCGTTGGCAACTACCACTTGTTCTACATTTTGCTTCCGGATGGTCCTGCACGCGATAACCTGCTGGCCTTCTTGAAGGAGCAGAATATTTTTGCCGTGTTTCATTACGTCCCCTTGCATTCGTCCCCCATGGGCCAGAAATTCGGGTATCGGGAAGGCGATCTTCCCCTGACCGAGGACCTGAGTCGGCGATTGCTCCGCTTGCCGTTGTACTTCACGCTGACGACCGAGGAACAGCTGCGAATCGTGCGAGCGGTTGCCGATTTCTTGCGCAGGCCGGGCGTTCCTCGTTCGGCGAAGGTTGTTCCGGTTGTGCGAGAATGACCACTATTTACCAATGACATATCGGAACACCATGCTGCCATCTCTTTCCATTGTCGTTCCCGTCTTCAACGGGGCATTGACCATTCGCGACCTGATACTCGACTTGAATAAAATGCTGCCCAGTTTGGCGGAACGATTTGAGGCGGTGCTGGTCGAGGATGGCAGCCGAGATAACAGTTGGGAGGTCATCCTCCAGTTGAGCCAGGAATTTGCCTGGCTTCGCGGCATTCGCTTGATGAGGAATTTCGGTCAGCATAACGCGCTCTTGTGCGGCATCCGAGCCGCGCGTTTCGACGTCATCGTGACTATGGATGATGATTTGCAACATCCCGCAACGGAGATACTCAAACTGCTCGACAAGCTGGCGGAGGGCTTTGACGTGGTCTATGGCCTTCCCGATGAGCCACAACATGGAGTCGCCCGCGGCCTGGCCTCGACCATCACCAAATTGGTGTTGCAAACGACGATGGGTGTGGACATTGCGAGCAAGGTCAGTGCCTTTCGCGCCTTTCGCACGCAGGTTAGAGACGGGTTCGCCAACTATCAGAGTCCGTTTGTTTCGATCGATGTGCTGCTCACCTGGGGCACGACGCGGTTTTCGTCCATTCCGGTGCTTCACCTGGAACGTCGGGCGGGCGTTTCTAATTACAATTTCCTCAAACTCGTCAAGCATACCCTGAACCTGGCGCTCGGGTTCAGCACGCTGCCATTGAAATTCGCCAGTTTCGTCGGCTTCGCGTTCACGGTCGCGGGATTTTTGATCTTCGTCTATGTCCTCGCAAGGTGGTTTCTGGAAGGAAGCGTTCCCGGTTTTCCGTTTCTCGCGTCGATCATCGCCATCTTTTCGGGCGTCATTTTGTTGATTCTTGGCATCATGGGAGAGTATCTATCCCATATGCACGTTCAATTGATGGGTCGCCCGACCTGTGTCATTCGGGAATCCACAAGCTTTTCGGCACAGCCAATCAACGAAAGCGAAGGGGGTTCGGGAAACAAGTAGTCGCCCAATAATAACAAGCCATATCGCGACGCTTCGGAGAAGTGCTGGTGCAGCCCGGTGCTTACACGTTTCTCCGCAGCGTCGCCTAGGCCGTATCAAAGAATTAATTGGTCCACCCACGCCGAGAACGCTTGGCCAAGAATGGAACGTAAAGAACTTAGCCACGGATCGAACACGGATGAAACACGGATAAGAAACACTTTCTTTGCGGGAATGGATTACTGGACTAAACTTCGAGCGGATGAATATGTCCGGTCAGAGCCTGAGCGCCAGCGAAGGGCCGCATCGTGCCCTTCGCTGGCGCTCAGGCTCTGAAAATGCGACAATCTTAACCGCCCGAAGTATAGCATCGCGGTCAGCTATTTGCAGCCTGTGCCTCCAGCACTTCCCAAACGCGTACGAGATCGCGCGTTTCCGCCACGTCGTGTACGCGCAAGATTTGCGCGGAGCCTTTGGCCAGGCAGTAGGCGGCAGCGGCGAGAGAGCCGGCGAGACGCTGCTCCAGCGGGCGGTCTAGCAGCTTACCCAGGAATCCCTTGCGCGACACTCCCAGGCAGATCGGTCGGCCCAGCGCGTTGAACCTCGATAGATTCGCAAGCAGCGCGATATTATGCTCGCGCGTCTTGCCGAACCCAATGCCTGGATCGATGGCGATGGCCTCACGCCCGATGCCGGCGATTTCCAGCGATTGCAGACGTTGCGTGAAATATTGGCAGATTTCGGCAACAACATCGTGATACGTTGGCGCGATTTGCATTGTCATCGGCGTGCCCTGCATGTGCATGAGGATCGCGCCGGCGCCGGTAGCCCGCACGACCTCGGCCATGCGCGGATCGCCTTCCAGCCCGGTGACATCGTTGACGATATGAGCGCCGACGGTGAGGCAGGCCCGCGCCACCTCGGCCTTGGATGTGTCGATCGACAGGATCGCGTCGGTTGCCTGGGCCAATGCCGCCACGACCGGAACGACACGCTGCAGCTCCTCGTCAAGCGTCACCGGTTGGCTGCCGGGACGTGTCGATTCGCCGCCGATATCCAGGATGTCGGCGCCTTGGGCAACGAGCGACCGCGCATGCGCGATCGCGGCTTCGGTGTGGAGGAACCGCCCGCCATCGGAAAAACTATCGGGAGTGACATTGATAATGCCCATGACCAGGCTGCGCGAGCCAATCGCCAAGTCACGGCCACGGATGCGCCAGTTCATGCAGGGAATTGTATGCACGGTATTCCGCTTGCGGCCTAGCGCTCGGAATATTCCACGCGATCGCCATGAGGGCAGCCGTCATTTCCTAGCGCCAGATTTCCATCATGTTGACAATCTGGCGAGCGGCCTTGACGACAGCTTCACGCTCCGCCGTTGCGTTGGAGCTGCCCAGTTCCGGCGCGTAAGTCGCGGTCGGCGTAATCTGAAGCGGCACGGCGGCGGGCGCTTTCGGCGCGGCCTCACCCGGCAGAGGTTGCAGGTTCGGATCGAAGCGTTTCGGATTCGTCAAAATGTCGCCGCCCTTGCCGGGACGCAGATCCTTCCAGACCGCCTCAATGTTCAAGGCCAGTTCTGCCTGACGATTCTCGCCAAGCTCGTTGATCGAAATCGTGCCCTTACGAAAGGCCACGATTCGCAACGTCAATTCGCTGTCGGCAACTTCGCGCCGAGAAGTGACGCGCGGTGCGCCGGCACGCATCCCTAGTTCATGGATGACGGCTTGCGTCAAATCGAATTCAATGTCGCGGCGGTACGTGGAGTTCTGGGCGATCGCGACGTAGACCGAGCGAATGTCGGCGTCGAACGGCGGCTTCGTGGTGTAGCCGAGCACATTGAAATGCGCGCCGCCCTCACAGCCGACGAGGCCAAGCATCGCCGTCAGGAACAGGCAAAACGCGATCGATCGGATGTACTGGATTTCGTTCATGTCTATCCCCACGCGATGGTTACGGTCGGGGCACGGCAATGGCAGGCGGCAGCGTTCGCGGACCCGGGAGGGCGGGGGTCGGGCCTGCCAAAACTGGCAGTTGGGCATCGGTGCGATCACGGCGCTGGTCCTGATCAACTTTGCTCTTTAACGCAATTTTCTTCTGCGCCGCTTTGTCCGCGTACACAGTGCCGCCGTAGCGACGGCATACCAATTCGTAGTAGAAGTACGCCGCCCCCGGATGCCCGGTCCGTTCGTAGAACTCAGCCACTTTGAAATCGCGGTCGGCTGTATGAATATTCATCGACGCCAGTTGCGTCGCGGTCCATTTGTCGTCTTTCTGCAACTCCGGGAACGAGCCTTGTGCCTGCAAAATAAGCTTCTTCGCTTCCTCAACCGTCCGTGAATCGTACACCGTATCACCTGCGACCAACTGCTTGCAGATCACCGATTGTTTCACCGCGCGGGCGGCGTAGTCGCTGTTGGGATACTGCTCATACACCTGGCGGAAGTAAAAGTCCGCTTCCTTGTAATCCTTGCGGTAAAACTGAATCGTCCCCAGGCACCACAACGATTGCTCCGCCAACGGGCCGTTGATGTCGTACAACCGCACCGTGTTCAACAGGTTAATCGCATGGCCCTCGGCATCCATGGACGGCATATCACGGCCCCAATGGAAGTACGATGCCGGCAAGACGAACGAACGTTTGCCCTGCAGCTTTTCAAAATATTCGTCCATCTGCGTTGCCGTCGGCTTGAGCCAATGGTTCGCGATCTCGAATAGCGCTTTGCAGCACGGGCGCGTGTATTGCGTATGGGGAAAATCCGTTAGCACCTTGGTGTAGGCGTCGGCGGCGCTGCGCAGGTTCTTCTGTTCACGCTGGCACTCCGCTTCACCGAAGAGCGACTCTTCATAGACAATGCGTGGATGCCGCCCACGGTGCTTGCCCGATTGCGTTAGATCGGCCAAATATGCTCCGATGCCACCGGCAGTGCTGTCGGAGGAATTCGCCGGTTGATTGGTACTCGTGTCGGGCTGGGCGAACTTATGGAAGATTTTTTCCGCATCGGCAAAATTCTTTTCTCGAAAGAGTCGCTGTGCGGTATCGAGTTCGTTGCGGACGGCCGGATCGATGAGATCACGCGGTCCACTTTGACCGCCACCGCCGCTGCCGATCGTCAGGCTAACTTTCGGGCCGACAACTTTCGCTTTCTCTTTTTTCCACGGCGGCGTGAACAGCCCGCCGTCGCCGAGCGCGGTGCAACCCGTGATTAGACACAAAAAGAGCGGCGCAAGGGTCATGAGTCGCATTCTCCATGGCAAAAGGGTACGTGTTGGCATCGGCGTTGTTTGGGTATCCCTGGTCACGACCTTAACTCCCCAAGTAAGGCAAAAGCCGAGGCTTGCGCCCGAGCGTGTGCGTGACGTAGTTATCCAATATTTGCCTCACTTCACGCCGAAGTGACGCATCCTGCACGTCGCGCCAGGCATCCCCCGATGCCTGAAGCTGCGCCAGCGTTCGCCAAACCGTGAACGCCAGCGATCGCCGATCGCGTTGCATCGGCTGGCAGCGCGAGCACAACGTTCCGCCGCCTGCCGCGCTAAACGCCAAACCCTGCCCTGTCAATGTTTCGCCACACTCCGCGCAAAAGTCGAGCGCGAGGCCATAGCCGAGTTCTCGCAAAAGCACAAGCTCAAAGTGGGCGAGGCATGGTCCTGTCAGCACGCCGGGCTGACCGAGAGTACGCAGCGTCACCAATGCTTCGTCGAACAACAACGGATGCGGATCGAAATCCTGCGTCCAGTCGTTCAGCATCTCCGCAACGTAGTAGCCCGCGTTGAGGGCACCCAAATCCTTGCGTAGTTGCGGAAACCGCTCTTCCACGCGAGCCTCGGTCAGGAGGTCGAGGCTGCCGGAGCTTTTGCGAAGGAGGACGATACCGCAGACGTTCAACAAGTCAAGTGCAACATCGAAATTGGACTTCAGCCGCCGCCCGCCCTTGGCCAACCCGCGTGCCTTGCCCAATTCCCTGGTCCAAAGAGTTACGATGCGACTCGTCTCGCTGAAGTCGGTCGTACGGATCACCAATGCCATGGCTTTTTCAAGTGACATGAGTTCACGCTTATTCGGATTAAATCGTGCGCTATTACCCGATCACGTCGTCGTTGTCTGGCACTCGCCCGTCGACGCGGTTGATCGTATCCTATCGATGACATTATCTTCAACCTAGACTGGTGTCTGCATGCCTGCGTTGTCTCCCAAGGAATTACTGGATTGGCTAGGACAAAGTCAATTCCTCGCACCGGAACAGATCGATGCGTTGACGCCGAGTCTCCTCGCATTTCCAGATAGTCATTCCTTTGCGAAGGAATTGATCAGCCGAGATTGGCTTACGCCCTACCAGGTAAATCAGATTCTCCAGGGCAATCATGAAACGCTCGTGCTAGGCAACTATCGCCTGCGCGAACGAATCGGCGAAGGCGCCATGGGGCAGGTCTTCAAAGCCTGGAATGCGCGAACGTACCGCGTCGTGGCTGTAAAGACCATTCGCAAAGACCTCGTCAGCAGCACCAAGGCGATGGAGCGTTTTCGCCGTGAGGTCGAGATGGCCTCGCAACTTGAGCATGCCAATATCGCTCGCATGCTTGATGCGGAGGAAGTCGATGGCCGACTGTTCTTGGTCATGGACTTCGTTGAGGGTTATAACCTCTCGCAGAGCGTCAAACAAGGCGGCGCGCTGGCGATCGGCGAGGCTGTCGAATTCGCCCGCCAAACGGCAGTTGGGTTGCAGCATGCCCATGAGCGTGGAATTGTGCATCGCGACATTAAACCCGCGAACCTGATGGTGGCGCTGGCTCGGCCCGGCTCCGAGGCCGGCGGAACGGTGAAGATTCTCGATTTCGGGCTAGCGCGTTTCGAAAGCGAACGAGAGAACGTGATCCGGATCACGCAAGTGGGCAACCTGCTCGGGACCATCGACTATGTCGCGCCCGAGCAAGCGCAGAACGCGCAGGACGCGGATATCCGGGCGGATATCTACAGTTTGGGATGCACGTTGTTTTACCTAATTTGCGCCAGGCCGCCGTTTTTGGGTAACGATGTCGTGGAGAAGCTGGGACCGCGCATCACGGGGGAACCGCCGAGTGCGCGTGCGGTTCGGCCTGACGTGCCCGCGGGACTGGATACGGTGATCCGCAAAATGATGGCGCGCCTCCCCGCGGATCGCTATCAAACGCCGATAGAAGCGGCGCGAGCGCTCGAACCGTTTGCCGTCGCGGCGCCGCTGCTCGCCACTCCGGTGTCGGCGGTTGGTAATCCCACGTTGGCGACGATGGTCCCGGACACGGAAATTCCAGTGGCCCAACCGGTATCTTTGCCGCCGGGGCCGAATCAGAATCGCGTGGCAAGCGCATCCCTACCGATTCCGAAAGCCCAAAGTTTCGCGTCACGCATCCCCAAAAAATGGCTCATCGCTGGTGGCGCGGGAGTGACACTCCTCAGTTCCGTTTGTCTCATGGCTTGCTTAATCGTGTACTATTGGCCCAAGCCGCCGACCCCTCCCGCAGGCCAAATTCGTTTCACCGAATTGAAATATTCCATGGCCGACAAGATTGCCAAGCAAGGCCATAGGCACATGGTGATCGTCAAAATCCACCGGACCAACTTCACGGGTCCGGTGCAGGTCACGTTCAGGAATCTCCCCAACGGCGTGGTCGGCAACCCGCTGACCATCAATGCGAACTCGAACCAGGGAGAGCTATGGTTCACGGTGCGCTACGATCTTGAGCTGCTGCAGACCGAAGTAATCGTCCGTGCCACGCATGAACCATCGGGCGCCGAGGCCGAGCAGACAATGCCATTCACTGTGGGCGTGCGCCCGGACAAAAAGGCGAAGAAAAAGTAGTTCGACATGCCCGATAATCGTTAGCTGGATGCGCAAGTTTTGAAGTTGCGCTTCCTTCTGTAATTTTCAAGATACAACGAAATAGTGTGGTAGGATTGATCGCAATCTTCGTCGCCCGTGGATGGGAACGCCAAGAATCGGGACAAAATTCTGATTTCTTATTGCATTCACCCTGAGTCTCGTGGTAGGATACAACATTAAGTTTTATTCAGAATCCCGCGCCTGGCTCCGCCCGAATCGTGGGAGGCCTTGTCCCGATGGCCAACGACCCGATCGAAAATTTTCGGCGAAAGGCCCAGGAGGCATTTTCGCGCGGTCAGTACCATGAGGCACGCCTTATTTATCAGGAGGCCCTCGGCTATCGCAGCGATAGCCCGGAGGTGCATTATGGCATCGCGGCCGTCTGTTTCCTTTTGGGTGACCTTCGTGGTGCCGTGTACCATTTCAAGGAAGTCATCCGCCTTGATCCGTTTCGCGCCACAGCTTTCATCAATCTCGGCGCCGTGCAGAATCGCTTGGGCAGCCCCGACGAAGCGATGGCGGCGCTCCGGCGTGGCATCCAGCTCGATCCCAATCGGTCAGAAGGTTACTACAACCTTGGCCTCGTCTACAAACAACTCGGCCAGCTGGATCTGGCAATCGTCTCCTACCGCGAGGCGATACGGCTCGATCCTCGCATGATCGATGCGCATTTCAACCTCGGCAACATTCTCTTTGAGAAGCAACAGATGGTGATGGCGCTCGCACATTATCGCCAGGCGCTGGAGCTGCGCCCGCAGTGGGAAAAAGCCCAACGCGCGGTCGAGCAGTCTGAGGCGATGCTTGGACAGAAAGACGACAGTTCGAGTGCCCAGCCGATGGTTGCCACCGCGAGTGCCGGACTCAATCCCAATCGCCATTTGGAGCCTGAGATCCACGGTGGCGTCTTACACGATTTGCACAAATTGGTGGCTGAGATCGACGGCGGTAGCCAGGACGTGATTGATTTTCTTCACAAAGAAGTCGAGGAAGCCATTCGCAATCTATCGGTCTGTGTTCTCGGCGCCGATGCCCGCTTGAATCTCGACGAGCAAATGACGCGCATGGACCAGGTCATGGCGAAGCTGCAAGGAATGCGCGACCAGACGCAACGACGTATGTTTCGCGCCAAGCTCCTTACCGATAAAATCGCCAAGGCGTAATGCTTCCGCAATTCCGCGTGCCGTCTTGTGTTCGCGTGGGATTTACCATGTGCGAGCAGGGTTGACTTTTTTCGAGCCTTCAAACGTCCCTTCGCCGGCGCTCAGGCTTGGATCCGTCCAACCGAACCGCGTGCAGTCTATTCCGCGCAATAAGCCGCATGCGAAACGTAGACGAAGGAGCGAAACCCCACTTCCGATATCTCCCATCCCTCCTATCATGCCAGCACAATCCGCATGACCGCCAAAATCGATCTTTCTGTCAAGCTCGCCCCAGTTTTTCGCCGAATAATTAAGGAGGGGAATCCTCGCGTCCTCCTCGCGGGGTGTCGGACTTTTCGCTGGGATGGGTTGTTCATGAAAATGACACACATGGGACTGGGCATGCTCGTAGCGGGATGTTTGGCCTGCTCGTCGGTATTGGCCCAACAGTCGACGAATCAGCCGCTCTTCCCAGTACCTTCGCCGACGGACGAGCATCGAACGCGGCCAACGCCGCCGGCAACCGCGGTCTCATCCAGCCGCGGACTTTCCGACTGGATCACCTACCAGCAGCGCGAGCCGGACGGTTTGCCGAATCGCTATACGCCGCTCTATACGGAAACGTATCTTCGCGCCGGTCCATCGATCCCGGTCGGCGGCATGACGCTCAGCCGAGAGTTGCAAACGGGCTGGTCGGTCGTCGCCGGGGTACAAGCGCTCTTCTTCAACGCACCACACACCCGCGCGTGGGTTGCCGACCTGCATATCATCAACACGCACGAATACCACAACGGTAATGCGACCGGCTTTCCCGTGACGGTCTTCAGCAACAACACGCGGACCGATTTTGGCTCCGGCAACTTGGCCGGCGCCACCGTCAACGCATCCAACCGCACCATGGTCGGCCTCGGCTTCGGACGGCAATGGTACCTCCGCGAACCCGCAAATGTGGCCGAGGGGAAACGATGGCGCGTCGGCCTCGATGGCGGCGGTCGTTATGGCACACATCGTCTCGACTTGAACGAGGCTCGCCATCTCGTTGACGTGATCGGCGCGATGTATCTCGCGGTGTCCTCCGACATAGAAATCCCCTGGCGCTCCGTCGTCCTTACAGCCGGTGCTCGCTTCGAGTGGGCATACACCTGGAGTGATGTGCTGCAGCAAACGAGCGACGTCCAAGATCTCAACGTCCTCTTCACGGCCGGCGTGCGATATTGAGCCATCCCTTTGCCACCAAACTAAGGCAACGCAATCGGGCCGGGCGTCGTATATTAAGTTAATGTTCCGCACGAGGGAGCCAGGAAAACCGAAATTACAACTTCCCGATTTCGAATTGCCGCTAGCGGCTTAGCCCTCGCAAGGCACCACGCGAGCGCCAAGCCGCAAGCGGTATTATTGGGATTTCCTAAACGTCGCCGAGGTCAAGGAAAATTCCATGTCTGCACACAAAGAACTCACACCCGGGCCGAAGCGATCGACAAGCAGCCGTTCGCTTCTGCTGCGGTTCACCCTCTTCGTCCTCAGCGTCGCCGTCGTCGCTGGGGCGTCGGCGCTCACCGGCGAAAAAACCGCACCGAAGCTGGAATTCAATCCAGTCGAGAACTGGCCAACCTGGCCCGACAAAGTCCCGCGCGGCGGCATCTCAGGCATTGCCGTCGATGGCAGAGACAACGTCTATCTCTTGCACCGCATCAAACCCTACGTGCTTGTCTTTGACAAGAGCGGCAAGCACATCCGCTCTTGGGACGGCGATTTCAAAACCCCGCATGGACTGCGTATCGACGCCGACGGCAACGTCTGGATCGCTGACATGGCCAACCATCTCGTGCAGAAATTCACCCCCGAAGGCAAGCTACTGCTTTCGCTCGGGCAGAAGGATAAACCAGGACTCGCCAGCGATCAGTTCAACAAACCCGCCGACGTCGGCTTCGGTCCCGACGGCGAATTTTATGTTGCCGACGGGTATGGCAATTCACGCATCGCGAAGTTTTCCAAAGACGGCAAGTTCGTGCAGGACTGGGGAGTAAAGGGCAAGGGCGAATCGCAGTTCAACATCCCGCACGTCGTTATGCTCGACACCAAGAATCGCGTTATCGTTGGTGATCGCGAAAACCTGCGCGTGCAAATCTTCGATCGCACGGGCAAATTCGTGCAGCAGTGGACCGACACCGGCGCGCCCTACGGCCTACATCTCTTCAAAGACCGCGTCTATCTCGCCGATGGGCGTAAAGGCACGATCCGCGTTCTCAATAGCGACGGCAAACTGCTCGCTCGCTGGGAAGGCAGCGACAAAGCCAAAGAGACGCCGCACTGGATCACCGTGGACAGCCAAGGTGCGGTCTATGTTGGTTTCGTTTCAGGCAAGAAGATTCAGAAGTGGGTGCAGAAAAGCTGATTCGTTTTGGCGCGTCGCGGCTAAAACAAAGGTCACTTCCGCAAGCGCTTCGTCACCGCCTGCGTCAAATTAAGCAGCGATTCCTTCGCCAATTCCAGCGTCAATTCCTTCGTCGACCGCGGCAATATGACGAAATCAAACCCTTGAGGCAATTCCTCGCGCGTTAAGCGAAACGCCTCCCGACACAGCCGCTTGAATCGATTGCGGCCGACAGCATTGCCGAACTTGCGCGACACCGACAGCCCTAGTCGCGCACGCCCCAACGCGTTCGCGCAGCCGTAGACGATAAACGACTGATTGCTGACGGAGCATTTGCGCTCATACACTCGCTTGAAATCAATCGGTGACAGCAAGCGATCCTGTTTGCCAAACGTAAACATCATTCATTCCCAAGGCGAGCCGACGCGCGGCTGATGCGGGTTGGCTTGAGCGAATTCCTCGATCAGCTTTCGACTTTTGTCATCGACGATCGGCGGCGCGACGATTTTCAGTTCGACGAATTGATCGCCGCCCTTGATGCCCTTGCCGCGTAATCGCAAACGCGCTCCGCTAGACGCGCTGGCAGGCACCTTGACTGTCAGTTTACCGCCAGCCAACGTCGGCACGTCGATCTTGGCGCCAAGCACGGATTCGGCAATCGTAATCGGCGCGACGACGATGATATCGTTGCCGTCGCGTTTGAACCAGGCATGCGGCTCGACGCGAATCTTCAGGTGCAAGTCGGATCGGCCCGGCCCCTGCCCTTGCAAACGCAACGTCTGTCCTTCCTCGACGCCAGGTGGGATTTTTACGTCGACATTTCGATCGTTGATGACCAGCGACATCGTTCCACCGATAGCTGCCGTCTCGAATGGCACCTGCAAATCATGTACGCTCGGTTCGGGTGGCGCCGCGTGCCGCCCGCGCGCGTTGCGTCGACCTCGACCGCCGCCGGCGAACTGGGCCATGATGTCATCGAATGCGCCGGGGTCGATCGATTCGCTATTTTGAAACCCGCCGAAGCCTCCAGGACGGAATCCTTCCGGAGCTCCCTCGGCTGTGCCAAACTTGTCATAGCGGGCGCGTTTCTTCGGATCGTCGAGCACGTCGTATGCTTCCTGAATCTCCTTAAAACGTGCCTCTGCGGCCTTGTCGCCTGGATTGCGATCCGGATGCGTCTCTTTCACCAGCCGACGATAGGCCTGTTTGATCTCGTCCGCGGCAGCAGAACGCGGCACGCTCAGGACGTCATAGTAATCGCGCGGCATAGGTTGCTTTTCCCGTAGATCCAGTCGCCACCAAAACTCTCCACATTATTATATGTCTCGCTAGAACTCGCCTATGCAATCCGGTCAGGATCGCGCACGCAGTAATCGCTGATTTACATTTTCAAACCGCCAGCAAAGATGTCAGAGCCGCGCACGAAGTAAGCGGTTGATTGAGTTTCCATCCGCTTACTTCGTGCACGGCTCTGACAGGAGTGCAAAACACAATGTCGACGCAGCCGTATTCGGTGGTTCCGTCCGCCAATCCCCATTGCAAAGACGCGGAATATGCAGGTACAATGAATGGGGCAATCTCATCGGATGAGCGGATGATCGCAAACAATCCGCAACTGCCGGTGCTCGGCCCGATGGGGTCGCCAATTTATGCGACAACGACGATTTGCAAGACCGCCGATTCGGTCACGCTGAAGCTGGATGGGGTCGCCATCGCGCCGTTCGCTGTGGGTGAATTGTTGTCCTGAACAAGGAGGTTAATCATGTCTATCGTATGCCTCGTGGCGTTCGCGCTGATTGGGCAGGAACCGATCCTCAAGGCGCAGAGTCCAATTTGGGCAAAGGTCGTCGAGTTCAAGGCTGAGCCGATCAAGGTTGGCGCGGACGGCGTCGAGATCGTGTCGATTCGGATGAAGATCCATCCCGAATTCCACATTTATGCGACTCCCCAACCGGATGAAATATTAAGGAGCGTGGAAATGAGACTGACTATCAAATCGAAAAACCCAAAGACGCAATCGGAAGTCAGGTATCCGAAGGCGATCGAGGTAAAGGAAGGCAGCATACATTGGACGAAATACGAAGGCAACATCGTCATCACCGGTCTGGTGCGACGAGCCAAGGGTGATACAACTCCGCTAGAATGCACGTTTCGCCTACACGGGTCCAATTACACACGCTGACTCGGCCAAGCTCGCGTGAGTTTCACGCTATCCAAGTGACGGATCGTTTATGCTGACCTATTGATTTTCCACGCGGTAAGGTCTGACACCATGCACCACCTCTGCTTACTTGCGATGTTCTACGCGGGCGATGTCGCCGAACCCGCTTCGCCGAAGGAGCCTCGTCCCACTAATTCGTTGTACTACGTCCAGGCCACAGTCGATGCCGGGCCGACGAACGCACGCGGTTTGCAGATCGTCACCATACGATTGAAGCTAAAGCCGATTCAACGGGTCTATGAGACGCCGCGAGGCAAGGTGGAACACATCAGTTCGCGTGCATTGACAATGAAGCTGACGGCCGCCACTCGTGATACAAAAACGCAGGTGGACGTGATTTATCCGAAAGGCCACGAGGACGGGAAATACATCGCCTATGCCAGCGATGAGCTTGCCATTCAAGTGCTTATCCAGCGTGCGGACGGTGACCGAAGCCCAGTGCAGGGGCAGGTTAACTTTGGCGTAATGGGCTCCTTCTGAATAACCTCCGCCAGCGTGAGTTTCACGCGACCGAGGTGAGTTGAACATTCATTTTCCTGGCGGGCGGGCGCATCAACCTGCCGCTTACGCGGCTAGGCTCCCCGCACCCAAAGCTCACCGCTTCGCCGCCATCGCATCCAACTCCGTCAGCCGCAGGCGCACGCTCACGATGTACGGTGATTCACCGGGCATCCAGTGGCCGTACGTCGTCGTCACGATGGTATCGTCAGGCAACACCTCGACGCCGGGATAGGCGCAATCGGCTGCCTTGTTGTTCTTCATTAGCCGCACGCGGTACTGGCCCTCGCGGCCTTTGACGATGTCGTCATAGCGGCCGACCCACGCCACCCAGTCGCCCTTTGTTTTGCTTTCAAGCGTCGTATCACGGAAGCTGATGAACAGCCGACCGTCCTTCGTGTATCGCCCCGTGTGGCGGTCGCCGGTGAGGGCGGCGGGTAGCTCGGTCGGCTTGGTCCAGGTTTCGCCTTCGTCGTTGGAAAAGATGACGTGGGAATTATGCTTACGGGAGTTTTCCCTAAGCAGCACCGCCATCTGTTTGCCATCGGGCGAGCGGATCAAGCCGGGTTCGCACAGCCAGGCGTTGGTCTTGTCGGCGACGAAGATCGGCCCACCCCAGGTCAGGCCGCCGTCCTTCGAGATCGCCTTGTAGATGGCATATTTTTGCGGCTTGGTGACTTTGCCGTCGAGGGCGTAAAGCCCGGTGTGAAAGAGGGCCATATAATCGCCGTTCTTGAGGCGTTCGACGCTGGACATGGCGACGATGCCGCCGTAATCGCCGATCTTGTTCAATTCGCTCCAGGTCTTGCCGTCGTCAGCGGAATGGGCCATGCGAATCGGATAGATGCCGGAGAAGATGACGAGATGCTTGTGCCCCTTCGGATCGATAGTGCGATAGAGCGTGGGCGTTTCTTTCGAGGTCTCCCAGCTTTTCGGCGTGGGCAGGCGCTCGCTCCAGGTCAGGCCGCCGTCGGTGGAGCGCTTCATGACGATGGCGCCTTTGCCATGACCTTTGGGATAGACGATGAGGATCGTTTTGCCGTCCTCGAAAAGAAAGGTCGTGGGATGGCCGAGGTATTGGCCTTTCTCGCGATCGACAATCACCTGACGTTTCGTCTGATCGGCCAAATCGAGCAGCGGGATCGTGTAGCCACGCGGCGGCGGAGTTTGGGCCAGAGTGGTCGAAGCAAGTGTGAGACAGATACAAACGCCGAAAACGGTTCGCATGATTGGCTCCCATCGAGAAAAAAATTGTGAGGGGTATTCTATGCGTTGCGAAGTTGAAAATTAGACCTTTGGCGAGCCTAGCCGCGTAAGCGGCAGGTTGACGTTGGTGATCGCGCATTCAACCTGCCGCTTACGCGGCTAGGCTCGCCAAAATAAGGAATCATCACCATGCTCGAAAAACTCGCGCTCATCAATTGGCTTGCCGTGCTCGTCGCCGGTCTGGGGTCGTTCTTTCTCGGCGGGGTTTGGTATCAGGCGTTGTTCGGGAAACTTTGGGTTGCAATGCACGGCTGGAGCGAGGCCGAAGTGAACGCGATGAGGGCGAAGATGAACCCAGTCACCTTCTTCGGCGGGATGATTGCGTCCTATCTCGTGGCGGCGGTCGGGATGGCGTTTGTCGTCGTCAATGTCCACTACAGCCATTGGACGGATGGCCTGATCCTCGGCGCCGCAATGTGGGTGATCGTCGCCGCCGCGGCGTTTACGAATCATATCGCGCAACAAAAACAGCTCGGCCTGTTCTTGATCGATGCGGGCTTCTACTTGGTATTCCTGTTGTTTCAGGGCGTGCTACTGACATCTTGGCGTTGAGCCCCGATTTCTAGCATTTAGGGTTAACTACAAATTGCCACATACTCAGTCGGAGCTAGCAATCGATGAGAAAATGGTTCATGCGTGCGATACTCGGCCTAGCCGTTCTGGGCGTGATGTTTGTTGGCGGTTCTTGGCTGGCCGCTCGGCATGCGACCAGTACGAAGCCGTCAATCATCGGTGCACCGCCTAGCGATTTTCCTTACCCGGTCGAGAACGCCAGTTTCACGACGCGCGATGGCGAAACCATCTCCAGCTGGCTGGTCCCCGCTGACTCCTCCGCGCCAGCCATCGTGCTATTGCACGGTTATCGTGGCACGCGCTGGCAGATGATCCACCGTGCCAAGTTGTTCCGCTCGCTCGGATTCGCCGTCCTGCTCTATGACGCCCGAGCTTGCGGTGAATCGACCGGCGACGCGACGACTTTCGGCTACCGCGAACGTGCCGACCTGATCGCCGCTTTCGAATTCATGCGCAAGCGCGGCCATGAGCGCATCGCCTGCCTGGGCATCTCGCAAGGCGGAGCGACGATTCTCTATGCTGGCGAGGAACTCGGCGATGTCCGCTGCGTCGTTTGCGAGAGTGTGTATGACGACATGAGGAATGCCGTCGATCGGCGAGCACGCCGCTATACAAGGATGCCGGGTTGGCTGACGTGCTCGCTGCTCGTGCCATTTGCTGAGAGTCGGCTGGAACTGTCGATTGATGATTTCCGACCGGTGGATCAAATAAGCAAGCTACGTTGCCCGCTGCTTCTCCTCAGTGGCGACCAGGATAATCGTGTTCTGCCGATCGATGCCGAGCGTCTTTTTCAAACCGCGCGCGAGCCGAAAGAGCTATGGATGATCGCCGGGGCCGGACATGAGGACATGTTCCGCTTCCCGGGCTACGAGGAACGGGTGACGAAATTCGTGCAGCGCCATATTGGGCAAGCGGGAAAGTGAACTATCGGCGCCTTGCCACATCGCGCTCTCGGCATTGCGCTCAGAGATTTTTGCACAAGCACAAAATCGCAAACGGAATTCGTATCTGAAGATACCGGTTCGGCAAACTGGCGAAACTTGGAGAATCGTGCCGAGTGAATAGGCAATTGCAATGCTGACGATTGCTAGTAGGGCGAATATCACAATCTGCCTGCGGTCGGTCCCATTCAACGTGAAGTTACCCATTCTGCCGAGTCGAAGCTAATAATGTTCACGCGAGCGAACATTTCGCTTTGCAACCTAATTATTATTTGGCAAGGAGTAAGGGCGCATGGTGGTAGCTCCTTCAGCAACACCCTGCAGTAACCTGGGCTTCCTTTCCGTCTTTCAGGAAAGCAACGGCTTTCTCGGCGGATACCTCGTTACGAACGCCTGGGGCAGACCACTCGAATTTCGCATTTCCACAGCCGTCCAGCCGAACAAAGTTCAGCAAATCCTTTATGGCGACACGCTCGAATCCTACATCGCCGGTGAAGTGATCGGCAAGACGCTGTTCGAGAAATCGACAACGCCCGTTCAACTCGTGGTGGTCGACAATCGGATGTGCCTCGACGTGCGACTACGAATCGACTGTCCTGTCGCTCTGTGGTACGGCGCGACGGTAGGCACTGGCAGTATGCCGGGCCTGATGGTACAGCCGAAGGTGTTTTGTCACACAGAGTTCCCGCAGGATATCGAGATGATTCGCGAACGGTTGGATAAGCTCACCAATGTCGATTTGGTGGAGCCGTTCGCGCGAATTCGTGAAGCCGTGCAAGAGGCACGAAAACTCGGCGTGACAACGCGCAATCTGGCGGCGTAACCGTCCCGCCGCTTGCGGCTTAGCGGTCAACGCACAATACACCACATTCGTAGGATGCGCCAAGCAGGCCAATGGATTAACCGATGACCGACATGCTATTTTCCGTCAAAGACCAAGTCATCCTTGTTTCCGGCGCGAGCCGAGGCATCGGCCGGGCGATCGCGCAGGGGTTCGCTGAGCGCGGCGCCCGCGTCATAATCACGGGTCGCGATGCCGCCACACTCGAAGCGACGGCACGCGAGATCAACGCCACGCCGATCGTGTGTGATGTCGCTAACAAGGACGCTATCGATCACCTCGTCGAGACGGCGCTCAAGCAGTTCGGGCACATCGATACGCTCATCAACGTCGCCGGCGTCAATCGGCGTATGCTCGCGGAGAAGTTGACGGAAGCCGACTACGACTTCATCCTTGACATCAATCTCAAAGGGCCGTTCCTGCTTTCGATCGCCGTCGGCAAGGCGATGTTGGCACGTGGACGGGGCAATCAGATCAACATCGTGTCCCTCAACAACGATCGCCCGCTCAAAGGCGTCATGCCCTATGCCTTCAGCAAGGCCGCCCTGGGCCACATGACGCGCTCGCTGGCGCTTGAATGGGGCCCGCGCGGCATCCGTGTCAACGCCATCGCACCGGGCTTCGTGCTGACCGACTTGACGAAGAAGCTCTGGTCGCAGCCAAAGATGCAGGCCTGGGGCGAAACGAACACGCCGCTGGTGCGCCTGGGGCAACCGGAGGACATGATCGGGGCAGCTGTGTTCCTCGCTTCAAATGCGTCGTCGTGGATGACGGGCCAGGTGCTCTACGTCGACGGCGGCTTCGGCGCGGGCCTGGTGTGGCCGATCGATTTTGAGAGTCAGTAAAAACCAAGCCCAGGGGTGAGGTACTCCGAACCCCTGGGCTTAAGAACGAAATGTTGTTCGCCACGCCAGGATCGCTGCCGCGTCAACCTGGGCATCGCGAGCCAATCCGTCACGTAACTCACGCAACCGTTCCGGCGGCGCCAGCTCGATCAATCGCCGCATCGTCAATCCGGGCGTCTTGCGTTCCTGGCGTCCATCGATGACGGCGGCGACATAAAGCATGCGATCGCCGATATCGAGCGATGCTTCCACTTTGCAATGCAACCAGGCCGGCGCATCGCTGAAATGCGGATGCCCCCCTTGCCCAACTCTCACATCCAGCCCGGCGAACTTGTCGCCATCACGGCCTGATCGCAAACCAAAACGCCAGACTCGTTCGACGTGGGATTCGTCCAGCAGATGCATGAGAAACTCGCCGCTCGCCTCGATCACGCCCCAGCTGTGGTGCTGCTTGGCGATGCCCACGACCACGCGCGGCATGTCCGGCACGATCGACGCATTGCTGACGAACGTCGCGATCAGCCCGGCCCGTCTGTCACCGTACGACGCCGTGATGAGCCAAATCTCTCGATCGAGGGAACGCAGAACGTCGTTGATGACGGCGGTGGACATCATGGCTCCTCAATTGATTTCCGCTTGCGGCTTAGCGCTCATATGAGCGCTAAGCCGCAAGCGGAAAACGCGTTGATTTCACTTCGCCGCCCGCGCCATCCAATACAGCAGTGTCTTGATCTCGAACGGCTTGAGGTCGGGTCGCAGCGACAACAGCCGCGCCGCGATACCGGTGAGATGCGGGGCCGCCCAGCTTGTTGCAGGCTCGACGGCGAATGGACCGAGATAGCCCCGGCTGTGAGCCGCGAATTCGATCTGTTCGCGCGGCGAATAGGCGTACTCCATCGGCGTGTCGAACAGGCCTTTGTCGACCGACAAGAGGGGCGGCGCGAACATTGCCGGGTAGCTGCGCGTAAACGGGTGATCGTTGTGCGCCGCCGCGACGATGACGATGTCCCGGAAATAGCCTTCTTCGATCACGCGCAAGAGCTGCTGACGTTTGGGAAGTTGTTGCAACTTCTGCTCGGTGACGCCGAGCGAGAGATTGATGACTTTGCAGTTCCACACCTCATACGCCCAGCGTAACGCTTTGATGACGGTTTCGACCTCACACGTGCCTGCCGGGCCGAAGACGTCCGCGGAGAAAAGTTGCACCGCCGGCGCGAGTGTGAGGATGATGTCGGCGACGGTCGTGCCGTGCGGCGTGCTCTGGTGTCCGTCGTAGGCCGCTGGCTCGGGTTGATCGACGGAGAAGATGCCGCCCTGGATCGGTTGGAGCGACGTGCCGTACTTTGTTGCAAGCGTGGCCCGTTCGATGCCGCTGTCGATGACGCAAACGCGAACGCCTCGCCCATCGGCGCGCGGATCGAGAAGCAGACGCTCGCGCGACATGAGGCGAGACAGTTCGTCGAAAACATCACTCATGACTGGTCTTCCGCTTGCGGCTTAGCGCTCGGAATATCCCACCCGAGCAGGATGTAGGGTGTGTCAAGCGCCAGCGCCGACGCACCGGCCCCTGTAAGAACTGGTGCGTCGGCCCTGGCGCTTGACACACCCTACCGATGCGGAATTGCTCAAGGCAATTATGCACTTCGGCCGCAAGCGGAATTCGCGAAAGGCAATCGTTCACGTGGCCTCGATGGCGTTCTTGAGTCGCTCTAAATATTGGCCGTCTTCCTTCTCCATCATCCGCGACATCATGCCGAGGAAGAGCCACCAGAGGAAGTTGCCGCGAACGTCCGCCTCCATGTCCACGCGCGTGCCAGTGCCTTCGGATGCGAAGCGGAAGGTGTAGGTTGCCTGCATGCCCATCATGCCGGCACGGGCGGCATGAACCGTAGGCCGTTGGTGCTCCACGACCTCGATGACCGCGGTATGTTCCTTGCCGCGCATGACGCGAGTTTCGCTAAACTTGGCGCCGGGCTTCATGCCGCCGTCGGTGATCATCGCAACCTTGGTGATGTTGGGCAAGAACTTCGAGGCGTTGGCGAGATCGGTCGCGAAATCGAAAAATTGTTCGATGGGTCGAGTGATAGTGATGGTGCGTTTGAAGCCGGCCATGGGATGACTCCGCCCGATGATTGTTTAGCCGCTCGCCTTTGGCGAGCGCGAACCGAACCCCACGTTCGCGCTCGCCAAAGGCGAGCGGCTAAACGAAAATCGGTCCTCATTCGGTATATCGGGTTTCTTCCCGCGGGGCATCCTTGGCCCGGATGGCGTTGGCATGCGGATCGTCCGCTGGGCTCGGCTCGGCACTCGTCGCGGTTGGCCAAAGCGCGAGCCGAAGCTGCGTCGTGACCCATTCCAGTTCTTCGCGCGGGCCGTCATCGGCGTTCAGGACGACGGAATTCCAGGTGATGAGATTGACGATCTCGCCGTTGTGCAGCCAGACTTCGAGGCGGAAATTGTAGGTATACCCGCCTGCATCATCCGTGGCGCCTGTCAATGCGCTCTGCGTGAGAACGATGTCGCGAATCTCGTTCTCGTACCAAACCTGCTTCTGCTGATCGCGTGAAGTGCGGACCAGGAGGTTACCCGCGACGGAGAGCTGCTGCGGATTGTCATTTTGCGCGTCTTTTTCCCGCAACAACCTGGACGCCCGATTGGCGGCAATAACGAGAATTGTTAGTCCGGCCCCAAACGGAACCCCAACTATTTGATGACTCATGAGGCCTGGTATTGTGCTTTTGATGATCGCGTGAGCGAGGACTGCGCCAACCACCAAAAATAACCCGATTTGAAAAATCCGCCAAGCTTCTTCGCTTTCGATCGAGCGAACGGAATCGCACATCGGAAAGTCGAAGGTAATACCGGTTTCATGCTGGGTCAACGTGATCGCGGTCTTGATCGGTGCAGTGACGCGATGGGCCTTCACGACCTCCTCGCCGGGCAAGGTGACGGGGATGCCCCGGCGGCGTTGGCCGCTGGCGAAAAAATCGATAATCGCGAGCCAAAGATTCATGGGATAAATCTCAACCGCTATTCAACCTGCCGCTTACGCGGCTAGGCTCACCCATATTACCGTATCACAATGTATCGAACTGTTGAACTAAAATAGAAATGTCCGGTCATAACGCAATAGAAATGTCCTCTTTCGCCCTTGGGCAAGGAGGACAGCTATGAGCGTGCAACAAAAGGACCGGATCGAGATGAGCCAGCAAGAACGTGATCGACTGAAGGTGCTGCATG
>CAMAUE010000024.1 GCA_945861245.1 Singulisphaera sp. GP187
AGGTCATGTGCGAGTACCAATGGAGGGAATGGTGGATCAAGCGGGCGGGTAGCAGCAGGGAGATTATACGAGTTTGCGACCGCACGCGAATTCCGAGTTTTCCGCTTGCGGCTTAGCGCTCGCTCGGGACATTCGGAACGCTAAGCCCAAAGCGGAAACATGATGCGGGAGATTTGATTCGTTGGTTCCCAGCCATGCGGTGAATCGCTGCGGCGGGATTCTCGAAAAAACTGCTTCTCGCCGTGCCTGAAGTAGTGTAGGATACATTTGGAAAGTTAAAGAACACGTAATGAAGAGGGGGGCCAGCGCATGCTTACCATCAATGGTCCGAAATCGCAGAACTGCCAGGGCGTCACTCGGCGGGAACTCCTCCGCGCGGGTGGGTTGGGCGTGCTCGGCCTGACGCTGCCGGGCCTTCTTCAGGGACGCGCATCAGCAGCTGCAGCCGACGAGCCGCGGCCTCGAACGTTCGGGCGGGCGAAGTCGTGCCTCGTCATTTTTCTCTCCGGAGGCATGTCGCATCACGACACCTTCGACATGAAGCCCAACGCGCCCGAAGAAATTCGCGGCGAGTTCAGCCCGATTCAGACATCGGTCCCCGGCATCCAGGTCTGCGAACATTTGCCGATGCTGGCGGACCGTGCAAACAAATACGCCATCGTTCGCAGTCTCAGCCATCGCGACACAAACCATCCGAGCGGTTGCTATTGGATGATGACAGGGCACGAGTATCCGCGTGCCAGCGGGCTGAGCGAAAATCTGTCGCGCGACGATCATCCGCACATCGGTGCGGCGTTGACGGCGATCGGCAATCGCCGCGACCGGGCCGTGCCGGCGTTCGTCACGGTTCCTGATTACATTGCCGTCAATGGCCCAATCCGCGCTGGCCAACATGCGGGATTTCTCGGCGGACGGTACGATCCGTTGGTGCCGCGCGGGAACCCCAATAGCGACGAATTCGCTCCGGCTGACCTCGGTCTCGTGCCGACGGTGGGCACGCAGCGCATGCAAGACCGCCAAAGCCTGCTCGCGGCCGTTAGCCAACAACAAAGACATCTCGGTCAAATTGGCGAGGGGCGAACGCTCGACCAGTTCTATCAGCGTGCATACAGCGTGCTCAGTTCCGGGCATACACAGCGAGCGTTTGACATGAGCGCCGAGCCTGACCGCGTGCGCGATCTCTACGGGCGCAACCTGTTCGGCCAATCGATACTGCTCGGTCGCCGCCTCATCGAAGCGGGCGTGCAGCTCGTCCATGTGAACTGGATTCGCATTCTCGAAGCGGGTTGGGATACCCACAGTGACAACTTCAACGCGCTGAAGAATCAGCTGCTGCCGCCGACCGATCAAGCCGTGTCCGCGCTTCTTGACGACATGGAATCGCGTGGGTTGTTAGACGATACGCTGGTGATCGTGATGGGTGAGTTTGGCCGCAGCCCACAGGTCACGAAGTCCAACGCCGGGCGGGAACATTGGCCCTTTGTGTTCACGATTTTGCTGGCAGGCGCTGGCATCCCGACCGGGCGCGTGATCGGATCAAGCGACCGCATCGGGGCCTACGTCCGAGATGGGCGCATCACACCGAACCAATTCGCAGCGACGATCTATCACGCCCTCGGCGTCGATCCCGCATCCCAAGTGACGACCGCGATCGACCGCCCCTGGCAAATCTGCGACGCCGCCCCAGCGCTGGAGTTGTGGGGATAGGCTTTCTAATCGTAACCATCATGCACTGCGTTATGGAATCGTTCACGTCACCCGCTGCACGCGCTCGTTCTGCGCCGCCTGGTAGAAGCCATACACCGTACGCACGAGGGCCAGGCATTCGTCGCCGTTCATTGGCGGGTCTTCCAGGCCGCAGCATGCGCGGACGGCGGAACGCAGATATGGCGTGTAGCCTCGACCGCCTGGGGCATAGGTGTATTCCTGTACGCGTGGTTCTTTGGTGCCGCGCGTGGTGTAATATTGGAGCGGTTGCTCTTCGACGGTAGCGAGTTTCATCCAGCCGTGTTCGCCCCAGATTTGGATGTGCGATTGCACGCCGCGATCGAGGTAGTACGCGGAAGTCATGGTGCCGAAACAGCGATTGTTGAACTTGAGCGACATGACCGCTGCGTCCTCGACGTCGATCGGTTGCCCGCCGACAACTCCGGTGAAACCCGCGACAGCTTCGACGCGCAGGCCGGTGACGTAGGTCGCCATGTCGAGCCACATGATGCCGAACCAGGCGAGATGCCCGCCGCCGCCACGTTGCCGTATGCACTGCCAAGTTTCGCGGTATTCCTTGCGCGTGAGCCGAGTCTGATCGGCAACGATGTGGATCTCGATGCCGTAAATGCGGCCCAAAATCCCCTTGCGAATCAGTCGGCGAGCTTCTTGCACCGGCGCATGCGAGCGGTTCGCCATCACCATCATCAGATGTTTGTGCTGCATCGCTGCTTTGCGCACGAGCGGGTGAAAATCCTCGGCTCGTACGCAGCCCGGCTTTTCGGAGAGCACATGGCACCCCGCGTCAAGCGCGGCATCAATGGCAGCGGGACAGAGCCGCGGTTCAAGGCTGACGACCGCCAGCGCGGGCCTCGCTTGCTTGTACATCTCCGGGGCGGTCTTGTGCACGCCGCGCAAGCGCTTGCCGAGCGACTTGCGCGCGAGATCGACAAACGCGCCCGACGGATCGACGAGCGAGACATTCTCGACCTCCTCGATCTCGGCTAACGACGGCAGCCATTGTTCGAGATGCGTGCCATCGCGATTGGTGATGACGGCAACGGGGATCGATTTCGGCATGGGATGTCCTTTTTCGTTCAGGGAAATTGGCGGCCCTGTTGCGCGGACCACCGATCACGTTGTCACCTCGGCCAAGCCAATCTGCTCGGGCGAAATCACTTGGTTGATCAATTCGCTGACATCGTTAATCCAAGTTGATCGGGCGAGTTCGCGTTGATTAGGCGGACGATCAACGCTCGTAACTCGTGTTCTGGAAGGTGCGCGACATGTTCGCGCAATGGCTCGGGAGTTACTCCGAATTTTTCGCGAAACATCGAAATCGCCATTTTCTGCTGTCCAAGCAACTTGCCGCGTTCGATACCCCGCTCGATTCCTTTTTCAAATACCGTCTGGTTCATCGCTCGTACCTCCGTATAGGGCTCCGACTCCAATAACTTTTGAAACGCCGCCTGCTCTGGCGCCTTCAGAGGCAAGTAGGCTTGCACGCATTCCGCCAACAAATAGCGATCCGTAAATGGGAGCGGCGCTCCGCACAAACGCCGCAACGCCTCGGCTCCGAGCCAGGCAACTCGTTCGGGCGGAATCTTCATCAATGCCGACAGAGCAACGCCGAGCCAATTGTCGCCCTGAACATATTCTATAGCATCTAATCCCAGAAGGCCGACGCGAAGAAAACGAAACGCGTTGACTTCCATTTCCCAAAACCGCTCGATGACGACATCCTCGCCCACTCCGTCCAGATTCATTTGCAGAAAAAGTACGATCGGCAGCACCGGCATCCCATACGTCGCGCGAAGCTGCCAATAATATTCCGGCATCTTTTCCCGAATCCGAGTTGCTGAATCGCCCGAATCAATCTCGGTATGCACCAGTATCAGCCACGATTCGTCGTTCGCCGAATGAATGCCTTCCACCGTTTGCAACGCATGCACGCGGGCTAGCAAATCGGTGACATGCACCGGCGATTCCGGCGAACCGGCCACGACCTCCTTGTCGAGCCATTCGATGCGCGACAGATCAAACCGCGCCGCCCACTGCGCGAAAAAGAGCCGCAGGAAGTCGGCGAAAAAAGTTCGCAGCAATGTCTTGAAGCGTTGATCGTGTGCCATGTCAACCACATTCGGAATTTGGCTGTCTACAATGGTGTCAGAGCCACGCACGAAGTAAGTGGTTTGAACAGACCGCGCTTGCGATACTTCACACGGTTGGATTTGTCGCATTCGTGGCACAGACATTCTTGTCTGTGTAAACCGCAAACACAGACAAGAATGTCTGTGCCACCATTCAATGGATCGGACAAACCTAGCCGTTCAAAGTAGAACTCGGACCACGTACTTCGTGCGTGGCTCTGACACCATTGCGGATGAATCCTTATTGTCGTCAGCTCCTGAGATATCGACAAATGCGCAACTTCAAAACTTGCGCTGCGGGCTAGTCAACCAACTCCATTCCCACTAGCGTCAGGTCGTCGCTCTGCCGCGTTTGCGTGAACAGGTCGGATGCGAGCCGATCGATCCATTGTTCCACCGGCAGCGCCCGATGCGTCTCTGCGGCGGCAAGCAAACTCGACATACCAACCGGTTGATCGCCGAACGAGGCGGCGTCCATGCCATCGGTGTAGAGCAGCAACTTGTCGCCCGGATTCAGCTGGCGGACCTGTTGCCGATAGTGCGTCTCGAACACACCGAGCAGGCTGCCTTCGAGTTGCCAATAATCCGGCTTGCCGACCTTCGGAATATACAGCGGATAGGGATGACCCGCCCGCGAGAACTGTATCGTGCGGTCGTGGACGTTGTACAGCATGTACGCCATCGTAATGAACGGCAAGTCGGGAATCTGTTGGTCAATCAGATCGCTATTGAGCCTTGCCAACACTTCATTGGGAGGCACAAGGCGATAATTCTTACCGGTAATCTCCTTGGCCCGCACGCCTTTCTTGACGAAGATCGTCAATAAGCTCGAAGCCACGCCGTGGCCCATCGCGTCGGCGATATAGAAACCGATGTGCTTCTCGTCGAGCCGAAAGACATCGTAAAAATCGCCGCCAACCGACGCATACGGTTTGTACTTGACGGCAAAGCGCAAACCCGGCAGCGCCGGCAGCGATTGCGGCAGGAAGCTTTCCTGCAAGCGCCGAGCCAATTCCAGCTCTTGATCCATCTGCTGCTTGGCTTCGTGCAGCCTCACGCTCGTCCGTTGTGCGTCAGCGGCTTTGACAGCAAGCTGCTCACTGCGTTCCCTCACGCGAATTAGCGAGCGAACCTGGGCTAGCAACTCTGCCGGCGCGAACGGCCTGGCCAGAGACGTGTCGGCACCACATTCCATGCTCGCCAATCGAATCGCCGGATCGCCATCGCCGGCGACGAATAAGATCGGCGTGTAAGCGTCGGCGTCATTGGCGCGAAGTTGTCGGCAACGCATGAGCGCCGCTTCGATTTCGCCGCGACCATCGACAATGCTGAGCGATGTGGACCCGTTCCCGCCGGTTTCACGCATTCCGCGCCCATTGATGCGGAACCCCGCGGCGCGGAGCACAGCAAATACGTCATCGACGGCAAGATCGTCGGCAAACAGATCAATCGCTCGCAATTCGACCGAATCCATGCGCGCACCCCCAGGCGTTGAGTGATAATATCGCACAACGACCAGCATGCAGCAAGAGGAGGATGTGGATTTCAGAGCGGATGAGCGCACGACAGGATAGAAGAAAAATGAATAAAACCACGGATATCACCGATTACGCAGATGGAAAATACACCGCAGGTATTATTACCTATCCGTGTTTTCCGTGAAATCCGTGGTAAGATTCTTAGTCGCGCGGCCGGGAAACTGACGAATCAGCTCTTCACGCGGATGTTCTTGATTTCGATCGCGCCGAACTCGGCTCGGATTACGAAAGTGCTGCTTGTGCTTTTGATCTTCGACGTTCTCGCGACTTCGCCGTTGACCTTGTGCTCGACCTTGTCGCCGGTGACGACGATCTCCATCGATGCCCACTCGCCTTCCTTCACGCTCTTGTTTTCCTTGTTGCCTGGAACGATGTCGAACTTAATACCGCGCAGGAAGATGTCATTGTTGCACTTCGCGCCGGCCTTGAAATCGAACTTGATCGTTACGTCCTTAGCAAATTCCTTATTCGTCTCCAGGTACGAGTCGCCCTTCACAGCAGGATCAACGACCAGCGAACCGGCTTGGACCTTGAATCGGCCCTTGAAGGCATCGGTCTTGCCTTCAAACGACGAATCTTTCTTGCCCTTCGCCTGCCAACCGTCGAGATTCTTGCCGTTGAAGATCAGCGTGAAGCCCGGTTCGAGTTTGAACTCGCCAGCTTGCACAAAAGGCAACGAAACTGCCAACCCGACAACGAAAACGCCATAGGAAAGCCAACGCATCGCAGTACCTCATGAAAATGGGAAATTGGGGAGAGAAACTTCTCTCGGTGGGTCGCGGTCATTATAGGGAATTTCTCGCGATTGCAATTCCGTTTTCCGCACACGGCACAACGCTTGAGCCGGACTTTCCGAGCGTGAAACCTGCACTCCGAAGCGAAAAATCACGTAGACCACAGCACAGTGACGAAAAAAAAACAAGAAACGACTGGCCACGCAAGTACAACTTCGTTATACCAAGGTAATACAACGTATAACATGCGTGCTGTCGAGGTGATCCATGTACGAATTCCGTCGCAAAGCATTTACTCTCATCGAGTTGCTGGTCGTCATCGCTATTATTACGATTCTGATAGCCCTACTCGTGCCAGCGGTGCAGAAGGCACGCGAGGCTGCCGCCCGGACGACGTGTACCAACAATCTCAAGCAAATCGGCCTGGCGTTGCATTCGTACCATGATGCCAACAAGAAGCTGCCGCCAGGTTATGTTATGAACGTGGCGGCGGGCGTCGAAACCGGTCCAGGCTGGGGCTGGGCGACGCACATTTTGCCACAACTCGACCAGGTTCCGTTAAGCTCACAGATCAAACTGAATGTGGATGTGACGAACGCGGTTCATGCCTCGGCACGCACGCAGCGCCTGGCAGTATTCATCTGTCCGTCCGATGACTACGTTGGCAGTTTTACGCCAACCGGTGCGACCGTCAGTCTGGCGCATAGCGATTACGTCGGCGTTTTTGGCAGCAACGAAATCGAAACCGATCCCGCAGCCGGCAACGGCTTCTTCTTTCGCAACAGCCAGCTGCGATTCGTCCAGATCACTGACGGAACAAGCAATACCTTCATGGTCGGCGAACGCTGCAGCATGCGAATGACGGCCACTTGGACCGCTGTCATCGCTGGCATCGATGAAGCCCAAGCGCTGGTTCTTGGTACGTGTGATCACCCGCCGAACGACCCCTCAGGCCACCCCGAGGACTTCGCCAGCCGACACACGATCGGCGCGAATTTCCTCTACGGCGACGGCACAGTGCGCGTCATCGGCAGCAGCATCAGCCCAACGCTCTACCAAGCGCTTGCCACGCGAGCCGGCAACGAAGCCGTGACGATTCCGGATTGATACGAACCAGCCCTGCCCGCAGCGCACTTCACCACATCCACCGGGCCGCAATCAAACCAGGCTTTACGCACCCGACAAAACTTCCGTTCCCCGTTCAGCATTCGCGGGATGCCTTGCTGGCACGGCATCTCGCAAACGCTAAACGAAAACAGTCGGACTTATTTCAGAGCCCGAAGCGTAAGCGACGGTCGGAACATACCGTCGCTTACGCTTCCGGCTCTGAAAAACAATTCCATCGGCCAAAGCGTGATACAATGTTCCCATTGGCAAACCGCGACGCCTTCTCGGATAGTCTCATGACGCACGACGAACGCTTTCCTGGTATCGACGAGCGGATCGCCTTCTCGGCGCTACTGGGCTATCTCAACTTCTCGACTGGCAAATCCGATCCCCGATTCCAGAAGCAATTCCACGACGCCTGGGCTTTCATCACGGAACACGGCTCGGAGAAACCTTGGCAGGATATCCCAACCTTGTTGCGTGATCGCCTGGAGAAGTTGCGTCAGTCCGGTGCGGCGGCGTTTGCCGACTCCAGCCAGGCCGACGCCGTTATCGCCATCGCCTTCCACAACCTGCCCGCCGCTTACCGCGTGTTCCACGCGGACCTGCTCGGCCACGTCGCCGACTCGGACCTTTGGCAGCCGTTCTTCTTATTGCGCACTTGTGAATCCGTGCTAAGCCAGCGCGGGCCGTGGGACGAAATCAAACGCATCACAGACGACGCGCTCAAACAACTCAACGATTACGTCGGCCATCGACCCATTCCGATTCTCGAAAATGAGCGGCGAGGCGAAATTTATCCGCACGAGCGAATCCGCCCGGTGCCGCTCTATATTCGTGAAATCGGTGCATCCGTCGGCCCCTATCGGCAGATTGTCGAGATCGCGATAAAGATCCTCGCCGACACGCCCGATGATATTCGTTCGGACGCATTCTTCGAACTCGACCTGCTCGACGAATTGGCGCTCGATCCACGGGCATATGACTTCAACCATCCAGCCGATAAACGGCCCAACTATTGCTTCGGCGAGTGGGATCCACACTTTCTCGACAACCAGGGCCGGTATCGCCGCTTCGTCTTAAGGCAGGTGCTGCTCACCGGGCTATTGCGGCGATCCAAGCTCGGCCCGAACAGCGAGGAGATGATCTTTGAATCTGCGGCCGTGCTGGCGGGCACAATCCTGATGGCCTCGGCAGTGTGCGGGTCGACGCCACAATCTCACGATTCTACGGTGACGCTGGCAAACCTTGTGCCTCGCGTCGCCAAGATGCGCGAGTCGTTTTACGCCTATTTGTTGCCGACGATAAAGGGCAAACACGCGGAACGTTTGCAGAAGGAAGCCAAGCAACTCAAGCAACCGTTCGGCGGCGTGCGTCAGGCGCTGAATCAGCATCTCGCGAATCAGCGAGCCTTGCAGTTGCAGCAGCGGCATTTGGCCGAGTTGCTCGCCGAGATCGGTTACGCCGACGCCGCCCGACGCCAGGCGGCGCGCATTCCGGTTGTGTCGGTGCGTGTGCAGACCGAAATGCAGTGCCTGTTGACGACAGGCCGAATCATGGTCGAGCAAGGCCGACTTCCCGAGGCCGCCAAGCTGTTGCCTCATATCGAGGATTTGCTTAAGCGAGGCATCCTGTGCGGCGCGCTGCCCGATCCGTGGAATATTCTCGGCTTTGCTGGTCAATATCCGCGTTTTCAAGCCGTCGAGGATGCCGTGCGCGACATCCGTATCGACGACTTGATTCATTTAGTCGATCAGCTCTTCAATCTCTATGCTCGCATGTTGAGCGAAGGCGCCTACGCCGGCACGTTTAAGCCTGACAAAGACCTGGCCAAGGAAATGCACCGCCTGGCAGAATGGTGGGATCGCTTCGCTACGACGACGGTGAACGACATCGAACATGTGCATGGCGCCGAGGCGACGCAGTCGGCGGAACATGTCGCGCGTTCGTTGACACGCTGGCGCGAGCGCGGCGGCGGAGCGGCGGACCTCGCCTTTTGGCGCGATCAGATCGACGGCTTCCGCTCGCCCAAGGCGTTCGCCCTCGTCGTCGAAGCCCTTCTGGCCAAACGCGACTTTCGCGCGTCGGCTTCGCTCTTAGTGACCTGGCTTGGCCAAAGCGACAAGACTCCCCTGGATCAAGGCGAACACTCGTTCCACCCGCTCGCGCTGCGTTGGATGCTCGGCATTAGTCTTGCCATCGGCGAAGCAGAAAACGTCGCCGCCAAATGCTCGCTGCTTGAACTCAGTATCAAATTCTTCGACTACCTCGAAGCCAACGCCGACGAATCGTGGAATGTGCCGCGTCTTGATCTGCTCGGCGTCGGCGAGGACGCGGTCGAAGACAATGGCGAAACTCTTGACGCTGACGCTGAAGACGACGACATCTACGGTGCCGCGTATGACGACATGACCTATCAAGATTCGACGGACGACGAGGTCGAAGGTTCGGTCATGGATGCCGCCCCGGTGCAGGGGTTCGACCTCGGATACGAAGCGGAACGCCTCGAAAAGCGGCTGCAATTCCTGTCCACGCTGGCCAGGCTTTGGAACATCGCCGCACGCACGTTGCAAGCCGAGGTCGGCGTCGTGTCGACGGCGCCGAGCGCGGTGAGCACCTGGCTCAAACGCGCCCAACAGAACGATCGCGAGCTGCGTGACCTGCTGCAACGAATTCACGATCACGACATACCCAAGCCCACCGGCGCTTTCGACGGCATGAGCGCCTACGAACGCCAACGCAGCGCCAAGGAACGCCTGCTCAATCAAGCCATCGCCACCTGTCTCGACCATGCCCTCGCGCTCGGCGCGATGAGCGGATTGCTCGAGCGCGGCGAGCCGAATTACGACGGCGAATCGTGGCATCCGTTCGCGCTGCAGCTCGAACACGCGTTGATGCATGCCGAGGTCGAGGCCGCCCGCGACATTCTGCCGCGGTTCCTGGATCGTTTCGGCGGCGAGCCGTTGTTGTACACGCCGCTCGCGCAGGGCGGTCATCCGCACCTGATTCTGCGTGCCAGCCTCGCGCAGATGATGCTCCGCGGGCTGGTGCACAATCTGCCCAAGCAAGGCATGATCCGCGAGACCTATCAACTGCTGCGTTTCGCCCGTTCGATGGAAGCCAACCAAACGCTCAGCGGTCCGCGCATCACCGAGTACGATCGCCTCTTCCAGTTCGGCCTGCAAGCCGCGGTGGAAGCGGTAATGGCCGGCGCCAGGCACGAAGCGATTTCATCGGATCGTTTGATGACCGCGCTGGAAACAATCGTCGAGCCTTTCGCAGTCACCTGGCGCGATCACAGCCAAACCTTGCGGGTCGCCACGCTCGAATTGGTTACCCATGAACGCGATTGGCTGAAACTCATCGACTTCATCAAACGTTATGGCCGCGAGTTGTTTCACGCCCGCTTTCTGGCGATGGGCAACCTGCGCGGCATATTGCTTCGCGGCGTCGGCCAATATCTACGCGACATTCAGGAAGAGCCGGACCCGCTCAGGCCATTGAAACTGGTGGACGATCTCGACAAGACGATCTCGCGCGAGGATGCCGAGCGCACGCTGCAAGTGATTTTGCAAACGCTCGTCGAAAACTACGACCATCTGCGCGACTACAACGCCACGACTACGCAATCGGACTATGGCGAGAATATCTACCGTCTATTCGACTACCTGCGTTTGAAATCCCGCTACGACCGTGCCGCCTGGCTGCTCAAGCCGCTCAGCATCGTCCACGAAGTGCTCGCACGCCGCGATGGGACGGCGGCGGCGCTCTGGCGCAAACGCGTCGAAGCGATCACCGAGGACAGCGCGGACAGGTATGTCCAAGATTTGGCAAAACTCGAACGCTCACACGGCATCCGCCTGGCCACGATCCGGGACCGCATCGATGAACGCTTCGTCAAGCCAATGGTCATCGATCACCTCTGTGCCTTGATCGAACCCGCCATCGAAGACGCAAAGAAGCCGCGCGATCCCGATGACATCTCGCCGCTTGAAAAAGAACTCGCGCCCTTCGCAAACACGCCCAGCGGCGTCGGCCTCGATCTGCCCCCGTGGCTGGTGCGACTCGCAAACGAGTTGGAGCGTGTTGAAGCGACGCAGTCGGACCTCAGTCATCTCGCAGAGACGGCGTTTCATGTGCCGCAAGTCGATGTGCCGTTCGCGTTTCTTGTCGAGCAAATGGCCGACTGGGAGAAGCGCATTCGCGACGAAGAGACTTGAGCGCCCCCAAATTCCAGGAACTTTCGTGCCGAGTCGCGCGATGATGATTATCATGATTTGAAGTTCGTAATTGATCGTAAGGTGCGTCAAGCGTCAGCGCCGACGCACCACACCTTGGAATGAATGGTGCGTCGGCGCTGACGCTTGACACACCCTAGGATCTGAGGGCCGATCGGCGCCCTTCGTTGGCGCTCAGGCTCGGACAATGAAACCATAGTTTCGGCTGAAAGAGGACACTTCATGTTTCGCAAAACGCTGCCTGTGTTCATCGTCTTGGTAACCGGCTCATTGCTGTGGACACATCGAGACCAAGCTCCCGCCCAAGGCAAAAAGGACGATCTCGGCAAACAAGTTCAAACGCTGAAAAAAACAGTCGCCGATCGCGATCAGGCGATTCTCAAACTCGAAGCCCAAATCCAAAAGCTCAAACTCAACGACGTTCGCGACGACGGGAAAATGGCCCAGCTTCAACAACGCATCAAGCAGTTGGAGAGCGAACTCAAGGGCAAGAAAACCACGCCCACAGGTGACAAGAACACCACCGAGAAATTGAAGAAGGATCTGGCGGCGGCGAACAAATCGATCAAGGACAAGGACGACCTCATCGCCACGCTGCAAAACGCCAGTCCCAAATCAACCGCCGATTTGGCCAAGGAAATCGTCAGCCTGCGGCGCAAAGCGAAAGAATTCGACGCCGTAATAAAGGCGCCGTTCGTGCATTCCTTGGTCCTCAAAACCAAGACGGAAGCCTCGTCCGAGCAGGTCAAAGCGATCACCGACGAAGTCCTGAAAACGCTCCCGCAAATCGAAGGCGTTCGCGGCGTCTGGCTGGGCAAACCCGCGGAATTTGGCACGCCCGGTCTCGCCCAGAAAGGATACCAGGTCGGCGTGGTCGTCCTGCTCGAAAACGCTGAGACACTCGACAAATTCCTCGCCGATCCGTTGCACAAACAGTTCACCGACAAACTCGGCGACTCCTGGGAACGCCCTGTCGTTTATGATTTCGTCCGCGAGTCGGAAATGCCGAAGAAGGCCGATCCGAAGAAAAAGGATACCAAAAAGAAAGCTGCGGAGTAGCGACCATGGCACGAATCTTGGCGATGATCGGATGGACGTTCGTCCTGGCGGCGGCGGGCGTTTCGCTTTCTGCCGGCGAGAAGCCCGCCCCATTCAAAAGCACGGCGGACGAAGTCAAAGTCTTCGAACTGACGAATGCTGAACGCAAGAAGAAGGACGCCCGCCCGCTCGCCCTCAATATCGCGCTCAGCAAACTCGCGCGTGCTCACTCCGAGAACATGGCCCGCCAAGGAAAGATGGAGCACACGCTCGACGACAAGTCGCCGTTCGACCGCATGCGTGATGCGAAGTACCTATTCCTTCGTGCCGGCGAAAACATCGGCATGGGCGAGGACGGGATTACCATCGAGATGATTATCGAAGCCTGGATGGATTCCGATGGCCATCGGAAGAATATATTGGAGATTGAATACACGGAGATCGGCGTCGGCGTTACCAAGGATAAGAAGGGCGATACGTACTACACGCAGGTTTTTGCCAAGCCGCGGAAGGGATAGGCGATTCCGCTTGCGGCTTAGCGCTCGCATGAGGGTACGGCATGTGAGCGCTAAGCCGCAAGCGGAAAACAGTAGGAATCACGCCTTCTTCGTCGTGTCGAGGAAGCCTTCGAGCTTGCGGCTGCGAACCGGATGTTGCAGCTTACGAACCGCCTTCGCTTCGATTTGGCGGACGCGCTCGCGAGTCACTTTGAAGATTCGGCCCACTTCTTCCAGCGTGTAAGTGTAGCCGTCGCCAAGGCCGTAGCGAAGCTTGATGATCTCGCGTTCGCGGTAGGTAAGCGTCTTCAACACCTGCTCAATCTTGTCCTTGAGCATCTCTTGCGTGGCGGCGTTGACCGGCGACTCGGCGCCTTCGTCTTCGATGAAGTCGCCGAAGTAACTGTCTTCGCTTTCGCCCACGGGCCGATCGAGACTGATCGGATGCTTGCTGATCTTCAACACCCGGCGAGTTTCCTCGGCGGTGATGCCCGCTTCCTGAGCCATTTCGTCGATTGACGGTTCGCGGCCCAACGTCTGCAAGAGGCGTTTGGACACGTTGCGAAGCTTCGACATCGTCTCGATCATGTGGACCGGAATGCGAATCGTGCGAGCCTGATCGGCGATCGCGCGGGTGATCGCCTGACGAATCCACCAGGTGGCGTAGGTGCTAAATTTGTAGCCACGGCGGTATTCGTATTTGTCAACCGCTCGCATCAAGCCAGTGTTCCCTTCCTGAATGAGATCGAGGAACGACAGGCCGCGATTGCGATATTTCTTGGCGATCGACACGACGAGCCGAAGGTTACCGCCAGATAGGGAACGCTTGGCGTCTTCGTATTCCATGAAGCGTTCTTTGATGGAGGCCGCTCGCTTTTGCAGCATGCCC
This sequence comes from Singulisphaera sp. GP187, assembly GCA_945861245.1. Taxonomy (GTDB): domain Bacteria; phylum Planctomycetota; class Planctomycetia; order Gemmatales; family Gemmataceae; genus SIAQ01. The sequence goes on from CAMAUE010000024.1 coordinate 13,899, forward strand.
GGCTCTTCGAGCGTCATCATCATCAGGTCGCGCAACTCCTTCTGCAGGAAAGCGCGTTCCTCGGCGTGGCCGTTCGTTACGTCAAGCGTGGCGATCTGGCGCTCCACCTCGGTCATTCGGCTAGCGATCTGATCGAGCTTCTTCATCAACGGCTGAACCCGCTGCGTGCGGATCGACAATTCTTCGACCAGCGTCACCGCCTTGCGGCGGCGCAGCTTCAGACTGCGACGATAATACTTGCGTTCGTCCTCCGAAAGCGTTTCGTCGATGCTCTTCGTGAAGTCGTCGATATTCTGCTCGAGCAAATGATCGAGCGTCTTGAGGTTATGCGGCATACGCTGGAGAATCTTGTCCTTTTCGAGATTCTCCGTCAGCGAGACTTTAATCGTGCGATCGAACGGAAGCTCATTGTTGTGCACGCGCTTCAGGGTATCGACGACCTGGGCGAGAGCATAATCGCATTCGAGCACGCGGCGTCGGAAGCGTTTGCGAGTGACTTCGATTTTCTTCGCCAGCTCGATTTCTTCCTTGCGGTTGAGCAGCGGGATCGAGCCCATCTGCATCAAATACATCCGCACGGGGTCGTCGATACGTTTACCGCCGGCATGGTCCTCGAAAACGGTGACATCGATTTCGCGAAGTTCGGCTTCGATGTCGTCGGCTTCGGTATCGATTTCGGCTTTGGGTTTGCCGTCTTTCGATTCGCGCTCGCCGACGTCGGCTTCGTCGATGAGGTCGATGCCCTGCTCTTCGAGGTGCATGAGAAGCTGATCGAGCTTCTCGGGGTTGACGTGGTCATCAGGCAGGAATTCATTCACCTGTCCGTAAGTGAGGTAGCCCTTTTCCTTGCCGGAATCGATCAACGTTTTCAGGCCGTCGTCGAGTTTGAGTTCCATTCTTTCCTCCGTGGTGTAACAGGAGTCGAAAGTCGTAGGTCGGGAGTTCGCCGAGGCGCGGTTTTTCATCCGTGCGTGCGCCTGTTTAATGGCTCCCGCGACTTGTGAGGTCTCGTAATTGCCGCAGTAGATCGAGATTGGTCGATTCATCGACGGCTCCCTGCAACTGTGTTAGAATGGCCTGTTTGCGCCGCTCCATTGAGCGTTCGCGAAACCGCGCAAGTACCTTTTGGAACGTAAATCGCCGATCGGGATAATCGAGCCCGCGATCGTAAAGCTCGCGGCATTTATCCCACACGCGCACGTTGTCCAGGCGTGGTTGCAGATGATCGAGGTCCGGCGGTTGCCCTTCGGCATGGAGGCTGTAAAGAGCCTCGATTACTTTGCGAAGACCAGGATGCTCTACATCGGTCGGCGGAATCTCCGCCACCGCGCCGGGAACGAGCGCAGGCTCGGCCAACAGCAGTTCCAACAATTCGATCTCATGCCGCGCCGCCCGCGCGGTCTGGGGTTCGGACACTGGGGGAACGGTGCTCGACGCCACGGCAGCTGGCCTTGGCGCTTCGCGCGATTCCGATGTCTTGCGGTTGGCCCGCAACTCCTTCAATCGAGTCCATACGGTTTCCTCCTTGATACTCAAACGTTGGGCGATCCGGTTTACCATCAGGTCGGTCTTGACCGAGCTTTCGCTGGGCGACATCGCCATGATGCCCAGCATCTCCTCGGCGGCGAGACGTTTGCCGTCAACTCCGTTGGCGGCATGTTTCGCCCAGGCACGCTGCAATTTGTACTCGAACACGTCGACGGCCTGTTCAAGGGCCAGGCGGAACGGCTCAGGGCCGCGCGCCACGAGTAAATCGCACGGGTCGAGTCCTTCGGGCAGCGTGGCGATGCGCAAATCGAGGTCGTGGGTGACGAAGACCTCGAGTGCGCGATCCACACCGGCGTCGCCGCCGGCGTCTGCATCAAAAACCAACACGACGCGGGACGACACACCACGCAGTTTCTTGATGTGTCGCGCGTTCAATGCCGTCCCCATCGTGGCAACCACTTGGCCTACGCCATGCTGGTGCGCCATGAGGACATCGGTGTATCCTTCGACGATGGCGAGATACCCCGCCTTTCCTGCCGCCTGCCGGGCCGCGTCGATCCCATAAAGCAGGTCGCTCTTTGAAAAAAGCGAAGTTTCCGCCGAATTGTAATATTTCGGCGGCGGTCGATCAGCCGATACTGGTGATGAAGGCAGAATGCGCCCGCCAAATCCGACGGTGCGTGATTGAATATCGCGAATCGGGAAGATCACCCGATCGCGAAATCGATCGTAATACCCGCTGCCCTCGTTCCGTTTCGCAATCAAACCAACTGTCTCAAGCATGTCTGCGGAAATCTTGGCGATGAGGGCACGCTGCACTAGCCATCCGCCCGTGCCTGGAGCATAACCCAAACCGAACGCCCGCACGGTTTCGCCTGTCAGCTTGCGTTCGCCGAGGTACTTCCGTGCCATCGCAGCCTCGGGCGCCTCGAAATAGCATTCCCGAAACTGCTCCGCAGCCCACCTCATTACGTCAAGCATACCCGCACGACTGGGTCCTGTCGGTTTTTTTTGAATTTTTTCTAAAGAAATCCCGGCCTGTCGTGCGAGAAGTTCCAACGCTTCGGGAAAACTGATTTTTTCAAACTCTTGGACGAAGTCGAAGACATCGCCGTGTTTGCCACACGACCAACAGCGATAACGCTGCCGGCGCGGATCGACATCGAACGACGGCCGATGGTCGTCGTGAAACGGACAAATGCCTTTGAACGTGGGACCGAGCGGGCGCAGACTGATGTAGCGCCCGACGACATCGGCGATGTCGCTGGCGTCCTTGACTTGCTGTTTCAGTGCGGCCCGATCGTCGTGCACGGCGCACCCGTGGAATCGAATGGCAAAAGCGGAAGAACTGCGGCGCACGTTCGACGAAGCGAAATGCGCAGCCCGAGTCGAACGACGGCTTTGTAAAGGCGCGAACGACGTAATATCAGTATATGTGTTTGAGACGGGCACGTAGGGGCTTCCCTTCCTTGGGTAGCAACAAATGTTCCGTGTCTTTCCCCGCACAATCGTCAAGATCCGCCCAGATGATGATCTTGACCTATCCACTGTCGATTTCTGAAATCGACGCACGCCAGCTGATTCAATTTGCTATTGATCTTTTTTGATTGTAGGCGTTGAAAGAATCCAAGTCAAGTCAAGAGGGGAGGAATTTTCTTGATAGGACGATTGTGACCCAGGCGGCTCGATGTGCTGATTTCGGAGAAGATTGAGCTTTTCGCCGATGACCGCGGATAACCTTCAGCGCGCCAGCGAATTACACATTCAATCATTTTCGCAACAGATATGATTGGCCAGTTGCGCCATCACGCCTCGAAATTCGCCGGCCGCCGCAGCTTCGCACATACGCCGACGGCGATGATAAGCAATACTCCCGACAGATAAAATGCGTAGTGCAGGATACCCTGATCGCGCAGATAGCTGGCGATTTGCACGACGCCGAAGGCCAGGCCCCAGCCGATGAAGACCAGGCCGTAGTTGAAGCCGAGGTTCTTCGAGCCGAAGAAGTCGGCGGTGAACGCGGGCAGGAGCGCAAGCCCGCCGCCGTACTGCCAGTAGGCCACGCCGACGACGATGAATAAGGCCCAGACGTTCTTCGTGTCCATCACGTACGGCGTTGCGAGCAGGCAGATCGCCGAGATGAGGCCGTTGATGATGTAGGCGTTGGTTCGTCCGATAGCGTCGGAGTATCTTCCGGTTCCGACACGGCCCGTGGCGTTGATGAATCCACCGAACGCGGCGAGCAGCCAGGAGTTGGCGGCGAAGAACTCCACATCCTTCGCCGTGCTACTTAGAATCGGCGCTGCGAAGCCGATCACGAGCAGGCCCGATTGCGCCGAGCCAAGGAAGAGAAACACTAGCGCGTAGAACTGCCAAGTTCTGAGCATGGCCGAGGCAGGCCAATCGGCGCGTGGCGGCGGTGTATTTTGAACGGTCGCGCCGACCCGTCCTGGGGGAATGTATCCGGCGGGCGGCCAAGAAAGCAACTGGCCGGCGATGACGACGACGACGGCGAAGAAGGTTCCCAGCACGATGAAGCTCTGCGAGATGCCATATCCGTCGATGAGCCAATTCGCCAGCGGCGCGATGTAGATCGCCGCGCCGCCATAACCGCCGACGACGATGCCGACGATCAGGCCGCGACGGTGCGGTCCGAACCATTTCACAGCGGCGGGCGTCGTGGCGGCGTAGGCCAACCCCATGCCGATGCCGCCGAGAATGCCGAACCCCAGGATCAGGCCGAGGTAGCTCTGCATCCAACCGGAGAGAATGCATCCCGCAGCCAGAAACAAGCCGCCCGCGGTGGCGCCGAGTTTCGGTCCGTAGCGATCTTGCAGCCTGCCGCCGACGATCATCACCAGCGCGAAGACGAAGCCGCAGATGGAATAAGCCAAGGTCGCCTGGAAATTTGAGAGGTAGTGCCAGCCCTCGTTTGCGCCGGTCATCGCCGTGCCGAAGAGTTTCTCGTCGCGCGGAACGAGGCTTTTGTTCCACACGCTCCAGGCGTAGAGGATGCCGAGGCAGAGATTAATCGCCGTGCCCGCGAAGGTGACGACCCAGGCACGGGCGGGGAGTTGTTGCGAAACGGAATTCATCGGGAGCTTTCGTTTGCGTGAAAAAAGCCCGCGTCGCGGTGGATTCAATCCGCGACGCGGGCTTCGGAGAGTAGGGCCACGCTCGCGCTCGCCAAAGGCGAGCGGCTAAACGCCTACGCCTCCCAATACCTCGGCAACCCCGCGGCTAGCATCAGCGCTCGCTTGACGGCGACTTCGACGAGGCGAATCTTGTAGCCGTTTTGGCCGAGCGGTTTCGCGCCTTCGACGGCGGCGCGGCCGGCGGCGGTGGCGTTGGCTTCGTTGATCGGCCGGCCCTCCAGCGCTCGGGCCGCGGTCTCCGAGAGCAGTGGCGTCGGCGAAACTTGGCCGAGCACAATGCGAACGCCGGTCGCTTTCTCGCCGTTGCGTCCGCCGGAGAAAGCGACGGCGACCTGCACGATAGGCCAATCGGACGACTGGCGTTGGCGGACTTCATACGCAGCGCTGTTCAGTCCGCGCACGGGGATGGTGACGCTCGTGACGAGTTCGTTCGCCGCCAGCGAATGTTCGCGATCGTTCGGGCCGACGGGAGCGGTGTAGAATTTGGCGAGTTCGACATTGCGTCGGCGGTTCTGTGGTCCGAGCACCTCGGCGGAAGCGCCAAGCGCGATCAGGCCGGTTGCCAATGTCGAGGGACTGGCGATGACGCAGCGATGGTTTTGGGTGAAGATGGCGTGATACTTGTTCTCGCCTTCGATGGCGGAGCACGTGTTGCCGCCGCGAAGGAGGCAGGGGGAATGTTCGTCGCGAAAGTACCAGCAGCGATTGCGTTGGCAGAGGTTGCCGCCGAGCGTTCCCATGTTGCGGATTTGCGGCCCGCCGATTTCGCTGGCCGCCATGGTGAGAGCGGGGAACAGTCGGCGAAGGTCGGCATGCGAGCTGATCGTGGCAAGCGTGACGCCGGCGCCGATGGAGGCGCTGCGTTCGCCGACGGCGATGGTTTTCAGGCCGCCGATCGCGTTAAGGCTGACAACGCGAGCGGGTTGGGCGATGTATTGTTTTTGTAGCGTGAGCAGGTCGGTGCCGCCCGCGAGCATTTCGGTATTGCCCCAACGCGCCTCGAGCAGCGCGACGGCCTGCTCCGGGGTCGTGGGGCGGAAGTATGCGAAGTTTTTCATGGTTTATCTTTCCGTCGAGGAGGCCAAGATGTATCGTGTTGTTCCAAACGAAGAACGAAGAACGAAGAGCGAAATACGAAGAACGAAGGCGAGTATTTTTTCGTACTTCGCTCTTCGCTCTTCGTACTTTGCATTTACGGATTGCCAGGCTTCCGGCTTGCCAGGGCGGCGAGGACGCGTTCGGGCGTGAACGGGGCGTGGGAGACGCGGGCGCCGATGGCGTTGAAGATGGCGTTGCCGACCGCCGCCGCCGTGCCGATTGTTGGCGGTTCGCCGATGCCGATGACGCCGCGCTCGGGCATATCGTGCATATGAACGTAGATGTTCGGCATGTCGGCGATGCCGCCGAGCTTGTAGAACTCCATGTCGGGATTGACCTGGCGTCCGGTTTGGCGGTCGTAAATGCACTCTTCGTAGAGTGCGTAATTCAGGCCCATGATGATGCCGCCGGCGACTTGCGATTCGCAGGCGAGTTTGTTGATAATCAAACCGCAGTCTTGCACGGTCCAGAAGCGGGAGCAGCGAACGACGCCGGTCTCGGTATCGACTTTGACCTCGGCGATTTGCACGCCGCCGACGCCTTGATTGGTCAGGCGGGTGGTCCATTCTTCACGCAGGACCGCGTTGCTTTGAAGGTCCTTTTGGACGGGCCAATCGCCATTGGCTTGCACGTTTGGAACACCCATCTGTCGACAAGCATCGCGGAACGGGATGCGCTGATTGTTGGCCGCATTGACAACGACGCCCGGTGCGATCGATAGCTGATTGCGCTGCACGTTGAGGCGACCCGCCAGAGCGGTGAGCATCGCCTCGGCGGCGAGTTCAACGGCCTTGAGGATTGCGGGCGACGTGCCAGGGCAGGTCGTCGAGCCGCCGGATGGCGTTGACGGCCCGTGCTGGCTGTTGCCGATGATGCAGGTGATGTCGGTCGGCTGCAACCCTAGTATCTCAGCGACGATGATCGCCATGACGGTGCGGTGAGCCGTGCCGAGGTCCTGCGAGGACGATTGCGCGACGACGGTTCCGTCGGCGTTGATGGTAACGCGGGTCGGGTTAGGGCCACGACCGCCGCCGCCCCAGGTGTGCAGGGCCATGCCGAGGCCAGTCTTGATCGTCCCCTTGCCGCCTTGACCGGGCGCATGCCAGGCTTGATCCCAGCCGCACATCTTGCGGATGATCGCGATCTCGGTGCGATAGATATCAGCACGTTGACCGGGGAACGTGCGCGGGTTGGCCTGGCGTTCGGCCATGTCGTTGGGCGGCAGGTTGGCGAGGCGAAGCGTCATTGGGTTGACGTTGAGTCGCGCCGCCAGGTCATCCAACGCCTGTTCCGTGAGAATGGCATTTTGCGGATGGCCCGGGGCACGCATCGCGCGAGCGGTCTGGATGTTCGTGCGAACGACCCGATGGCGACGTTTGATGTTCGGAATCGACGGTCCGTAGACGTACGGCAGCAGGCCGAAGTTGACGGTCGGTCCGCGGTTGACGCCGCCGGTTCCGTAGCAATCGACTTCGTAGCCGGTGAGACGCCCTTCTTTCGTGCCGCCAATCTTGACAGTACCGTAAGCGGACGGCCGAATGCCGCCGACGGTCACTTCCTCGGCTCGGTCGAGCATGAGTTTGACCGGTTGGCGCGTCGAGCGAGCCAATTCGGCGGCGGCGATGCCCTGGATGTCCGGTCCGAATTTGCTGCCGAACCCGCCGCCCATGTAATTGCAGATGCAGGTGACCTCGCCTGGCTTGAGCTTGAAGTGCACACGCAAACCTTCCGCCGTGTTGGGGACGGCTTGCGTCGATGCCCACACGGTGAGGTTTTCCTGCTTCGCGTCCCACTCGGCGACGAGGCCGTGCGATTCGAGGCACTGGTGCGAGATGACGGCGATGCCGTAGCTCGCCTCGTGCGTCGCAGCGGCGCCTTGGAAGGCAACGGTGTCGAAGTTATCGGTCGCGAAATCGCCGGCGGCGACGATGTTGTTGGCCCCAAGCCCGCCTGTAACGTTGGTCTGCGCCGTCAGCGAGTCGGCTTCCTTCACGACGTGCTGCTGCACGTTGTACTCGACGCGAATCGCACGAAGGCAGTCCTCGGCGTGCTCTTCCGTGTCGGCACAGATGGCGACAATCTCATCGCCGGCGAAGAACAGTTCCGCGCCCGCCTTCTTGATGAGGTAGATGCCGCGGAATCCGGCGGTCTTTTCCGCAGCTGCGGTGTCGATCGTTTTGATCGTCGCATGCGCGTGCGGCGAACGCAAGATGCGTGCGTGCAACATGCGAGGTCGGTTGATGTCGAAGCTATATTTTGCGCGTCCGGTGGCTTTTTCGATGCCGTCGAGACGTTGGATTCGCGTGCCGATCAGTCGGCGAGTTACTGGCCATGGCATGGTGTGTGGTCCTTATGTTATTCCGCTTGCGGCTTAGCGCTCGCGTGGGATATTCCGAGCGCTAAGCCGCAAGCGGAAATCCCAACCAGGGAATGGTAATTTCGTCGAATAAACCGTTAGTTCCCGCGTTTCGTATTGCACAGCGAGTAGATGGCATCGCGCATTTGTTCGTAGGTGCCGCAGCGGCAGATGTTGCCTTGCAAGCCGCGTTCGACTTCCGCGGGCGTGGCCTGCGGGTTGGCTTCGAGAACTGCTTTCATGGCGACGACGAAGCCTGGCGTGCAGAAGCCGCACTGTTGCGCGTCGGTACGGGCGAAGGCCACCGGAATCGCATCGGCTTTGCCGTCGTTGTAGAGACTTTCAGCGGTGCGGATCGCTTTGCCTTGCGCTTCGATGGCGAGCATGGTGCAGGAATAGACGACTTTGCCGTCGAGCATCACGGTGCAGGCGCCGCAGGTTGCGCGATCGCAGACACGCTTGCAACCGGTGACGTCGAGATAGTTGCGCAGCGCATCAAGCAACGTCACGCGCGGCTCGACGCTGGTCTGAACATCGCGGCCATTGACGTTGAGGGTGATCTTGGCGGCGCCGGGGCCAACGGCGGGAACCGGTCCGCCGCCGCCGGGTTGCAATTCGGCAGCTGGCGTGTCGGACGCGGCGAATCCAGTCAGCGCGGTGGCGGTGACAGCGGCGCCGGTCCCTTGCAAAAACTGACGCCGCGACGGGCCGGCCTCAGTCGTTTCGAGTTCGATCATGGTTTACCCTTCCCAAAAGAATCCGCGCAATCGCGGTGGTAGCGACGAATGAAGGCACAGGGGATTGTAAATGGAGTTTCGCCCACGTCAAGAAATATCCGGGGAAAATTTAATTTCCTTGGCTGAGCTAGAGTCAGAGCCGCGCACGCAGTAAGCGGTTGGAACCTACGGCAACCGTACGTTCCAACCGCTCAGGATAATCGAAATTACGTCTTTCCGATTTCGATTCGCCGCTTGCGGCTTAGCGCTCGCGTGGTACCTGCCGAGCGCTAAGCCGCAAGCGGCAAATCACGAGCGTCATCAGAACAACTCGCGCACATGTTGCCCACCGTCGACGATGCGGATCGGGCGGCCGATCGGCGTCTGGTTTTCTTTGCGTGGGTCGATGCCCAGGGCGTGGCAGAAGGTGCAGAAGAGGTCGGCGACACCGACGGGGCGGTTGGCGATGTCGTTGCCTCCGGCACTCGTCGAGCCGATGACGCGCCCGCCACGCACACCGCCGCCCGCCATGGCGACGCTGAACGCACGTGGGTAGTGATCACGGCCATTGTTAGCGTTGATTCGCGGCGTACGGCCGAACTCGCCCATACAGATGATGAGCGTGCGATCCAGCCGGCCACGCTCGCGCAAGTCGCGAACGAGCGAAGCGAAGCCGGCGTCGGCCTGGCCACTCAGACGGGTCGTCGTCTCGAAGTTATTCTGGTGCGTGTCCCAACCGTTCAATTCGACCTCGACAAACGTCACGCCGGTTTCGATCAATCGCCGGGCGAGCAAGCAACCCTGGCCAAACGTATTGCGGCCATAGCGATCGCGCGTGGCACCGGTCTCGCGCGCCAGGTCGAACGCTTGCAACCGCGGACTGCGGACCATGCTGGCGGCGGTGTTGACGATCGCCCGGTGATCGCGCACACGGGCCTCGCCGCCGGATTCCGAGAAATCCTGTTCGAGGTCCTGCATCAGATTCAAGCGCCGATTGAATCGCGCCTGCGTGGCTTCGGCAGGTAGCTGCGTGTTGTTCGGCATTTGATTCGGATCGCCGACGACGAACGGCGAGACCTGCATGCCGAGAAAGCCCGAGCCGAGCGTCGTGAAGCGATTGCCCACGCTGACGAAGTGAGGCAGATCGAAATCGCGCGGGGCGATCTCGTTGGCGACGAGCGAGCCAATGCTCGGATGGCGCACGCCGCCGGCCGGGATGTAACCGGTGTGCATGAGGTAGGTCGCCCGTTGATGTTCGCCTTCGCGGTTGTTCATCGAGCGGATGAGCGAGATGTCGCCCATCTCCCGGGCGACGTTCGTCCACGCGCTGGCGATGCTGACTCCCGCGACGGCTGTCTGTACCGCCGTCGTCGGCCCGCCGTTGGCATGGCCAGGTTTCGGGTCGAACGTCTCGAATTGGCTCGGCGCACCGCGCATGAAGAGCAACACGCATGACATCTGGCGCCGGCGCAATTCTTGTGCGTGCATCGTCAGCGCGTCGAATATGCCGACGCCCGCAGCCCCGGCAGCGGCAGTACGCATAAACGAGCGCCGGCTCAATACGCCATCGCTATTGGTCTTTGCTTGCATGATCGATTGAAGCGTCATCGGAAAAACCCCTAAGTAATTTCAGATTGCAAATTGCAAATTGCTTTCTCAATTTGCAATTTGCAATGATTCGCGTTAACGCCGCATCTGGTACTCGGTCGAGTTAATCAGCGCCCAGAGGATGTCCTCGAAGGCTTCGTTGCGATCGCCAATGTTTTCGATAAACTCCCGGCAACGGGTGAGTTCGCGGTCGGTCGGTCGTCGGCTGAGCGTCTTCAGGTAGACCGCACGAATCGCTTCGTCATTTTGGCTGTAGGTCGCAAGCACTTTGCCCAACATGTTGCTCCCGGACGCCTTGACTTTTGCCTGAATTTGCAGATTGTTCATGAGGATCAAGGCCTGGCTGATGCTGCCTTCGATTTCTTCGGGTCGGCTGGATGGGTCGAAAGCGAACTCGCGTTTGAACTGCTGCTCCAGGCCGCCGAAGCGTGCGAAGGGTCCGCCGGCTGCGCCGCCTTTGCCAAAACCGAACCCGCCCTGGCTGATTGGGCCAAGCGTGTTGGTCAGCGACTGCCACAGGGCGTTGGAGTCCATGCGCACCGGATTGCGCGTGGCGAAGAGCAGGTGCTCGTCGCCGGATTCACCTGGGCGGATTTGGCGTTGGTAGGCATCGCTGCTCATGATGTCGCGGAAGAGTTGTTTGATATCGTAGCCGTTGCCTCGGAAGGCGGCGGAAACTCGGGCGACGACGATGGGCATCATCGCGTCTTTCTGCGGGCCGAGATCGTCGATCGGCATATAGAACGACTGTCCCATGAATTCGCCCCAGGTGCGATTGACGAAGGCGGCGGCGAACCACGGATCGTCCTTGGAGACGACGTAATCCGCAAGTGCCTTTCGGCGAGCGTCATCGCTCAAGCCACCCGCTCCGCCGAACCCGCCTTTACCGAATCCACCCTTGGGGAAGCCGCCCTTCTGTCCGTTGATGATGACAGGCCCGGTGGCTTTGCCCGGCGACTTGCCGTCGAGGAAGCGCGGGCTCATCGACGTGCGCTTTTTCGGATCGTCTTTATCTGGCATGCCGTGTTCACCGAACGGGATGGCGCGAATCTCAGCCCCGATGAACTTCATCTCTTCACGCACCGGAATGCTGCGATAGCGTGCGAAGAAAGCCGCGAACTCGTGGAAGTTTTGCCGTTTCCAGACATCGCTCGGATGATCATGGCACTGGGCACACTGAATCTGGATACCGAGGAAGATGCGCGACGCTTCTGCCGCGATCTCGGTGACGGCGTCTTCGCCGCGGCGCGAGATCAGGAAAAAAGCTTGGCCATTCTTGTCCGGTTCGGCATTCAGCATCTTGCCCGAGCTTGTCAAGATGTCGCGCGTGATGCTGTCCCAACCCTTGTTCGCTTTGAACTGCTCGACCAGCCAGCGTTCAAAGTGCGGCACAAGCGGCAGACTTTGAAAGTTCAATTCCGCTCGACTCGTGACAACAGTGCGCCAGTATTGGCCCCAATGCCTGGCATATTCGTTGCTATCGAGCAGTTTGTCGATCAGCTTCAAACGCTTGTCAGACGAACCGTCCTGCCCAAAAGCCGCGATGTCCGAAGGCGTCGGCAGCCGACCGGTGAGGTCGAGGTACACGCGGCGAATAAACTGCTCGTCGGTCGTACGGCCCGCGGCTTTGACGTTGACCTTCGCAAGTTCGGCGTTGATAAGCTGATCGATTTCGCCTTTTGCCAACGGCTTGGTCGAGGCTTTCAACCAGTCCTTTGCGTCGAGCGTGCCGACGGGAAGCTGGACGACGGGTTTCTTCGCGGAATCCTTGGCCGGCGGATCGGCACTGAGCGAACCGACGACCAGAAGCGCCAGCAAGCTTGTGCAGACAATCTGTAGGAATCTAGCGAAACGATGCATTGTGTGTCCCCTAATGTTCGAGACGGGAAGACCACATTTGATGACATGGAAAGAGTTTCTCCAGATGGATGATAGCATGTTTCAAATGAAAAAACGATGAAAGATGACGGTGAACGCAGCCGGCTATACGTCGCGCTGTAGAACTTGTCGCTTTTCCTAACCGATCAGAGCATTTCCGAGCCGCGACCGTAAGGGAGAGGCCGACATAAACCGCAGGGCATCCTGTCGGCCGCTCCCTTACGGTCGCGGCTCGGAAATGCGTCAAACGTATAGACTTTTTCATTGATATTCCATCTTTGTAATTATTACAAAAGAACATATGCCCACTGGATCGTTGTTTTTTTGTAAATGATCCTTTCGTCTGTGCAACGAGCACTATATTTTCTTTGATGCGATGTCATCCAGATGTTGCGTTGGTCACGTGGATAACCGTGCCGATATTGAAAATTAATTTGGGAGTTCGATCCGATGCCGAGCGTCCTGCCGAAAGTTCTTGCGGATTTGCCGTTGTCGCAAGCCGTTGGCGATCTACTGAAGCCTCACGTCGATTTGGTTCCGTGGGATGCCGCGGATCAAAGTGGTGCCGACGCGGTCGTGGCCGTCTATACCTACGGCCATCCGACTGTCAATGGAGCGCTGCTGGACAAGCTGCCGAAGGTTCGCGTCATCAGCAATTTCGGCGTCGGCGTCGATCACATCGATGTGCCCGAAGCGACGCGGCGTGGCATCCCCGTGGGCAATACGCCAGGCGTTCTCGACGGCGCCACAGCGGACATGGCGTTCACGCTCCTCCTCGCCGCCGGTCGCCGACTTGTGGAGGGCGATCGTTACGCCCGTGGCCCGAATTTTCTCCGCTACGATCCGTCCTACATGCTCGGACGCGAAATTCACGGTGCAACCGTCGGCATCTTCGGGATGGGCCGTATCGGCTCGCAAGTCGCCAAGCGTGCGCGTGGTTTCGACATGAATGTGCTTTACCACAATCGCAATCGTCGGCCCGATGTCGAGCAAGCGCTGGGAGTTCGTTATGCCTTGCGCGACGAAGTGCTGGCGCAATCGGACTACGTCGTCCTTACCGTGCCATTGACTGCGGAGACGAGGCATCTGATTGGTCGCGCCGAGTTGGCCAAGATGAAATCGACGGCGATCTTGATCAACGTTGCCCGTGGCCCAGTGGTTGATACCGACGCGCTGACTGAAGCGCTCGCACGCCGCCAAATTTACGCCGCCGGACTGGATGTCACCGATCCCGAGCCGTTGCCTCGCGAGCATCCACTATTAAAGCTGGACAACGTCACGATCGTTCCGCATTTGGGCAGCGCGACCGATCAGACTCGCGGGCGCATGGCCGAGATGTCGCTGAAGAACTTGCTCGCGGGGCTTCAAAAGGAGGCGTTGCCGTTCCGCGTGGTGGCGAAGTAGCGTCTCGTCTGTCGGAAAACGCCAGAGCCGGAAGCGTGAAGTGCGGTGCTTTGCATCCGCCGCACTTCACGCTTCCGGCTCTGATCTTTTTGTCCTGAACGTGCGAATCACGGACGGCTCAAGCGGAGGTTGACCGGAGCGCCGGGGACGGTTACGTAGCCGGTGGACTCACTCGGTTGGGCCGACGATTGCGGGCCGGTCGGCAGCGGCGATTGGAATCCGCCTTGGACATTGCTCGGCATCGCGGCGGGGGCTGCTGTGGGGACGCCGTATTGGGGCCAAGCGGGCGCGAGGACTGCCGGCCTCACATTGCGAGCCGGGACGATGGATTCCTGCTCCGCACTGGGAGTGGTAACGACCTCGTAGGGCAATTGCGGTTTGCTCGGAACGCGGACGCTCACGGGCGCTGGCGCGACGTGGGTGTTGCCAAACGCATTGGCGACGATCCCAGACAGGCTTCCGGACCGTTGGTAGCTCGGCGCGACTGCGCCAGGCGATGCGGACGTGGCTGGGTTGTTGACGTTTTGCAGGCTCACCAACAAGCCGCGGGCACTGGCGACGACCTGCTCGCGCGGCATCTGGGCGACGTTGCGGTAGTAATCACGCGGATCAACGCCTTCGGTTTTTTTGATCTCGCCGTTCTTCTCTTTTTCGATTTCCTTCTGGATCAGCGGGCAGCGGGCCAGCGCGTCGGCGGCGGCAGCTCGGACGCGATCGGAGCGCTCGACCGGCGAGCCATCTTTATCGCTGCCGGAGACGCACATCTCCAGGGCTTTCACTGTTTTCTCGTTGCAGCAGCAACCGTTGCGCAGTGACAGGGCGGCTTCAAAACGCACGCATTCGTTTGGATCCTTCCGCAGCCCTTGGATGAGTGCTTCGGTCGCCTCGGGCCAATAGTTACAGTCCACCGTTCCAAGGAACCGAACGGCTTCGCGGCGTGCTTTGGCCTCCTCTTCATCTTTTTTGATGCGAGCCGCGGCGCCTTCGGAAGAAGTCGGCGGCTTCTTGGCGATGTCGTTCTCAATGCTGTTCTTCAGACAGCAATTGGGCATCAATCCGCCTGTCATCGCTGACATGGGCACGGTCGCACTGCTCACCATCTTGCCGAGACCCGAATTGCAGAAGTGGGTCTTGCAATTCGCCTTCTGCTCCGCGGTGGGAAGCAGGAAGCTCCAGAGGTTGGGGCGGGGAGCGGGTAGTGCCACGCCCTGAGCCGATGCGATCGGCGTCAGGACAAGGCAGGAAAGCAGCCCCAGAATAATTCGTTTAGACATGATCATGGAATCCGTTCCTTTCGTGAAACTCTTAACGATTTGTCTGAATGGTTCGATTGTTCCGATTTAAATAATTCTGCCGCATCTACGGCGTTTACGGATTTTGTTATCGGTATCAATTGTTCGGATTTGCAGTGAGTTTGCTGAGAAATTCGGTTTTATCGAAGGGTGCGACCCCGCAAAAGCGTTATTCTTTGCGCCGGCATATGCCGTTTAACATCGACACGGCGATTTGGCGAAGGGCGGCAGACATTGCGGGTCATGCCGGTCTTGCAGTCTTTGCCGATTGTGCAGGCCCACGGTCTTTCGCAGCCGGATGATTCTTCCGAACGGGCGAATTTTAGCGATCATTCCTCCGATATGGAAAATAACGGTTCTCTTGTTTCTACCAAGAATAGCGTGGCCTCCTAGTTTTCTCTGAAGGAGTATATCGTGATTCGATCATTTCTGGCAATTCTCAAGTCGGGTATGCAGATGTTAGGTGTAACCGCCGTCGGTTGCGTGTTCGCGGCTGGCGGCCTGGTGCAAGCGCAAACTCCGGAGGCGGCGCCCAAGCCGTTGACGCCGTCGGTGCTGCCGGAAGTGCTGCCGGCGCCAAAACCGGCAGCGGCGCCGCCCGCGACAGGTGTGGCGATCTTCGATCCGATGGTGCGACCCGCCGCCCGTTGCTGCACCCTGCCGCCGGTAAACCCCATTCATGCCTACGGTCGCAGTAACACCAGCTGCGTGCCGGGCCGTCAAGGGTGCATGGGCGCGGATTCGTGCAATCCAGGGCATCGTCTGTTCGGCGGCCTGTGCGAAGCGCTGTGCTGTCCCGATCCGTGCTATGAACCGCGCTGGATCGCCGAAGCCAACGCCGCCTTTTTCCAGGACGGCGCGCGACCGGTAACACAGACTCGCATCCGCTGGGACGCCGGCTTCAATTACCGCTTCCCCGATACATCCGAATTCTTCTGGGGCAAGATCGGTACGAAAGGCCCGGCGACCAACACCCGTGTGATCCGCTATGACGATCTAACCCTCTATCAGGAAGTTGCCGCTGGTGGCGCCAGCTTTTTCACCGAAATGCCCTATCGCAATTTCAGCCCTGAGACAGGTCCGAGCAATTCGGGCCTCGGCGACATCAACCTCGGCACGAAAGCCGTCTTGCTGGATCGGGAGTTGCTGTTGCTCACGTTTCAGTTCCGCACGTATCTACCAAGCGGCAATTCCACCGCGGGCGCCGGTACGGGCCACGTATCCCTGGAACCGGCACTCCTGGCCGCCTTGAAGATCAGCTCGACGACCTATTTGCAAACCGAAATCGCCCAGTGGATTCCGATCGGCGGCACCCCAGGCACGGCCGGCACGGTGTTCCATTTTCATGTCAGCTTGAACCAGACGCTCTGCAACATCGGCGACTGCATCAAGGTTATCGGCACCCTGGAAGGCAACGGCTATACCTACCGCGGTCGATTCACCGACTTCCCAAGCGGTGCAGACACAGCCGTCAACGGCGGCACGTTCGCTAACGCCGGCGGGGGCCTTCGCCTTCAAATCTGCGATCGTTTCGATGTCGGCTTCGGCAGCGCCTTCGGCTTCGGCAACCTGCACGGCCCAGGCCAACTCTATCGCACCGAACTGCGCGTCCGTTACTAAACGCCTCCCGTTCCGAAAATACCAACGATAAACGACAAACGCCAAGAGCAAGGCCACGCTTGCTCTTGGCGTTTTTTCGTAATTAGTATTTTCGCCGACGTGCAGCTATTATGCGAAACCATTTTTTGTAGTATACCGTCATCGAACTCCACTATTCCCACGACCTTCTCGGAGCCTCATCATGCAAGCATTGCAAGCCTGGTGCGAAAAAACGGCACTGCGTTCGTTGTTTCAGAATTTCATTCTCGTCGTAATCGTTCTTAACTCGGCACTCATCGGGTTTGAAACGTCGCCGTATCTGGAACACAAATACGCAGACCTTTTTTGGTGGCTCAATCACAGTGTGCAGGCGATCTTCGTCGTCGAAATCCTTATTCGCTTGATGGCCTGCCATCCGGGCTATCTCAATTTCTTCAAGAGCGGCTGGAACATTTTCGATTTCACCGTTGTAGCACTCACTTTCCTGCCAGAGTTCGGCGAATTCGCCACGATCGTCCGAATGGCTCGCGTGTTGCGAATCACCCGGCTCGTCGCATATTCCGCGGAATTGCGGCTCATTGTTGACACGATGTTTCGCTCAATCCCGTCAATGGGCCATGTGATCCTGTTGCTGGGATTACTGCTCTATGTCTATGGCGTATTGGGCGTGAATTTATTCCGTGGGACCGATGTTGTCGATGGCCAGGACAAACGCTGGGGCAATCTCGGCCTTGCCATTTGGACCATGTTTCAAACGATCACCTTCGAGAACTGGGTCGGCGTCTGCGATCCGCTGATGAAGGAACATCCCTGGGCGTGGGTTTTCTTCGCGACGTTTATCCTCCTCGGCGTGTTCGTCGGCATCAACCTGTTCGTTGCCGTCGTCATGAATAACCTTGATGAAGTCAAGGAAGAACACGGACAGGCGAAACATCTTGCGTCGGACAGCAACGGGATTCTGGAGCGCGTGCAGAGTCTCAAGGCGCAGCTTGAGGAGCTTGAAAAGCTGTTGCAGCGCGATGCGAAGCCAAAGTAGAGTTACGGCAGATGCCAGCCCAAGGACCAAGATGGCCATGCTTTGGGGATGACCATCTTGGCCATGTTGAAAATGTCCGATGAAAGCCCAGTGACTCGCAACGATGAAAAAATACTCTATGCTGATCGGAGTGGTATAACAAAAGAATCTGGTTTATTTTTGAACTTACGCGGCTGTTGGGATGAAATAGGGTTGATTTCGTTTGACGTTCGCTTGGCGCCATGCGAACGCTAAACGAGGACAGCGAGCAATAAACGACGTCGGGAACCGATCCATGACCTCACGCGCGGTGCATTGGCATAACGAGATGTTCTTGCGTCCGCTGCATTTCCAGGCAGCGCATCGTTATTGCATTGACCAAATGCGTCGCAACCACAATTGGGACGTGCACTACAACTGGGGCCTACGCTCCATCGAGATCGACCCGACGGCGCTGGCGAACCATCGGCTCGTGATTCGTTCGCTGGAGGCCAGGCTGCGTGACGGCACACCGGTCGTCCTGCCGCGCGACGGCGTGCTGCCAGAGTTGAATCTGCGTACGCATTTTCAATCGAACAAGTCGCGCGTATTGCGCATCTATTTGGCCGTGCCCGCGATTTTCGCCGGGCGCTCAAACGTCGCCCTCGAACGCAATCCCAAGGTTCGCTATTATCAGGAATCGATGGAGGTTGAGGACGAGAGCACGGGCGGCGACCCGCAAACCATCGCGGTGCGGGCCTTGAACATCCAAATCTTGGTGGGGAATCAAGACCAAACCGGTTATCAGGTTCTGCCGATCGCCCAGATAGAACGGACCGATCGCGCCGACGGTGGGTTGCAGCACGATGTCTCGTTCATTCCTCCGCTGATGAGTTGCGATGCCTGGAAGCCGTTGGCCGACGGCATCCTGGGTTCGTTGCAGGACAGGCTCGACAAGAAAATCGATTGGCTTGCCGAGCATATCGCCAGGCAAGGGATCACGTTCGATCGGCAGATGCCGGGCGACGTGCTTGTGCTCAAGCAGTTGCAGCAGCTTAGCGAGTCGAGCAGCGTGTTGGGAGTTCTTCATTCGTCGCCGGGCATCCATCCGCTGACGGCATTTTTGGAGCTGAGCCGAATCGTCGGTCAAGTGGCGATCTTCGGGGCGACACGTCGTCCGCCGGAGTTTCCGAGATATGACCACGACGATCTTGGAACCTGTTTTGCGTTCATCAAACAGCATCTGGATGCGCAGCTCAACCTGGTCGTGGAACCGGAATATAAGGAACGCCAATTCATCGGCGCCGGCTGGCGGATGCAGGTCGGTTTGGAACCCTCCTGGCTCAGTGCCTCGTCGCAGATTTACATCGGCGTGCAGAGTACACTCGATCCGGTGCAGTGCGTCAATATGCTGACCGATGCAGGCCAACTTGACATGAAGGTCGGCAGCTCAGATCGCGTCGAAGAATTGTTCCGTAAAGGCGCCGCCGGCCTTCGCTTTGAAGCCGAGGAACTCCCGCCGCAAGAGCTTCCCAAAGTGGCAGGACAGGTGTACTTTCGGCTAATCCAGGATACTAAAGACCCCGAATGGCTTAACCTGAAAAAGTCGCTCACGCTCGCTCTACGCCTCAACGAAAACCTGATCGTTGGCAGCATCCAAAATCAGCGTCGGTTGACCATCCGCGTCGACGGCCGCAACGTCGCCATGCAGTTTTCGCTCTTTGTACTATCGTCGCCCGTGGTCCGTAGTCCGTAGTCCGTGGAAGAAACCACCGTCTTTTGCCCACGGACCACGGACCACGGACTATTGATGAAGGCGAATGCCATGCCCGAAGCTCGTAAGCCTGATTGGCGCAATGCGGATGCGAAGGCCTCCGAATCGACGGAATCGCGTTCCTGGAAGGCAAAAGGCGAGGAGAAACCCGGCTCGAAAATGCCGTCGCGCCGGTTTCGCCGTCGGGCTATCGTGCTGACCTGCGTCATCGGCTTGGCGATCGGCATCGGCATCCTGCTCAGCTACATCAAAGGCACCCGGCCTGCGTGTTTGGTCGTCATCGGTTCCGGGTTTGAACACAACCTTCTCCTGCCTCACAATATCCACGGCTGGAACGGCGGCGTCGAGATACTGAAAAGCATCACCGACGAGGAAGAAACCGCTCTCGTGTCCTGGTTTCGCGATCTCTT
Source organism: Singulisphaera sp. GP187 (assembly GCA_945861245.1). Classification (GTDB taxonomy): domain Bacteria; phylum Planctomycetota; class Planctomycetia; order Gemmatales; family Gemmataceae; genus SIAQ01. Next base: position 33,671 of record CAMAUE010000024.1, read on the forward strand.
TTCGCAGCGTTCAGGCATTCGCCGCACTCGAACCGTGGCGTTGACCGATTGGTCAGAAACCTGGCGTGAAATCTCGCATCGCATCAACGCCGGGGACGCCAAGGAACAGGTGATTCTGTACGTGTCCGCGCACGGGTATGCCGATGAGAACGAAGCCTACCTGCTCCGTGACACGCTCGACATCAAGTCGGCGGAGGACTTTCTCGCCTCACGCGTGCCGTTCTCGGCGCTGTTAAGCAGCTTGAAGAAGGACGTATCCGAAGAAAAAGCCATCGTGGTTATCCTGGATGTCTGCCATGCGCAGTCGCATTGGCCAATCGGAATGCTGCAAAACGATTTCGTCGCCCGACTGCAAAAAAAATATACCGACGAAATCAATGGAATGGAAAACCTAACGGTGATCTGTTCGACAAGCCCCGGCCAGGTGTCGTGGTCGTCAGACGAACGGCACATGAGCATTTTCGCGGACTACGTTTCCAAAGGTCTGCGCGGCGAGGACAAGGAGGCCGACGAGAGCGTCACGGCTTCCGGGCTTTTCGATTACGTCAAGAAACATGTGAACGAATGGGCCAAGGTCAACCGCGCTCGTGAGCAGGTGCCGATTCGGATCGGCGGGGCGTCGGATCCCGAGTTAGTGCGCATCGTCAAGCCGCCGGTCAAGAAGAGCCCGGATCTCCTTCAAAAGGACGACGCCAAAAAAACAGACCCAAAGAAGGATGAGCCGATCCAGGCAAACCCCGGTGCGAAATTCAATCCCAACGACTTGAGATCGACCTGGAACGCATGGATGATGCTCAAGAAGCATTATGCGCCGCAAGTCTATTCGCCGCACTATTGGCGGCTGTATCAAGAGACGCTGCTGCGCTACGAGCAACTCCTGCGAGCTGGCGATCCTTCCCGGAAGGCTGTCGCGCTGAAGAAGAAACTCGACCTCCTCGAAAACGAAATCAAAACGAACAAGGGCCTGGACAAGGCGTTCGAGTGCCTGGGCAACAGTTTTCCGCTACCGCATGTGCTCGGCTTCCGCCCGCAAGCCGATTTCACCACGAAAGAGTTGCAGGTCGTGCTCACGCAATTCAAAGCAAACGCGAAAGCGTTCAAAGCCTTCACCGCCAAATCCGACCTGGAGCGCCGCTATTGGCAGTCGCGGCTCAGTCGAATGACGCTGAACATGCAGTTGAACACCAAAGATTTCGATCACGAAAGCATCCACCATGACCTGAAAAAGATTCAGGTGGAACTTGATGTGCCTCAACGGGCGGCCGAGGTTCATTTCGTGAAGATGCTTCAGGACGTCGATCCCGAATTGGCGAAACAACGGGACCTCATCAAGCTAGCGTTGCGTGTACGCATGCTTGCCGAGGAGGCGGCGCTGGGCTTGGCTGGCGAATCCGACATGTCCGAGTTGTATGCCGAGACGATCTTCAAGCGGATGCAAAAGCAATTGGAGTCGATCGACACGATTCGGCGGGAAGGCGAGGATCGGTTGTTCGGCGATCCGAAGTCGCAGTCCGCCGCCGCCCGCGATAAACTCACCCAGGCGCAGAGCGGGTACGCGAAGATCCTGGCAGAAGCTGGGCAGCTGCGCAAGGCGTTAGCGTTGCGCGACGATCTCGCGGCCGAACTGCCGTTTTATGGTACGGCGTTGGCCTCGCTGCCTGGCGTGGACAACCAGAGCAAAGCAACGATCGAGACGCTGCGTACCAAGGCGGAATCCCTTGGCGCGAGCCTTGCAAAGCTGACGAAGTTCATCGACAGGGCCGACGGAGCGCCGCCGAAGTTGAAAGCGATTGAAGACGACTTGGCTTACGTCCGTGATCAGGTCCGCATGCTCAGCGAAACCCTGCGTGGCCTCGGCGCGGATTTGCAGAAAAACTGGCACGCTCTCGACGGCGTCCTGCGTGCTCCACCGATGGCAGCCACCGACAAAGACGTCGACCTGCGCATCGCGCTGCTCGTGAAACTTCGTGATACCTCGACCAACCTTGACTCCGGGAAATTCCGCGAACCGCAAACGGAAAAGCCCGAGGCCACTGTGGAAATTCAGCGCAAGCTTCTACGTGGCACGTTGAAGACCTACGAGGACCAAATTCAGGGCGCTGAGCCGAGAAACGTCGATGACAAGGTCCGCGAGCTATACTTCGATCAGTTTCGGAAAACCGTCGACAATCTCGGCGATGCGGAGAACGAGTCCGCTCTGCAATCCGCAGTCGAGCATAGCCGGGTGCTGCTTGGTTACCAGGCGGACCAATTGATCGATCCACATCGTGAGCGCATCAATCCAGCGAAACGGTTGCGCCACCTGCGAACATACCACCTGTTGCTCGGCCTGGCCCGGCGCACGTTGGACGATCATTGGTTCGATCCCAGCGCGAAGGACGAGCCGACCTATTTCGTGCCGGTGGCGCAGGCCTACCTCGCCAGCGCCGCCAAGATTCTGGAACCGAAAGATGCCAAATTGATCAAAGAGCGCGACGATCTGAAGCGCCGACTCGTACCCGCCGGCCTGACCGTCTCTGGCGCCGCCAGCCGATATTGGACCTCGGAGATTTCCTACCCGCTGACATGCACCGTCAACGCCGAGGCCGGTGTGCCGGCGGGCCTGCCGACGGTCTGGTTTGAAGTGCCGAACGGCAAGTCGAAAACCCGCGAGACGTTTCGCGATTGGCCTCCGCCCTACGAAGCGTCGGTGACTTTGAGCGAGACGGAATTCGTCTCGCGGGGTAAAGTGCCGGTCACGTTCCACGCATTGTATCGCGGGCAGCACAAACAAACGGAACTCACGGTCGATCGCCCGCCGCCCAGCGTGATTGTGAGACACACGCCAGGCCCCGAGAAGGTTGGCTTTGCCGTGCGGATGGACAAAGTCGATTACGGCGCGATCAACATCGTGCTCGACAATTCGGGCAGCATGAGACGATTGCATCCCAAGAAAGACAAGGATCGTGATGCCGGGCCGGGCGAGGATTCGCGTTATTCCTACGCGCTCAAGGCCCTCAGGCAGGTGCTCGACAAAACGCTGCCGGAGGAAACGTTTCTCAGTATTAGCGTATTCGGCGGAAAGATCACCGAGCCGAACTTCGTCGAACCGCCGAACAATCCGTCAGGCAAGCCGTATCAGCGTTGGCAGAGAGGTCGGCTGAACAACCTGATCGCCGATCTGGAAACGCGATCGCTGAACAACTATTCGCCGATCACCAAGGCCATCATCAAAAGCCTTGACGAAGGCTTCCCGCCACGATTCGAAAATCCGAAGCTCATCGTTGTCCTGACGGACGGGATGGACAACTATTCGTTTGATCGTGAGGCGCCGAATAACACGGCTGCTCGAGATCGAAATACGGTCGAGGTCGCGGCGGCACTCGAGAAAATGCGGAAACGTCATCCAGATACCGACGTGGTTCTGGTCTGTTTCATCGATAAGGACGACGAGGAATACCCGTTCGCGAAAAAACAGTTTCGGCCTATCGGTGATGAGAACGTCATTTTTGAGTCCGATGGAGCGAAGCTCGCCAAGGTCATTCAAGACCGCATCGTTCGCCCGCGTGTGAGGCTGCAACACAACGGTATCGACGCCAAAGGTTTTGACGATGGTCGAGAAGTGAATTTCAAAAGTGATGCCGTCCTCGCCTGGCGGCCAGCGCTCGAGCGTAACGACTATCAGGCCAGCATTCGCGATAGCTCCGGGCCCGAGACCGACGTGCGGATGTCGCCGGGGCATAATATCTTCTCGATCCTCAAACGCACCGAGAACAAATTCCTATTCGAGCGTGGTATCCTTGGCCTCCAACCGGAAGTCGAGCGCAATAGCGCCTTGAAACAGCAAAAGCGTGATTGGCTCGTCACGCTCATGAATAATCAACATCCTGTTGGGACCGACTCGCGCAGCCAGCTCATCAGTTTCGAGAAAACGTCCGATCTTGGCAAGCTTCGCCAAATCCCGCCGGGCTTCGTTTGGCTAGAGGTTGAAACGCAGGCCGGCAACAAGGTCGAACAAACCGTGGAATGGGGCAGCGACGTCGTCGTGCCTGCGCCAAGCTATGTCGTGGATGTCGCCAATTGGCCCGCAGGCCACCCCAAGCTGACGGCCTGGTTTTGGCCACGACCGTGGGAGGATCTGCTCGACAACGTGAAGCCGGTAATCGACAAACGCTTCCATATCAAGAAGTTCACGAGTCACCCCGATGACCTCATCGAGGGCATGCGTTGGGAAAATCGTCGCGTCAGCGTGATGACGCCCAAAGGCCCTGTCGAAATGCAAAAGGATTGCCTGGTCATTCGCACTCGCTACCTTGACGGCAAGCCGGTGTACGTCGGCCTGAAAGAGAAAAATGATCGCCAGCGCGTCGGCAGCGAACATCGGTTTTATGAGCGTGCAGGCAAAGGCACGGCATGCTTCTATGACCTACCCGTGGCGCTCGAGGAGGTCGATATCGTCGTGATCCCCATTGCCCGATTCAAGGAAGCCGCCGTCCAGGCCGAGGCCAAAGTAGAGTTCACGCCGAGCGAGTCGATCGCAATCCCCAATATCTTCCGCAACGCGATCATCGAGGCCATCCATGGCAAGTGACAATGACAGTCCCGCGCAGTTACCCGTGCAGATGCCCACACAAGCCTCCGCTCAGGAACCGGTTCAGGAACCCGACGCCGCACGCCGAGCTTGGCAGGGCAACGCCGCCAAGGGCAGTGCGAAAGCACGCGGCACACGGCAGCGCAAGAAAGTCCTTATCTTCGCCGCCGTACTGTCCGCCTTGCTGACTTTGGTCGTCGTGCTGATCCAGTACATTGATTTCCCGACGGTGTCGCCGGCTTTCCTCACGATTAACGTCGCCGAGCACAATCACAAACATTTCCCGCTGCAGGCGTTTGCGCGAGCCGACAGTGAATTACTCATGCAGCATTTCGGGGACGGCAAGAAAAAAGAAGCCGTCACCCGAAGCAAAGAGCTATTGCTCAATGAACTGAACGGCCTAAAGGATCGCTCGACCGATCCGCTGGTGATCCATCTTTCAGCAATCGCCTTGGTACGTGACGAGACCGTGTATCTTCTGCCCGCCGATGCCGAGCCTGACAGCGATGCCACCTGGCTGAATGTCGAACAGGTGCTGCACGCGGTCGAGAAATGCCCAGCCAAGCACAAGCTGCTCATTCTGGACCTTGCGCACGGGTTAATCGATCCGCGTCTGGGTGTTCATGCGGATCGCGTCGCGGCAACGCTCGAAGCCCACCTGCAAAAATCCGAACCCTCCTTCCTCGTGCTATGCCCTTGCTCGGCTGGGCAATCGTCGTTGACTTCCGAGGTGCTGCGTTCCTCGGTTTTTGCGTATTACCTCGACCAAGGACTTCTCGGCGAGGCCGACGCCGACAAGGGCGGCGGCATCTCCGTTCGCGAACTCGTCGAGTTCATACAGCCGAGAGTCGATCGTTGGGCACGAAATAACCGCGGTGTCATGCAGAAGCCTCGATTGTTCGGCAAAGGTGTCAATTTCATCGTCGCTCCGCTGGGTAGGACGGCATCCGAGAAGAAGGCCCCTGCCGCGCCGGATGCTTATCCCTCAGCGATTTTGGATGCCTGGAAGAAACACGACGAGGCATGGAATCGCGATGCCTTCCGTCAGGCACCGCGGCGTTTCCTGCAACTCGAAGCGAATCTATTGCGTGACGAGTCGCGCTGGCGTGGCGGCGGCGCCGGGAAAGCGGTGCTCGATCAGGAAACCCGCAATCTGCTCGACGAAGTAGGCAAACTGGTGGCGGTGCCGGCGCCGGCGTCACGGCTACTTTCCGTCGTCGGTGTCAAAGACAACACAGCCGTGACGAAGTCCGTGGTCAATGCTTTTCTCAGGGCGGTTGATGTCAAGAAAGCACTGGAAGAGATCACGAGCTTGCTGCTCAAGGACAAAAATGTCGACTACCCGCAACACGTTCGGATCGTCGTCGATGCCGTCAGTCAGCTTGCGGAATTGAAGCAAAACGATCTCATGTTGGCGCAAGCGGTGCTCGCCGGTCTGACTGGCAAAGAGCAGTTTGTCGAAGTGATTTATCTCGAACGGCTCGTTCGGTTCGCCAAGGATGAATTTCCCGAGACGTTTCAGAAGGCCAACGTCGAGGTGCTTTGGCGAACGATGCGCGAACGTGAAGCCGCCCTGGCCGCTTCCGCTGCGGAGCCGGAACTTCTGCCGTGGGTTGCGCTGTCACTGGAAACAGCCGACAAGCAACGCCGAGTCGCCGAAGGCAAGCTGCTGTGGGAGCGCCCGCCAATTTGGCCCGAGGCGATCCGCGAACTGAAAGCGAGCGGCGAAGTGTATGACAAAGTACGAAAGACCCTCGAAGGGATGCAGTCCGGCAGTTTGGCATTGAATCGAGCGTTGGCCGACCTTCCGGCGTATCCGCGCATTGTCGGAGACGGTCCGGACGCCGATCCGTATGCCGAACAGCTTTGGTTCAAAGCGATCGACGAGGCTGTTTACTTGCAAAAATACCTCGCCGCTGCACCGGATGCCCAAACCCTTGTTGAGGCGAAGCTCGACACGCATGGCCGCGACCTGCAACAGCATCTCGACGAGCTTGCGAAATCGATCCGCGTGCGCATCCAGAGCATCGAGGATTTTGAGACGCCGACGGCTCAACGACGAATACGCGGCTTGCTGCAAAGCCCTCGAATAAAGGCCGTCGAACGCGCTGATTTGACCAGGAAGGTGCGGCAGGCGGCGGCGAAACTCCATGACGCCACGGAGACCAGCGACCAACTGGTGGCGAAAACGGGCGAGGGCAACTCATGCACGGTGCGTGCCGAGATGTCGATAGCGCTGCTACGCCTAACCGGAATCGAACCGGACGGTCCCGAGTTTCTTCTGCCGACCCGAAAAGAACTTCCAGGCCGCGGGTTGCGCGAAAAAATATTGCACCACCTCTGGGGCACTGAAGGGCTTGTTAAACGCCTGCGTGAGGCGACTCCCGATCGGCGGGGCCACGCTTTGAGCTGCTTTGCGTCTCCCTGGGATCCCGGCGCGAAAGACGACGACCCCACGCGGCGATGGCAGGCGACACTAGTCGACGAACACCTGCAATGGCTCCGGGGGCAATACGAATTGGAAGGCCGCGAAGCCGGTCCACGCAACCGAAAGGCGGATGACCCGCGCGACCAGGCAATCCGCGAATTCTACCGTGACGCCGCCCAATAACTGCAGATTCAACGCGGCTCGGACCAAGCGTCAATCCTGCTCGCGCGGAGTATAATTCGGGAGTCCTCTTGCATCCGGTGGCGGATCATGGTTTATTGCGGTAATCGTTAACCATGAAACCACCGACAAAAGTCGCTTTACGAGCCGGAAGCGTAAGCGACGGACTGGAGAAATCCGTCGCTTACGCTTCCGGCTCGTACTTTTGTCGGCGGCGTCAACCATGAAGCGATTTTGTAGCTGATGTCCTATCTGACCCCTGTTTGTGAGGAATTTCGATGAACAGCAATCGACGGAGCGGTTTCTTTCTTTTCTCGATCGGCCTCATCACCTTGGCGTGGATGGTGCAATCGGTGTCGGGGCAACCCAAGATCCCACAAACGCCTCAGATCATTGTGATCAGCATCAACAATGCCGCGACGGGCAAGGGTGCCGAGGTCAGGGAGGTTGATCTGCGTCCCCACACGCCGACTGAACTCGGTTTCGATCTCCGCAACAACGCCGGCGAAGTGCTTGGCGATGTGACGGTAAAGGTCGTGCAAGTCGGGAACGGCCAGCAGCGAGTCCTTGCGGAGACGACGATACCGAAGCTCGAACCGAGCCCGGAAAACGCCAAGGGATTGGTCTTGCAATTGTTCGACAAGGTCAAAGGCGCACCGGAGAAACTGGACTTGACCGGTACGCCGCCCTTTACGCTTCAAATTCACGTTCAAGCCAAGAACCTGGCCCTCATCAAGCGTGAACTGAAACTCGTTATTCGTGAGCCAAAAGACTATCTTTCGCCGACGGTCAAGTTCAATCCCAGCGAAAATGCGCTAAGTGTCGAAGTAGAGCCTAAAGAAGGACGGACCTTTATCGGGCAGCATCTTCTGCCGGTGCAGTTGATTCTCGGCCCCGACGTTCGGCCGACAAAAAAGGGCATCTTCAAGCAAACCCTGACCAGGCCCAATCAGAGGCTGTCCCTGGCCGCCGATGAGATCGCTTTCGAGCGGATGCTCACGGAGGGTGATGTGTATTTGAAGGTCGATGGCTACGATCGTGCGTTTACCTACCCGATCAAGGAGAATGCCAGCGGGGCGATCGAGGCGCGTCCCGGTGGCGAGATCCGCGTGCGCATCAGCGTCCCGCGCTACGCCAGGCCCAACGCCAAATTCGAGGTGCCTCTGGAAATCGACGGCCCGCTGAGCGCGGATTACAAAGTGCGCGTCGGCCTGGACCGGACCGGCGATACCGATGACCCCCAGGGTACGGACCTTTTGGAATTCGTTGGACTGCGCCAACAAAACGTAAGTCTGAGTATTTCCAAGGAAGGGAAATTGGTCTGCCAGGCCGACGTTCGCGATTGGCAGGCGCAGTTTGACACGGGTGATATCTTTAGCCGCACGGTCAAGATCCGCGTCAACATCATCAAGGACAAAGAAAAAGTAAAGCTGGCGGTTGCCCAGGAATCACGCCCGCTTGTGGCGCGAATGGAAACTGACGACCGCGAAAAAGAGATCAAAAGCATTTTCGCTCAGGTGACGTTAGACGAATCGGCCCCGGAAGGTCTCAAACTTGACCTCCCCAAGGAAGCGAGCGCCGGTGAGCCTTTGGAGATTCGTGCTAGCATCAAGGATCGCAAATCATCGCAAGCGCCGATCGCACGGGTGACTGTTTTCCGCGGAAAAGCGCCGAAGGATGACAAGGAAGAGATCAAGGCCGATGATATCCTCGCTGTAGAGAACGTTATCGATCCAAAATTGAAAGCCTGGAAGTTCACGCTTCCGCCACAGGAGAAAGCCGAACCGATTAATTTGTCTGTGCAATTCATCACGCAGACCGGTGTGAAGGCGACGATCACCGATATGCTGACTCTCAGGTCCGGTGGCGAGACGAAGAAGCTATTTACGATCAAAGGCACGGTATTACGCGGATCGCTTGGCCAACCCAGCCTGAAAGTCACCCTGTTGGACGGTAAGAAGAACGTGAAAGGCACCGCGAAGACCAACAACAAAGGTGCGTTCGTATTCGAGAACGTTGAACCGGGGACGTACACCGTCGCGTGTGCCGTGAGTGTGCAGAACCTCGTCGGCGTGAGCCAGCCGATCAATGTTCCAGACCAGAAAAAGAAAGAACTCGATGTGACCGTTTCGCTTTTGACGAAATGAAAAAAACGCTGTCCGGTTTCGCGGGAGATGGGCCATATCACTTATGTATGACGAGCGGGTCTGCTACTTCCGAGCCGGAGCGCCAGCGAAGGGCACCATTGGCCCTTCGCTGGCGCTCCGGCTCGGAAGTAGCAAGTCTTTCCGCGAAAGGACCAAACGATGACCGCGCACGATTCTTATCAGCAAGGCAGGCTGCGCGAGGCGGTTACCGCGGCATTGGACGACGTAAAACGGAGTCCCGCCGATGTCGCCAAGCGTGGTTTCCTGGCGGAGTTGCTTTGTCTTTCGGGCGACCTGGAACGTGCGGACCGCCAACTCGACGCCGCCGGCGAACCCGATCCGGAAACGCTGGTCGAGATCACCCTGTTTCGACAATTGATCCGCGCGGAGATAGCACGGCAGGAGTTCTTCACGCGGGGCCGGTTGCCGGAGTTTCTCAACAAAGACATCACGCCCGATTTGCGTTTGCACCTAGAGGCAGCGATTCTAGTGCGGGATGGAAGGTTCGCTGAAGCCGCCAGCGTGCTCGCGCAGGCAAATGAGCAGCGGCCGAAATTCGCGGGCACCTGCAACGGTAAGCCGTTTGAAGATATTTGCGATCTCGACGATCTGACATCGTCATTTTTCGAAGTCTTGAGCAGTTCGGGCGCCTATTACTGGATTCCCTTTACCCGAGTCGAATCGCTGGAATTTGGCGAGTGGACGCGCCCGCGCGACTTACTTTGGCGGCGAGCCCAGATGATCGTCCGCGACGGCCCCGATGCCGACGTGTATCTGCCGGTTGTATACGCTGGGTCGGCTGCTGATCCTGACGATCAGATTCGGCTCGGCCGGGCGACGGAATGGCGCGGCAGTGCAGGCGCTCCAATGCGTGGCGTTGGCCAGCGTGTCTTTCTGATCGACGAGGACGACTGCCCGATTCTCGATTTGAAAAAGCTAACGTTCGATTAGCCGGTTTCCGCTTGCGGATTAGCGCTCAACTTGGGATCATCCGAGCGCTAAGCCGCAAGCGGAAATACAAAATCGGGAAGCGAATGTGAATCACCCAACAGGAGCGAGGCATGCCTACCCAAACACAAGATGGCCGCTTCATGGCGATAACGACGCCGCTTGGCCAGGACGTGTTATTGCTCGACACGTTCTCCGGCAAAGAAGCGATTTCTCAGCTATTCCGTTTCAAGCTCGGGATGTATGCCGCGGACCCGACGCAAGTTAAGTTCGACAAAATTCTGGGCCAAAATGCGACGGTTACCTTCACCGCCGGCGATACGCCGCGTTACTTCAACGGCATCATCAGCCGATTCAGTCAGGGGCAGCGAGTGAAAGGGCTGGACCAGAGTTCGTCGATGATTCGCTTTGAAGCCGAACTTGTGCCTCAAATTTGGTTGCTGACCAAGAGCATCCGAAATCGAATGTTTCAGCAAAAATCGATACCAGACATCCTCAAAGAGGTGTTCGATGGGATGGACTTCGTCAGTGAAATCCAGGGCACTTTTGCAAAACGGAATTTCTGTGTTCAGCACCGTGAGTCGGACTTTGATTTCGCGAGCCGGCTGATGGAAGAAGAGGGCATTTACTACTTCTTCAAACACACCGAGAGTGGTCATCAGATGGTCTTGGCCAATACGCCGGGAAGCCATCCCGCGGTGCCGGGACCGGCGTCGATCAAGTACGAAGAAGAAGTTGGCGCCGGCGCACGCGAAGACGAACGCATTGACAAATGGGTCAAGAGCCAGGAGATCCGCACCGGGAAGCATACGCTGCGCGATCATTCCTTTGAGCTGCCCGACGATAATCTCGAAGCCGACGATCCGATCACCGACGCGGTGCAGTCGGGCACGGTGAGCCACAAGTTCAACCTTGGCATCAATGCCAATCTGGAAAACTACGATTTCCCCGGCGGCTACGCTCGGCGTTTCGACGGCGTGGATTCGGGCGGATCGGCTCAGGCGGGCGAGTTGAGGAACCTCTTTCAAGACAACATCCGAACCGTCCACATTCGCATGCAGGAGGAGGCGGCCGCGGGGTTGATCATCGAGGCGCAGAGCGACTGTCGCCTGTTGACCACCGGCCACAAGTTTACGCTCATCGAACATTTCGATGCCAATGGAGACTACGTCCTGACCGAAGTGGAACATAAGGCCAGTATCGAAGGCACCTACGCTCCGGCGACATCAGAGGAACCCGTGCCGGTCTACGCCAACTCCTTTCGCTGCATCCCGTTCGCGCTTCCGTACCGTCCGCAACGAAAGACACAAAAAACTCGCGTGCAAGGCACGCAGACGGCGACCGTCGTCGGTCCTCCGGGCGAAGAGATATTCCCCGACAAATATGGCCGGGTGAAGGTGCAGTTTCGCTGGGACCGCGAAGACCAACAAAACGCCAGCAGCTCATGCTGGGTTCGAGTTGCCACGAGCGCGGCCGGCAAACAATTCGGCATGATCAACATTCCCCGCGTTGGCCAAGAAGTCATCGTCGCGTTCCTGGACGGAGACCCGGACCAACCGATTATCATCGGCAGCGTCTTCAACGCCAATACGTTGCCGACCTATGGCCTGCCGGGCAGCAAAACGCAGAGCGGCTTCAAAAGCCGAAGCAGCCCAGGCGGTGGCGCCGACCAGTTCAACGAGCTGCGATTTGAAGACAAGGCGGGTTCGGAGGAGCTTTTCATTCAAGCTCAGAAAGACTTCAATCTGAAGGTGAAAAATAACCACACCGCCGAAGTCGAGAAGGATCGCTCGGCTACTATCAAATCCGGCAACGACACCACCACGGTCAGCGCCGGCAAAAGCAGCACCGAAGCCGCCCAATCCATCGAATTGACGGTCGGCGGAAACAGCATTACAATCAACCAGCAAGGTATCACCATCAAAGGAATCATGGTCAAGATCGAGGGGCAAGCCACCATCGATCTCAAATCAGCCATGACAACCATAAACGGCGACGGAACGCTAACCCTCAAGGGTGGGATTACGATGATTAATTAATTTGTCTGTAGTCCGTGGTCCGTAGGTAAGACATCGCATTTGCATCTGACCACGGACCACGGACCACGGACCACGGACGAATATTATGAGCACCGAAACCAAACCAAACGAAGCGAAGACGGCAGCGGAGATTTGCCAAAAATGTCCGCTGACGCCGGCGGCGGCTCCGTTGCTTCGTGCCGACATGAAGCCGAAGCAATTCCTGGATTTGCTGATCGAAAAAAAGCACTTCGCGGATGCGGTGCGTTTCCAGGCTCATAGCATGCCGAAACGCGAAGCGATTTGGTGGGCGTGTCTTTGCAGCCGTTCCGAAAAAGGCGTGGCGACACCGGCGCCGGTCGCGGCAGCCCAGCAGGCGGCAGAGGCGTGGGTCGCCAGCCCGAGCGATGAAAAACGGCGAGCCGCGCACGCCGCCGCCCAAGTCGCCGGCGTAGGCACGCCGGTGGGATTGACGTGTGAAGCGATCTTCTTCAGCGAAGGCAGCATGGGCCCCGCGGAATATGCCCCCGTGCTCGCGCCCGAGGGCCTGTCGGCCACAACCGCTGGCAACGCGATCGTCCTTGCCGCCGTCGCCGATGCCGCCAAGATCGAGCCGAAATTCCGCCAATTCTTGACGATAGGAAGCGACGTGGCGGCGGGGAAGAATAAGTGGAAGTAGTTCTTAGTTCTTAGTTCTTCGTTTTTAGTTCTTAGTTCGTGGATCATTGCGAACGCGAGGTTACTGACCAAGGGCTACGGACTACGGACTAAGAACGCTCTGGAGAATTCCCATGGGTCAACCTGTAGCGCGTGTAGGCGATCTGCACATGTGTCCGATGGTCACGGTTCTCGTGCCGCATGTCGGCGGGCCGATTCTGCCTCCAGGATGTCCGACGGTGTTGATCGGCGGCATGCCCGTGGCTCGCGCTACGGATATGGTGACGTGCGTCGGGCCGCCCGATGTCATCCTTCCAGGTGGGGCGACAACGATGTTCGGCGGCTTGCCCGCGGCACGCATGGGCGATCCAACCGTGCATGGCGGCGTGATTACCGTGGGATTCCCGGCTGTCCTCGTCGGTTGACAAACGTCGTATTGGCGAGCCTAGCCGCGTAAGGATCGCTGAATAAATAACTTCCGTGCCAAACTCTAAGAAAATTTTGAGATCGGCAACATTTGGTAATTCCAAAGCGGGAGGATGCTGTCGCGTAGAATGTTCAAAGTTCGTTTGATCTCTTCGGCGACCTTCTTCCCCGTTTCAT
>CAMAUE010000025.1 GCA_945861245.1 Singulisphaera sp. GP187
CGTTCGGCGGCAGAGGGCGCAAACGTTTCTCGCCGCCGCGGGTTCAGTTGCATGGCCAACGGGTTCGCCGATTGCGAGCCGGACGGCCGCACGGGTATCGACTCGCGTCAGCGATGCCCGATCATGTCCCGACGCGATGGGAGATTTTCACATGCGCTGGATACGTTTCGTCTGTGGTGCGATCTTTCTCGGGGTCACCGTCGCCCTGGTTTCGACGGCCCCCCCGGCCCAGGCCCAGGGCAAGGGCAAGGGCAAGGGAATCGGGCAGTCCGTCAGCGTGCTTGCCAAGAGCGGGGTTCACGGCCCACAGCTCGCGGCCTCGGTAAAGGCGCTCCAAGCCGCCAAGGGGATCGGCAACATCAACGGGCAGGCCAAGGGCAAGGGCAAGCAGTAAGGGGCTGTAGCGCGTCAGACGCCGAACCAAGCGTTGCACCACGACCGGGGCCGCATCTTCTTTTCGCGCGACACGGCGCCATTGCTGCGGCCCCGGCTGGTGAACTGGTGCGTTCGGCGGCAGAGAAGACATAGAGAAAACGGTGTTACATGGCTGATGAAAAATTGCTGAAGCCGGATGGAATCTTGCCTGGGGCGCCTTCCTCGAACCCGCCCGCAACGGCGGAAAAACGCGCCGAGGTCGCCGAAGGAGAATCCCTTTCACGGCCAAGAGGATCGCAGATGATAAAGCTCGAAACAGTCCAACAGCTCAACCGGATTTGCTTCACGATCTGTATCGTGTGCATCGTGTTGGGAGCTGTGTTTTTATTTGCCCTCATTTGGATGCCGCAACTGAGCGAAACGGTTATGAAGGGGTTTCTCAGCATACTGGTGTTGTTTCTGACCTCGCTCCTTGCCGTGGGCGTGATTCGGGTTTTTGTTGGGATGCCTTCGACAGTTCACGGCTTGCCGACCCCCGAGACCCACGTTATGTGCCCGAATTGTGGCCAACTGGTTCCGCGAGAATCTGATAGGTGCCGACACTGCCATTGCAAGTTGATTCCCCAATAACGCTAAGCGTAGCGTCCGTATTGCTTTGGAGGCAGGCCACGTAGCCGTGGCCGGGCTCGGTAGTCCGACCCCAGTACATCCAGGGCTGCCTCGCCGCACTGCCGAACCAAACGCTGCAGCAGACGGCGGCCCTTTTATCGGTTTCCCAAGTATTCTGCCCAGCAGGCCGCCGCTGCTGAGCTTTGGCGTTATGCGATGAGCGCGGAGGCCCGATGGCGTTGATCCGTTGCCCGGAATGCGGCGGTGAATTGTCCACAACCGCACCGTCTTGTCCAAAATGTGGGTATCAACAACACGCACCGCCCCCCACGGTGGTTCGCACAACTGAGGGCCTTACCGGCAAGTTCCTCGATCCCGTGAACAATGTCAGGGGCTGTCTCCGATTGGTTGTTTTGTTCTTGATAGTCGGTTTGCTCCTTTGTCTGGTCGGTAATTATCGTTAGCGAATCTCGGCCGAACCGTTCTATGCCCCCTAAAGGTTGAGCTACATTCCTTCCACGGCGACTTTTGCATTGGGTTTTTGCATGTCGTGATTGATGCAAAGTACCTCACCGCTGGGCTTCGGGGCGGCTTTTCTTTCGCTTCGTATTCAGGCGTTCCTCGATGGTTGCGAGCACAGCCGACTGGTCCTTCAGCCAATCCTTCGTCAGCACCAGCATCACTTCCCAGCCGAAGTTGCGCAAGAGGCGTGGCCGAAATACGTCGCGCTCGAGTACGTTGTCGTTCTGATAGTATTTTTCCGTATCGATCAAAATACCTAGCCGATGGACGCGCTCGTCAGTCGCGCGCACGGCGAGATCGCAGCGGAAGCTCGATTGGCCCACGTCGTGTTCGATCAGCCAACCGCGCTCGCTTAACACCTGACCAAGTTGGGCGACGACGCAATGCTTCTCTTCTTGAGCGGCACGAGCTTGTTCCGAGGGGTTGATCTCCCAGAGCACGCGGCGGCCTGTTTCATGATCGCCTGCCGACATCGCCTCAACGTAGCGAAGATAGTTCTTGAAGGCCCGGGCACCGTCGTTGTAGTCGTTGGTGATGGCCGAATGGCGAATCGACGACACGATGGCCATATGCTTTTTGGCGCGCGAGAAGGCGACGTTCAGCCGGCGTTCGCCGCCGTTCTGATTGATCGGGCCGAAATTCATCAGCACTTTCCCGGTCGGTCCCGGGCCATAGCACACGCTGAGGATGATGATATCGCGCTCGTCGCCCTGAATGTTTTCGAGGTTCTTGACGAGCAACCCGACAAACTGCCCGTCCTTTTCGCGCTCACGTTCGATCTCCAGGCGTGAGCGGAATTGTTCGTCGTCCACGGCGAGCCGTTCGAGCGCTTGCTCGATTTCGGTTTGCTGGGCTTCGGAGAACGCGATGACGCCCAGGCTCAGGCCGATGTCGCTCGCCAGCATTTCGCGGACCATGTGGGCGATGTAGTCGGCCTCGGCGGTGTTGCGTCGCTGCTCGTAGACGGCTTTGGCGAGAATGTGGAAGCTGACCGGGCGTTCGAGCAGGCGTTTCACATTTTCCTGTCCCTCCGCAGCGGCGGCGACAGCGATTTCGCGCATCCCGATCGGCGGCAGGGCGACTTCGGGAACCGTCAGCAGTCGGCCATGATAGAACGCTGCGTTGGAGAAGCTGATGAGCGATTCCGATCGGCTGCGATAATGCCAGCCGAGCATGGTGGACGCCAAGTTGCGTGCGGAATGGTTGAGCAAGCTGCTGCTGCCGAGATCGTACTCGACCTCCTGGCCGGCCTCGTCCTCGATCATCATGCGATCCTCGTCCTCGTCGTGCTTGGAGCCGAAGAAGCTGGTGGGCGGCAGCTGCATCTCATCGCCGACGACGATCACTTGTTTGGCGCGAAAGATCGCCGGCACCGCTTCTTCGAGCGTGACCTGGCTCGCTTCGTCGAAGATGACGACGTCGAACATTGCCGTCAAGGGCAGGGCATCGGACACGCTCAGCGGGCTCATGAGCCAAACGGGCTTGAGGTCCTTGAGCACCTCGCCGGTCTCGCCATCCACGAGATCGCGAATCGAGCGGAAACGCATCGTCTTGCCAAACTCGTGCTCGAGTTCGCGCCGGCCTTTGTTGTAGATCGGTTTGCGTTCCTTCTGCTCGGGCGTGAGCTGTGCGGCAGCCACTGAGGTGATGCGGACGCTGTCAAGGAACCGACGGCAAACGCGCTCGCGCACGGTGGACGCGCTGGCTTCGTGCCATTGATCGTGCAACTCTTCGATCTTGCCAACCTGAGCGGCGTGCACGGTCGCACTGAATCGGCCCAGCACCGGATCGGCACGCAACAGATCCTCGAGCGTCCGTGTCGCCATCGCGGCTTCGAGTTGATCGATTCGCAGCGGCGCATAGCGCAACGCCTTCGCCAGCGGCGCGGGCAGCGTGGCGACCTCCTTCAAGCATGGCAAGAACGCCGGCATCTCGCCGAGTCCGGCTTCGATCGCCTTCGCATCGACAACCAATTGCGCCAGTGAAAGCTCGCTTGCATCCTCCATCAATTGCCCGACCTGAGCAATCAGCGCATCAAGAGCGGGACGCATCTTCGCCAGCGTCATGACGATCTCCGCATCGCGCGGCGATTCGACGATGAAGCGATGCAGCGTTTGCAAAATCGTCGGCAGCACGGATACGCCATCCGCCAATGCCGCGACTTGAGCAGAGAACTCGGGAAACGTGCCGAAGAAGCCGAAATCTTCGCGTGCCTCGGTCTCGACCTT
Source organism: Singulisphaera sp. GP187 (assembly GCA_945861245.1). Taxonomy (GTDB): domain Bacteria; phylum Planctomycetota; class Planctomycetia; order Gemmatales; family Gemmataceae; genus SIAQ01. The sequence continues at coordinate 3,735 of CAMAUE010000025.1, forward strand.
GGCCAAGTCTGTGGCAATGGCGTGCTCCGCGTCGAGTTTCTCCAACACAGCCGAATACGGTATCGGCGGCGTATGGGCGACGAAGTCGTAGGCGGCGAGCAAGCGACTGCGCAGTCGCCAAAAGTTCGGCTGCACAAAGCGCATCAACGATGTCTCTTGTTCCTTTGCTTGCGTCAGCAAGCGCTTCGTTTCATCCGGCGATGGCTTCTGCCGCCAGCCTGCTGTGGTCATGCGAATGCGCTGCAGATCCTGCTCTTTCGTCGTGAATCGGCGGCGCAGCGTCGTAAGCAGTTTGGCGCTGTCGGATTTGCTGGTTAGCACGCCGAGGTCGTTCGTCTCCGCCAAGAATTGCAGCTTGCCGGCGTAAGTCGCGGCCTGGGCTAACTTCGTGATCGTGTCGAAGCATTCGGCGGGCAGCTTCAACAAATGCACCTGGGCAATCAGCTGGTCAAGTAGATCGAACACGCCCGGAAGTGATTGTTGAATCGCAGCAATCGGCTGATCGAGAGCAGCGAATCGGGCGTGCAGGCTGTGCAGCGGATGCTTCGCAAAGACGCCGTCGGGCTGGATCGCTTGCAGATGCTCGCGCAGGCGAGCGATGTGTTCGCGGTTGTTGTGCCAATGCTGGTACGGCGGGATGCGCTCGCGCTCTGTCGGTTGAAGTACGATTGCGTGCTCGCGCAATGCGATCGCGCGTTGGAAGAGCCAATGCAGCGAAACGCCTGCGCTCGCCGGTGTTGCTTGCTGGGCGGCCTGCCAGCTTTCGAGCGGTGCCAACTCCTTCTTCATGCCCGCGAGCAGTTTCGTTCGTTTCTCTTCTGACTTGGCCGCCTGCGTTTCCTTGGTCTCCAGGAATGCCTCATAGGTACGTTTGAGATCGAAGATAAACTCTTTCTTGTCGCCCTGCGAATCGTGGATCAGGCAGCAGAGTTCGCTCAAGCCAGATTGTTCGAGCCGATGGAAGACGACATCAATGGCTGCCCGCTTCTCGCATACGAAGAGCACGCGTTTGCCCTGGGCGACGAAGTCGGCGATGAGGTTGGTGATGGTCTGCGATTTGCCCGTACCAGGCGGCCCCTGGATGATGAAGCTCCGCCCGGTTCGCGCCAGGGCGATGGCCGAGGCTTGCGTCGGATCGCATTGGACGATCGGATAGCTGTCGTCGATCGGCAACGGCTTCGCCGCCTGCGCCAGGGCATCACGCGGCTGCAGTGAAAAGATCGAATCGAATCCCGCGTGTTCGTCGGTGCGATCGAGCAGGGTCGTGTAGTCACGAACGAGCGACATCTTGCGATAGTGGAAATTGCCTAGCGTGACGTTGCACAGATCGAATTCCCAGTTATAGCGGTTGGTCTCATCCGCCGTCTGCGTGACGAGTCGACGCTCCTTGGTTTCGTCAGGCTCGGCAGCCACCATGTGCGTCCTTGGGCGCGGCGTTTCTTCGACAAGATCGCTCAGCGATGGTCGCGGCGGAGCGACGCGCGTCTGAAACAACCGCAGGCCGAGCGGATGGTAGTTGTCGCGATCATAACTGTAATCGAGATCGAGAAACGTCCGTACGCCGCGGCCCGAGAGCCTCGCCCGTCGGCAGTACTGCTCGAGTCGCCGCTGAGCCTTGGCGTGGATCAGGTTGATTCTCGGCTTGTCGATCATCTCAATCGTCAAGCCCGGCTCGCTCGTCTGCACTTTTGTCGAAAGAAGCTTGTACAATTCCTCCAACGAATTCTGCGAGAGATCGATGAACTCCGGTAGATCGACGGCATACAGATGCTTAAGGTGATGCCGCAGCACGGGGTTGATCTCCGCCTCCGTGCCTACCGGTTCGAGCGTGAAGACGTCGCGCACACCCTTGGTTTTCGCGAGTTGCACTGGCAGGAGCACGAGCGGCGAGTCGTACCGTTCCGCTGGCGTCTCCTTGAGATTCGCCCAGCGCAGGAAGCAGACAACGAGCCGAAGCTGCGCGAAGCCGTACTCGTTCTGATCGCGGCGAGCTTCGTTGCGAATACTATCGAGTTGGCTGCTTAGATACAGCGCCTCCTCGAAGCGCAGGTACTTGTTGAGCGACACCTGTCCGCCGGCGGTGACGGCATCGCGAAAGTCGTGGTTCCAGGTTAGGATTTGCTCGGGCTTGATGCTGCGCATATCGAACGAGAGCGGAAACGATGCCCAGGTTAGATTTACCGTCTGCATCGTCGGGCGAAAATGCAAAAGCCGATTACGCCGCGAAATCTCGAACAGACGCTGTTGCAAGCAAGTCAGAATCTGGGCGCGACGGCCCTTGCGATCGTGGCTCTCGAACGTCGGCAGGCGGGCGAGATCGAAGTCGAGGTCCACCGCTTGGTCGCGGTAGTTCTCCAGCATTCTCAGAAGCGATGTCGTATCCTGCGGTCGGCGATGACGATCCAACTCGGTCATGCGGACGATCGCCTTGGCCAACACGGGATGGATCGTTTTGTTCAGGTCGAACAGGTTGCGCCGGCTTGCCGCGAATCTTTCGAGATCCGCCGGCTCGTTGAGATTGAGGTTGCATGTGAGACTTGCGAGGATCAGGCCAAGTACGTAAATATCCGTAAGCGGGTCGTGATGCCCGATCTCGTGCTCCCAGCTCACGTAGCCGGGGAGATAGACCGGCTGGGTGATCGCTTCGCCGCGTCGGCCAAGCTGCAAGCTGACGACGTTCTCCGTGCCGGCGTCGATGTTCATCGAAACCTGAAACTGGTTGACGACCTGCATCGCGCGCGACGCCGGCTCTTCGATCTCACGCACCTTGGCGTTGTTCAGCGTCGGCTTGGTGAGCTTCGCGTCCTCGAACCAGAGTCGGCCGTCATCCGCGAAGATCAGGTTCACGCCGTTGAGCGGCGCGACCGACCCGGCGCGATGCGCCGCCGCGACTTGCCGAGCGAGTGGCAGAAAGCACGCCAGCGCGTCCTCCGTGGAGAAGCCTGCGGCGGCGAGACGTTGGTGCAGGAAATCGTTGAAGGAGGTCATGATGTTCGTCGCAGTTTCCTGATTTCCGCTTGCGGCTTAGCGCTCGCGTGAGATGCTCCGAGCGCTAAGCCGCAAGCGGAAAACAAAGTCGAAACGTTTTTTTATTTTGCGGAACCATTCGCCTTCTCAATAATCCCGTCGGCGTCTTTCTCGACCTTGGCGAAGGCTTTCTTGGTCATGCCAAGTTCTTTTTGTGCGAGTTCGATGAAGCGTTCGTCCAACCCGAGCTTGCGTGAGAGGACGATCGCCGAGGCCAAGGCGACATCGCCGAGATCGCGGTCAACGGTGACGAAATCGAGCATCACGTAGCAAAGGTAGTCGCGCCAGGTGGCATGGGCTTGATTCACGTCGGACTTAAACTCGTCGATCGTCGATGGCGCGATGGCTCCATTCGGCGTGAAGCTCGGGAGAAAACGATTGGCGTGCGTCATCACCGTGTCGGTGCGATACCACGTCGGCGCCAGCAGAAGATCGAGCAATTCGCGCGTGCGGCGAGCTGTTCGTTTTTGGCTAAGCAGGTCGAACTGGTCGAGGCGCATCGGTCCCTGGATCATGCGTTCGATGTCAGCGCCGGCGTCGTTGCCTCGCTCGGCCCATAACTTCAACGCACGGGCGCGGATGTACGATTCCGGATGCGTCGTTTGGTTGGCGTGTTCATCGGGCTTGGCGAGAATTTCGTCGGCCTGGCGAAGGTAGCTCTCGGCATTGACGTCGCTGACGCCGGTCTCCGTTTTGATCAACGCAGCAATGGCGGCAAGCGGGTCGCCCGACGCACGACAGGCCCAGCGGTCGGCATAGATTTCGGTCCAAAGTCGATAGAGCCGAGCCGTCTCCGTGAATGTCGGGCCCGAGGCGGCATCGCGGCTGAGCGCGTCGAGCAGGTCGCTGAGGACGAGGTAGATGCCGTCGTCGATCGTGAAAAACACGAAATGCCCGAGTTCATGCGCGAGCACGGCACGCAGCTCGTTCTCGGCCAACATCTCCGCCATCGGGCCGGCCAGGATGACATGGGCTTCGCCAGGCAGATAGGCGAGCGAGGCGTTCAGCCGGGTTCCGGTTTGTGCTTGATAGAGCGTGACTGTTGCCGTGAGTTGAAGTTGATCGCGTAACGCATCGACAATGGCATACATCTTGGGCTGCGCTTCGCGCTCGAGGCGATAGGTTGATTTAAGCAGATCGAGCCGAATCGCGTCGGCCTGCGCGGCACGTTGGCGCGATGACGCAAACCAGCCTACCAGGTCCGGTTCGTCGGCTTGCATCTGCGCAACAATGGCGCGGTGATAATCGGTCGGCAGCGGGTTTGTGTCGGCCATGCGGGAATTATAGCGGCATTTCATGCCTTTGTTTAGCCGTTCGCCTTTTGGCGAGCGCGGGCGCGACAGTCGCGCTCGCCAAAGGCGAGCGGCTAAACGAATCGGAGTTCATGGCACAAGTATCAATCCCACCAGCACGTCGTAACCCGCGTGGGCGCCGACGGCGATGCCGAAGCCACGCAGGTGATACAGGGCGGCGAAGTATATTCCGGCGAACATGCGAAACGTCAGAACGTACAGACTGAAGGCGTCGCCGTTGGGACCGATGTGATGAGCGCCGGCGAAGAGCAGGGCGGAGGCGAAGGCGGAGAGCAGGATCACCCACAGTGAGACCTTCGACTCGTTCCAGGAAAACAAACGCAGCAAGCCGCCGTAGGTGAGTAGGCGGAACAGCGTCTCTTCATAGATGCCGGCGCCGAGGTAGCCGACGAGCTGGCCCCACATTGGATCCAGACCGTCGGCATCGATCTCGCCGGCGATTTGCAGCAGCACGCGCGGGTTCGGTTGCCCCAGCCAAACGTCGGCCCGGATGAGCATTAGCCAAACGGCCTGGCTAAGCCCCAGTAACAACACGGCGTAGGCGGCGCTTTCGCCCATCATGCCCGCCCAAACGCCGACCTTGTCCGTCGGTCGGCCCTCGCGGCGGATCAGTCCCCAAGCGAGCAATACGCAGATCAAGAGAACCGGCGCCCCATACGTCGGTTCGATCCCGATGTGCGTGAGCGCCGTACGCAGCCAGGCGTCGGCGCCATTGCGCATCGCGTCCGCTTTTGTTGCCGTGAAATGCAGACCAAACTCGTAGATCGCGAGCAACGGCAATACGAACAAAACGCACGCCCAGGGATGCCGCATCGCTTGCCAATATTGAGGTTGGTCGGCAGTCATGGTTACGTCGGTTTACTTCAGGAAGCGGGCCAAGATGCACCGTCGATTACGCTTTCGGCTCTGACGATTTTCGTCCCGCACTTGTATAATCATCGGCATGAAGGGGTCGCGTACTATTGGAATTGGTCAGAAGCTCGCGGGGCAGTCGTTGCTCGACGTGCTCCAGCAGTCGCTGCGAATTCGCCGGGCCGAAGCGGCGCAGCTAATTCGCCAGGGAAACGCGCGGATCAACGGCAAGGCGTGTACTAGCGCCGATCGCCGGATGCAGCTGGGCGAACGGGTGGAGCTGTCGCCTACCGAACCCGTCGAAAAGAAGGCGCCGCGTTCGGCTTTAGGGCATGATATCGTCGTTCGGCATGTCGATGCGGAGATCGTGGTTGTCGAAAAGCCCGCGGGGCTGACTACGGTTCGCCATGCGGATGAGATCAAGGACATGGGCCGACGCGCCAAGAATTTTCTGCCGCAAACGCTTGTCGATCTTCTGCCTGGTGTTCTGGCAAGCCAGCACAAGCGAGTCAACGGACGAATCCGCGCGGTGCATCGCATCGACAAAGAAACCAGCGGGCTTGTTGTTCTGGCGTGTACGCCAAAAGCAGAAAGCGACCTTGGCAAGCAGTTTCGCGCCAAGTCAACAGCGAGGCGTTACCTCGGCCTCGTTCGTGGGCAAGCCGTTGACGCCCAAATCGAATCCTCTCTCGTTCGCGATCGCGGCGACGGTCGGCGCGGCAGCGGCGCGCAGGCCGACGGACAGCTGGCCGTCACGCATGTTCGCGTGGTCGAGTGCTATAGCGATTTCACACTCGTCGAATGCGAACTCGACACGGGCCGTACCCATCAGGTTCGTATCCACCTCGGTGAAGCAGGCACACCGTTGTGCGGGGAACGAATCTACGATCGCCCGCTGCACGGCAAGCCATTTCCTGATACGAGCAATGCGAAACGTCCGATGTTGCACGCGGCGCATCTTGCGTTCGATCATCCGGCGACTGGCAAGCGTGTGGAATGGGACGCAGAAATGCCCAAGGATATGCGCGAGATCATTAAGCGGCTACGCATAAAATAAGTGCCAAGCCCGCAGGCGACGTAGGAGCCTGCGAGGGTCGAACCCCGCAGGCTCCTGCGTCGCCTGCGGGCTTGTGATGGTAGATTCATCACCGCATTTCCAGCAAACCGTGAAGTTTGTTCAATGAGCGAATCAAATCGTCCTGATCGTCGTCCGAGAGGTCGGCCAGGCGTTCGACGATTCGGCCGACTCGCTTGGTCTGGTAATCGACGAGCGCCTTCTCGCCATTGATCGTGAGATCGACGTCGATCTTGCGTTTGTCGCGGGTATTGATTCGGCACTCGATCATCGGCCGCTCGCGGTTTTCGAGCGATCGGATGACGCGCGACATCTGCGCGGGCAGGACGCCCAGAATGCGCTGAATGTCGCCGACGATCATTGTGCCGTGCTCTTGCAGGAGCGACAGAGTGAGGAATTCGACCTCTTTTAGGTCGCCCAATCGGCGTCGACCTCGCAAGGTGGATAAGCAAATTTGCGTAACCACTTGGAAAAGTTCTTGCGCAAGATCTTCGACGCGATTGGTAGTAACGGTGGCCATGAACTTGCTTTCCGACGCGGCGTCCTCAAAACCTCACTTGCGTGGGTGAGGGTGAAGTGAAGAGCCGCGAATGGAGCGTGGTGATTCACTACCCCAATAATAACCGTTTCCAAAGATCGGTCAATTGATAAAATGAGATGTTTGCGTAAAATAGATAATTTTATTCCGTTTGTGATAATAATGCCGGATTTGCGACTTTTGCTTGCCGTTAAGGAAGACCAAATTAACGACTTCCCGATTTCATTTTGCCGCTAGCGGCTTAGCGCTCAGAAGGTGCCTTGCGAGCGCTAAGCCGCAAGCGGCGGAATCGTGAAGTTGTTGTTTCGGTTTTCCTTATCGGGTTTTCACTTCGATCGGGCTGCCAAACATACTTGCCACGGTGACGGTCAGCGGGCCCGGGGGTTTCAGGCTTACTGTGGATTGCACCATTTCAAACGCCAGCAGGCCGACCAGAAACATGATGACCACACATGGGACCATGAAGATCACCGGCATAGCGCCCCACGGTGCCGCAGGCAGCAGCTGAGCCTTGACGACGATTTCCTTTTCGCCGGCGGTCTCTTCGTCGGCATCGACTTCCACGTCATCGACTTGAGCGTCGGCGTCGAGATCGGAGAATTCGCTGCTCTCCTCATCAACATCGACATCGTCAACGACGGCGGCATCGTGATCGACTTCCGCCTCGACGTCAGTGTCGGCGTTGGCCTCATCCTCGTCGAGCGCCACGACTTGGCTGCCACTCTCTTCCTCCTGCGCAAGTTCGGAGTCGTCAAGGGCGATATCGAAATCGGAGCTTTCCAGTTCGGAGTCCGCGATAGTTGCCTCGTCGCTCTCGTCGAGCGCAGGGACGTCGAAATCGGTTTCGAGGATTTCGTCCTGGTCGATTGCCTGGGTGCCGGCCGATGACTTCTTCTTTTTTGATTTCACCTGCGGCGCCGGCTCGTCGTCACTGTCGTCGAGGGTTAGGTCAAACTCGCTGTCGGAATCTTGCTGCGGTGTGCTTGCGCCGCCTTCGCCGGAACCTTCGAGATTTAGCTCGAATTCGCTATCTTCCGGCGGTGCCTCAGATCCTAGTGCGCCTTCGCCCGAACCTTCGAGGTTCAGTTCAAAATCACCGTTATCAGACGAAGCGGCAGGGGCCTGCACTTTTGGCTTTTTGCCTTTGGTTTGTAAGGGTGCCGGCTCGTCATCGACCTCCAGGCTGAGGTCGAAATCGCTGTCACCCTCTACGGGGCTGGATTCGGTCGGCCTGGGTGTCGCTTGGGCGTTTATCTCAAACTCGCTGTCCGAGTCATCGGTGGCGTTTATCTCGAAGTCGCTGTCCAAATCATCGACTGCTTCGTCGAGAGCCGGTTTGGGAGTGCTCTCGACATCAAGACTCAAGTCGAAATCGACATTGTCGTTGGCGTCGAAATCGGTCTGCTCGGATTGTTCAAGGGAGAGTCCGTCGTCGGCTGGGCTGTCGAGGGCGATACCGCTGCTGGAGATGGTGAGTTCGGTGCCTTGCTGATCGAGCGCCTGGTCGTTGTCGTCGCCGACTTCGAGGCTGAGGTCGCCGTCGTCTTCGGTCAGAACGGTGCCGTCGCCGCCGCCGACGTCGATGCTGAAATCGCTGCTGTCGTCGGGCGGTTGCGGCGTGAGATCGAAGTCGCTGCTGCCGTCTTGTTGTTGGGTGTCGAGTTCAAAATCGCTGCTGTCGTCATTGCGTTTCTTGGAGACAGGCGTTTTCGGTTGCGCGCCCCGTTTGAGAGCAGCCGGGAATTCGAGATCGGACTCGGAAAGCTCGAACGGCGACGACGTCGGGAGCTTTAACTCGGATTTCGGTTTGAACTTGGTCGTCGCTTGATTTTTTTCGCGTTCGAGTTGCTTGCGAATTTCTTCGTCGAGGTTGATTTCCTCGGTGAGCATCATGTGGCCTTCGCCCGAATCAGCGGGAGGCATCTGGACTCTTTCGAGCCGAACGTTGCTGTCGGTTCCGCCGCCGCCTGGACCGGTGCCGAGCGATACTTCGTCGGAGGCGCCGAGTAGCTTGACGTCACTATCATGGTCGAGCGGTATCAAGCGGACGCCGCAGTCCTGTGGCTGTGGCACGTTCCGGGCGGGTTGGTGGGGCGTGGATTCGAGCTTCGATTTCGCCTGGGTAGAGGATCCAATCGCCAGCTGCGAGGCACGCGTAACATTAGACGCCGGCACGTGGACGCCTGTCTTCCCTTTGGCAGGTTCCAACGGAAGTTTGGCCTTGCTGTCGACGGGCTTAGCCTCTTTTTCGGGTTGTATGGCAAACGTGGCGTCGCTGCCGTCAAAAACGAGACGCACGTCACTGTCACTACCCGCGTGCGGCGGCGATTTTTGGCCGAGCTTCGATTTCTTCTTGGCGCCGCTGGGCTGGCCAAGCAGGCCAACGCCGAAATCGGCATCGTCGCTGCCCGAGTCGAAATCGAAGACGTCCGGCGCATCTTTCTTGGCCGGCGTTTTTGCGGAGGCGGCGGATTTCTTCGAGCCGGATCGCGGCGATACCGACGATTTTGGCAGTTCGAGCGACATATCGCCGAGGGCCAGTTCGGGATCGCTGGAACCGCCGCGAAGGCGGGCCAACTCCTGAATATCCTGGATTCGAAAACGAAGCGTACCACGATCCTGAAAGGAGCGTATTTGGGCTTTTTGGGCCATCAGCTTCAGCTCTTCCACGGACATCGTGAGAACTTGTGCCGCTTCTTGAAGAGTGTAATAGCCTTGAACCATTGGGATCCTCATCCCTATTTTGTTGCCAAACGGTCGGTCTATTTGCCAGGACTATCGATGCAGCAGGAACAAGCCGCACATCTCATTTATTCTATCAGTATCGAATGCTCAGCGAAAGAGGATTACCCTAAGACGCATGCAAAACATCCCGCAGCGCAACGATTAGGCAAGCCATGACGATTGTGCCGACGGTGTTCGGCATGCTGAAGCTGGCGGTGAGACTAGAAGTGCCGAAATATCGTATTGGCGTGGAGAGTTTGCCGAAATGCGATCATGCGGGAATTTTCGATTCATCGTCAGGGTTGGGGAAAAAGCTCGCACAATTGCGTGAAGGCGCAAATAAACGTTTGCGACCAAGCCACTTAGGAAAACCGGCTCTCCGTCAATGCTGTGGAAAAATGCACCTCACGCAAAGGCGCAGAGCCGCAAAGAAATACATAAGAATCGAGAGTGGAGAAACTTAGCTTGAATTTCCTCGGCGTCATTGCGCCTTTGCGTGAGCTTCTTCCACAATAGTTGGTGCCACCTGGGGCTCGCTCGGTTTCGGAGAGAACGGTCGCTCAGGCAATCTCAATTTAGGATGTGTTTAAGGATTGGTCGTCTAAAAAAAAGGCGAACGCACGCCAGCGATTGACGGCTGGCATGAGTTCGCCTCTATGATTCGGCCCGCTTTGGTACCGCGTTACAACACTTCGATCTCATTCGCAAGAATCGGCGACGCTGAAATTTCCATCGCCGCATGCTGTGCGAGTTGCTTCGCGTGGTAGGTGTCAGCGCGACCCTGCAAAATAAGGCCGGTTGGCAAAACGAGAACACGCAGGTCGCGCACCCGATTGCCGAGTCGCCTGACTAACATGCTTTCTAATCGTTCCTCGTGCGATATGCAAAGATCGGTCGCGATTGCATTGGCGCTCATAATACCACCTTGCCCTTGAAGAGAGATTGAGCCAACCCATCAACCATGATGGCAGCCCCCAACTCATTGAAGTCTTTGCAGTTGTTCTTCAGATAGGCCAAGGATGCGGAGACTGACACACTCCGCGATACTCCCAGGAACAACCCTTTCGCGGGTCCGAGAGTAGAAACCTTGCCTTCGTGGTTCGGTCCTCACCCAGCTGATATTTGGCCGGGGGATAGCGTTTTCATCGCTAAAGTAATAATAACCTAACCGTCCGCATAGTCGATGTCAACGATTAACTTTACACAAACGGAAAATATTTCCAACAATCCGAGGAATCTGGGATGCCCTCGCCGATTGCAGGTTTCGATAACCATTCCCAATTTCGTTGAACGGCGACGCGCAGCGGGCGGATTTTCGAGCATCACCGAGCCCGATTTCATCGCCAGGTTGTCTACATGAAACTCCAACAACCCGCGTGCGATGGCGTAGGTTTTGACGTAATAGTAATTCCCGAACGCGCTACAAAACAGCGTGCGCGAGATCGTCGAAATGTCTTCAAATCTAGTCGTCTGCCGTCCCTTACAGCATGCCTACAACGACTGCAAAAAGCGAATCAGGGCCGCGCGGTCGGCGGCTGGCATAGTGCGAAACGCTTCTTTGGAGGCCTGCGCCGCGCCACCGTGCCAAAGGATCGCCTCGGCCAGATCGCGTGCTCGACCATCGTGCAGGTACGCTTCGCCGCCGCTGACGCCTGAAGTCAGGCCGATGCCCCAAAGCGGCGTTGTGCGCCACTCGGAAGCGCTGGCGTTGCCCTCGGCCATGTTGTCCGCGAGTCCGGCGCCCAGGTCGTGCAGGCGAAGGTCCGTGTAGGCGTGGATCGTCTGATTGCGCAACTCCGACAGCGGGTGATGCGGGCTTGTCCTCATCGTCGGCGTGTGGCATTGTACGCACTTTGCGCTGGCGAACAACGCCTCTCCCCTGACCATCTCCGGGTCGGCAATTTTGCGACGCGGCGGAATTCCTAATGTCGCGATGTAGCGATATATCAAATCCAGATCGCCGTCGGAGAGCTTACTGCTTGGCCCGGCTTTGGCTTGTTCGATGCCACGATCCGGGTTCGGGTATATCGATGTCACGATGCCCATGTCGTTGTTCAACGCCCCGGCGATTTGGTGCGACAATCGCGCTTGGCCCGCCTTCCAGCCGAATCGGCCCAGGCGAACCTTGCCCGATTCCGGATCAATGACGCTACGAGCGCGGCCATCCGGCGAGGTCGCGACATCAGGCTCCCGCAGCGCCTCCAGCAAGCCCATGCCGACGAGCGGCGGCGCGATGCGGATCGAGAAGAACGCCGGGATTTCGCCAGTGAACTTGTAGGTCGGCCTTCGCAGCGTGAACGGCGTGCCATCGCCATACGTGCCGTCCATCGTGGTCCAGGCACTGATCGTAACGCTCGCCTCGGGTGGTCCCTTCACGCTCTGCGTTTGCAACGTCGCGCCGAGCTTCGGGTGCGGCGATCCCTTCGCGTCGCTGCCGACTCGCACGAGATATTTCGTCAGCGGCTGATCGATCGCCGGCGGCAGGGCGCGACCGTTGTTCACATGGCACGCCACGCAGCTTCGCTCAGTGTAGCGCGGTCCGAGCTTGCCCACCTGCTCCTCGTAGATCGGATTCCCTCGCTCCGAATGCGCCCCGGTCAGGAAGTCGGTGTGATGCAGCCGTCGGCCAAGCATAAACGGCTGCGCGTTGATCGGCGCCAGGTTCGTCGCGATTTGTTTGAAGCGTTCCTTGGGTTCGTCGGAATATTGTTCGTGCAATGTCATGTTTCCGCCGGAAAGTGCGGTATCGGGCAAGGGAAAGGAATCTTTGCGCGGGCCTCGACCCTCCCACGGCGCAACGCCTGGCAGGCCGACGACGTAGAGGATCGCCGTGCCATAGTAGTTCGTGCGGCCCTTGACGGGCGGTTGCAAGAACGGGCTGAACTCAATTTCGATGCGGTCGCCGGCCTTCAGTGGCCGACGCTCGATCGGATTGTGCTTGAGCGTGACGGTGTAGTGCAGCGGATCGACCTGGGTCGAGATCAGGTTGGTCGCATATTGCGCGACGGTGCCTTTGCCTTCAAAGAATGCTCGAAGGTTGGGCTTATTGAGCGGCGCGAGCGACGTCATGTTGTAGGTCACGCTGTCGCCGCCTTTGGCGATGCGATCGACGATTTCGATGGCGACGGTGCGATTTTCCCAATAGAGGGGCAAGTAATGATCGTAGCTGTGGAACATCCCTTCGCGGGCATGGCGATCGCGCACGCGGTCCGCTATGCGAGTGATGAGCGCGGTCGGTGTGTCCTCGATCGTTGCGGGCTCGAGCTTCGTCGTGTCGTCGAAGAGCGGCACGATTCTGGCGGCGTCCCGCGATTGCGCGACGAGCGGCGACGAACCGACGCACAGACCGATAGACAGCAGGATGCACTTGAATTGAGAAGGTCGTGACATGGGTAATCCTTGCGGTCTGGAGCGATGGATTCTGCCGATCATGATGTGCGCCGGTATCAATAGGAAACCAGCGAGCCTGGCCGCGCACGAGGCTGGTTTGCGGGAGGCTCAACCTGCTGCTCACGCGGCCAGAGAAAATGTGATGTTCGCCAACCAAATCAAAAGATCGGCAATTGCGGCGGTAAATCGCTCGGCGGGACGTTGATCTCTTCTGGCGGGACAATGACTACCTTGCCGTCGTGCCAGGTGGATGCGGACAGCCCGAGGAGCTTGTGTGGACGCGAAGGGCGTTCCAAACTGCCTCGTTTACAGCTTTCATGAGCTTGTCCTGATCCTTCATGATATCGCCAATGTCAAGCGTTTCCGTGGGTGTCATTGCATTACTCCTGTCCGAATCGAGTTCCAAAGAATCGGATCACTAACCACTTCTATTGTATCATTCATCTGAGCGATAGGTCGCATTTGGCCAAGATTTGTGTTATCAAGTATCGTCCACGAATCGGCCAGCGGCGCGTAGAGCGCGAAAAAATTATTAATGCCCGCCAGCCTTGACGCGGGCCTGCACGCGCTGAATGCTGACCTCCGCCGACGGAACCCACACGAAGAACAAGTGAAACTTATATCCCGTCTGCTTCAACTCCGCAATCCATCGTGCAAACGTTCGGCTGCCGAGCGTCGTCTCGAACGCGAAGTTGACACGCTCGGCGGCGAGTTCGCGCAAGTGTTCGAGCATCACCCTGCCGGCTTTCAAAGCCATCTCGTCCGCATGAAATGCGGATAAGCCGCGGGCGATGGCGTCGGCGTTGACGTAATGGCACTTGCCGAACGCCCCGGAGAGCAGTGTGCGCGAGATCGTCGATTTGCCCGCGCCGTTCGGCCCGCCGATGATGATAAGGTTGGGATTGTTCATGGAAAACGAACTCACTTGGGAAACGAGATGCTCATTCTCTGACTTCTTGAAATTTTATTAACCAACTCATGTTTTCACGGAACCATGATCCCCTCTGCATGGCGAAACTCTGAGAGGCTTCAATAACATGAGAATCTCGATCGTAGATGATTGTGATGTTGATGACGGATCCGTGCCAATCTTCTATCCAGCCCTGATTCTCGAATAGAACGGGCGTGCCGCTCTGCCAATCCGGTCCATTCTTCGGGCCGCCCAAGCGTTTATGAACATCCTTTGCTTCATCGCCCGCGTGAATCGAAAGATAGTTGCCAATCGAAACGCCCGAAAAAAATGTGCTTACATACAGGTAAATGGCGCAACCTGTAAGTAAGACAGCCAGCACGGAACCGTATGCAATGATGCGTTTTTTCATGTCAGCCTCACTGCGTATCATACGCCAGATTCGGCCCCAGCCAGCGTTCGGCCTGGGCGAGCGGCATGCCTTTGCGGGCGGCATAGTCCTCGAGTTGGTCGCGTGTGATGAGATCGACGGCGAAATAGCGCGCTTCGGGGTGCGCGAAGTACAAGCCGCTGACGCTCGCTGCGGGCCACATCGCATAGCTTTCCGTGAGCGTCATGTTGATCTTTGCTTCGACATCGAGCAGCTTCCAGAGCGTGCCCTTTTCGGTATGATCGGGGCACGACGGATAGCCCGCTGCCGGACGGATGCCGCGATATTTTTCCTCGATGAGGTCGTCGGTGGTCAGCGCTTCGCTTTGGCCGAAGCCCCATTCGATACGGACTCGCTTGTGCAGATATTCCGCAAACGCCTCGGCCAAACGGTCGGCCAGCGATTCGGCCATAATGGCGTTGTAATCATCCCCTGCGGCCTTGAACGCATCGACGATCTCCTTGACGCCAAAGCCCGTACTGACGGCGAACGCACCGAGGTAATCGTGGATGCCGCTCTCCACCGGTGCGACATAGTCGGCGAGGCTGCGGAAATTCGCTTGGCCTTCGCGCTCCCATTGCTGGCGCAGCATCGGCATTCGGCAAAGTTCGTGCGTGCGCGACTCGTCGGTGTAGAGGACGATGTCGTCGCCATCGCTGTTGGCGGGGAAAAAGCCGTACACGCCACGAGCGTGAATTCCGTCCCCGTTTAGCCGCTCGCCTTTGGCGAGCGCGGCGCTGTTGCTGTCGTTCCGCGCGGGGTCCGCGCTCGCCAAAGGCGAGCGGCTAAACAGGATCGATTGCAACATTTTTTGGGCATTGTCAAACAGTTCGCGTGCCTCTTTGCCGACGTGGGAGTCCTTGAAGATATCCGGGTACTTGCCCTTGAGTTCCCATGACATGAAGAACGGCGACCAGTCGATGAACGGCACCAGCGTGTCGAGCGGCACGTCGATCGTTGTCGCGCCGAGAAAGCTCGGCTTGGCAATCGGCGTGTGTGGCCAATCGATCTGGTAACGCTTGGCCTTGGCCTCGGCATAGGACACGAGCTTGCGTTCCCGACGTTTGCGGAAGCTTTCGCGGTCCTTGTCCTGAGCTTCGCGGTTTTCGCGGTCGAGATCCCGGCGTGCTTCGGGCCGCATCAAACGATCAACGACGCCGACGCAGCGCGACGCATCCTTCACGTGAAGGGTGATGTTGCTGTAGCATGGCGCGATACGCACCGCCGTGTGCTTCGCGCTCGTCGTCGCGCCGCCGATGAGCAGCGGGATGGTGAAGCCTTCGCGCTGCATCTCCTTGGCGACGTGGACCATCTCGTCGAGCGATGGCGTGATAAGGCCGGAGAGGCCGATCATGTCCACGCCTTGCTTCTTGGCTTCGTCGAGGATTTTCTCGCACGGGACCATGACGCCGAGGTCGATGATTTCGTAATCATTGCAGCCAAGGACGACGCCGACGATGTTCTTGCCGATGTCATGCACGTCGCCTCGGACGGTCGCCATGAGGATTTTGCCTCGCGCCTGATGGACGGCCCCGCTTTTCTTGCGTTCCTCTTCCATGAAGGGCAGAAGGTATTTCACGGCCTGTTTCATGACGCGGGCGCTTTTTACGACCTGCGGCAGAAACATCTTGCCCGCGCCAAAGAGGTCGCCGACGACGTTCATGCCGTCCATGAGCGGGCCTTCGATGATGCGCAGGGCGCGATCGTATTGATGCCGAGCTTCCTCGACGTCCTGTTCGATGAAGTCGGCGATGCCGCTGACGAGACCGTGTTTGAGCCGTTCCTCGACGGACGCGTTGCGCCAGGCGTTCATCTGAACTTCGGTCTTGTCCTTCTTTTTAACGGACTCGGAAAACTTGAGCAGCCGATCGGTCGCGTCATCTCGGCGGTTGAGGACAACGTCTTCGACGTGCTCGAGCAGGTCTTTAGGTATTTCTTCGTATATCTGCAATTGGCCTGGGTTGACGATGCCCATGTCGAGGCCGGCCTTGATCGCGTGGTAGAGAAAGACGGCGTTGATCGCCTCGCGGACGGCTTCGTTGCCCCGGAAGCTGAACGACACGTTGCTGACGCCGCCGGACGTCTTCGCCTTGGGGAACAGGCGTTTCAACTCGCGCACGGCTTTGAAGAACTCGACGGCGTAGTTGTTGTGCTCCTCCATGCCCGTGCCGACGGTGAGGATGTTGGTGTCGAAGATGATGTCCGACGGATCGAAGCCGACTTCCTCGGTGAGCAGTTGATAGGAAACCGCGCAGATGCGGACCTTGTCCTCGCAAGTCACCGCCTGCCCGCGTGGCATGCCCGGGATCGCGAAGTCATCGGTGAACGCCATGACGACGACGGCGGCACCATAGCGTTTGACGAGGCGAGCTTGTTCGAGGAATTTCTCTTTGCCTTCCTTCAAGCTGATCGAGTTGACGATGCCTTTGCCTTGAAGACATTGCAGGCCGGCTTCGATGATCTCGAACTTGGAGCTATCGACCATGATCGGGACATTGGACAAACCCGGTTCGTTCGCCAGAAGGCGCAGGAAGCGCGTCATCGCTTCTTTGCCGTCGATCAGGTCGGCGTCCATGTTGATGTCGAGGATGTTTGCGCCGCCTTCGATCTGATCGCGGGCGATCTTGATGGCGGCGTCGAACTGACCCTCCTTGATGAGACGCTTGAACTTGAGGGAGCCGGTGATGTTGCAGCGCTCGCCGACCATGACGAAGTTGGTCTCCGGGCGAACGATGAGCACCTCGTTGCCGGAATAGTAGGACCAATCGGGCAGGTCAGGCACGCGGCGAGGGGTGACGCCTTCGACGGCCTGGCCGAAAGCGTGAATCCACTCCGGCGTCGTGCCGCAACAGCCGCCGATGATGTTGACCCAGCCCGAGCGAGCGAATTCGCCGAGCATCTTCGCGGTGCCATCGCGACCAAAGCCGCGGAATCCGCCCATGCCGTCGGGCAGGCCGGCGTTGGGGTAGACGGAGATCGGCAGTCGAGATATCTGCGCGATGCCTTCGATGGCGGGCCGAATGAGATCGACGCCCACGCCGCAATTGAACCCGACGGCCAACGCGTCGAAATGTGACACGGAGACGTAGTACGCCTCGGGCGTCTGCGCGAACAGCGTGCGGCCATTCTCATAGATCGTGCCGGAAATGATCGTCGGCACGCGCACGCCGAAGTCGGCGTTGTACTTGTCGATGGCGTACAGGCACGCCTTGAGCACGAGGATGTCATTGCCCGTTTCGACCGCAATCAGGTCGGCGCCGCCTTCGATCAACGCTTTGACCTGGCCGTAGTAGCTGTTGGCAAACGCCTCGAAGCTGATCGTCCTCGCACCCTGATCCGCCTGGCCGGGTTCGATGTAGAGAGTCTTGTTCGTTGGTCCGATGCTGCCGGCGACGAACCTCGGCCTGTCGGGATTCTTACGCGTAAACTCATCGCAAACTTTCCGCGCCAGGCCAGCCGCCTTTTTGTTGATCTCTTCGACGAACGGGCTGAGCTGAAATTCCTCGAGACCAAGTTGGTTGCCATTGAAGCTGCACGTTTCGACGATGTCCGCACCGGCTTCGAGATAGGCGCGGTGGATGTCCTCGATCATCTGCGGTTGCGTGAGGACCAGCGCTTCCGTGCAATTCATCAGCGAGACTGGATGCGTCCGAAAGCGCTCGCCGCGATAGTCGGGTTCTTGCGGCTTGTACGAGTAGATGAGCGCGCCCATCGACCCGTCGAGCAGCAAGATGCGGCGCGACATCAGTTCACGTATGGCATCCAGGGGCTTGGCTTGGGTCAGAATCGACATATTGGCAATATCCGTTTTGATTATCCGGGGCGTATCATTTTCAAGATAGAGTATCTGGGGAATTCATGCCAGATGAATTGGCGTTTCTGGCGAGCCTAGCCGCGTAAGCGGCAGGTTTGCGGTCGGTTCAACCTGCCGCTTACGCGGCTAGGCTCGCCTTCATTTCTTTCAACTTCCGCCTTGCTCTTCAATTCAGATTGGCATATCATAATATTTCTATCCATTTGAAAACAATGCTTGAGCGAGAGCCATGAAGAAAGACATTCACCCCAAATACGAAGAAGCGACCGTCACCTGCGGTTGTGGCAACAAATTCACGACGCGCAGCACCAAGAAGGCTATCTCCATCGAAATCTGCTCCGCGTGCCATCCGTTCTTCACCGGCAAGATGAAGTACGTTGACACGACGGGCCGACTCGAAAAATTCCAGAAGAAATACAACTGGGACAAGCGCAAGAAACCCGAAGAGAAGCCCGAAGAAGTCGCCGCTGTCGCCGCCAAGTAGCGACCGCGATTCAACCAAGGCAAAAGGATGCTCCGCGCGTCCTTTTGCCTTTTTTGTTTGTTTATTTTCGCTTGGCGTTTAGCGCTCGCTTGACCCGACGTTGAGCGCTAAGCCGCAAGCGGAATACCCCAAGGACCCGCGATTTCATGTGGCCGGCATTTGAACAGGCTCTGATCCGCCTTGGCGAAGTCGAAGTGTTGCTCGGCGATCCCGCCGTCATCGGCGATCGTACGCGCTACACCAAGATCGCCAAGGAGCACGGCTCACTTCAGAAGATGATTCGGCCCTACAACGACTTCCTCAAGGTATCCGACGAAATCGCTCAAGCCAACTTGATGTTCGATGGCGCCGACGCCGACCTGAAGGTGATGGTCGAGGAAGAACTCAAATCGCTCATGGTCCGCGAAGTCGAGCTTCGCACTCGGCTCGAAGACATCTTGCTGATGGGCGGCGAGGACTACGGCAGCATCATCGTCGAAATTCGCGCCGGCACGGGCGGGGATGAAGCCGCCCTCTTCGCCGGCGATCTCTATCGCATGTATTCGCAGTTTGGCCGCGACAAAGGCTGGAAGATCGAAGAAATATCGTTCAGCCCCGGCGAGCAAGGCGGGTACAAGGAAGTCGTCTTCGGCGTCAGTGGTGACGACGCGTATCAGCATCTCAAATACGAAAGCGGCGGCCATCGCGTGCAGCGTGTGCCCAAGACCGAGACGCAGGGCCGTATTCATACCTCGGCAGCGACCGTGGCCATCCTGCCTGAACCGGATGAAGTGCAGATCGAAGTCAAGGAATCCGACATCGAATGGGAACGCATGCGAGCCGGGGGCGCCGGCGGGCAGCACGTGAATAAAACCGAAAGCGCCGTCCGCATCTGGTACAAAAAAGGCACGCCGGATGAGTTTGAAGTGAAGTGCCAGGATGAACGCAGTCAGAGTAAAAACTACGACCGCGCCATGCGAATCCTGCGCAGCCGCGTGTTTGAACGACAGCGTGAAAAGCTGCATCAAGAGCGTGCCCAGCACCGCAAAAGCCTGATCGGTTCTGGCGATCGCAGCGAGCGCATTCGCACGTACAACTTTCCGCAGAACCGTATCACCGATCATCGCATCAATGAATCGTGGTACAAGCTCGATGCCATCGTCCAAGGCAACCTGGGCGAAGTCATCGAGACGCTCCGAGCCCATGACAAGAAACAACGCCTGGCTGAATCAAACCCGGAAGCCGTGATGAAGAACGTCGCCGAAGCAAACGCCCGGCTTTAGAGCGATTCGCAGTGCCAGCGAGGCGCTTGCCCAACAGCCGATGGGCAAGCGCTTTGGCTATTTTTCGGGGTGTTGGCCACGAATCCCAGGGAGAGAGGGGCGGCGCCAGGCGTGAAAAACAAATCAAATAATTCGCCAAATCGAGTTTGACTTTCACTCATTCCGTCGTTTAGAATCCAATCAGCAGTTTATCACCGCCTCCTTTGAAGCTCCCCAGGAATGGTGGACAATCAGATAACGGTGTAAACTCACCGTAGGAGGTTCATCTCGGCACGGCGACGGTCGTCATCGTCGCGGCGGCCATAGTCGTCGAGGCCGAGCGAGCGTTCGCCATTCAGCTGCCAATCGCCTCAGCCTTCCAGGTCCACGTCTTGCCAGTCGGTTACGAACATATGGCCCGGTTTGTGCGTCACGCAGAGCGGCGGTTTGGCGTGCATGACGACGGCTTGAGGCGTTACGCCGCACGCCCAGAAGACGGGGATTTCGCCGGGGCGGAGTTCGACGGCGTCGCCGAAATCGGGCTGAGTGAGGTCGCGGATGCCGATCGCGGCAGGATCGCCAAGGTGGATCGGCGTGCCATGAGCCCGGGTGAAGCGCGAGCAAATCTGCGTCGCCCGGATCGCTTGCGCCGGCGTCATTGGCCGCATCGATACGACCATCGGACCATGAAAGATGCCCGCCCGCTGGCAGGCGATATTTGTGCGATACATCGGCACGTTGCAATTCGCCTCGATGTGGCGAACCGGCAGCCCGGCTTGCAGCAGCGCGCTTTCAAACGTGAACGAACAGCCGAGCAAGAACGCGATCCAATCGGGCTGCCAAAGATTGCGCACATCGGTCGGCTCAGCGAGGAGTTCGCCGTTCTGGTAGACGCGATATGCTGGGACATCGGTCCGCAGATCAGCGCCCGGGGCACACAAGCGCGGCTCGGGATCGCCAGGTTCGGTCACGTCGAGCAGCGGGCATGGCTTCGGATTACGCTGACAGAACAGCAGGAAGTCGAACGCCAGTTCCTTGGGCAGCACGACCAGGTTCGCTTGTACATGCCCCATCGCCAGGCCCGATGTCACGCCGGCGAATTCGCCGAGCCGAATGCGCTGACGCAGTTCGCGGCCGGCGTTGTGGGTACCCGTCGCATTCATCGCAACATTCCTCTATCTGTCGTAATCCGCACTTTGCATGTGAAACCTTGCCGATTGTACAAAATGGAATTGCTTTTGACCTATGAGAAGACAAGAGTCAAGTGAGTGTATGTTAATTTTGTAGGCGGATTGGCTCGAAAAGAGACAAGTCTCGACGTTATACGGATTTTATTGTCACCTATGAGTCAGTGTCGTTTTCCCCGGAGTGCTCGGATGCGAACCCCGTGGTGTCTGCCTGCTGGATTCCTACTATTATTCTTTGGCGTTGCCCATGGGCAAGCGACGAAGAGCACCATCATCTCGGTTGGCTTTCTGGACTCGCGCGAAGCGAACGGCAATCTGGTCGCTGTGGGATACACGCCACAGCCGGGCGACATTATCCTTTTCGATGCTCACAATCGTCTGCATCATGCGTTTTACAAAATGGCAAATACGAGCGCTCCCACGCATTCGGCAATCGTCATCGCCAAGCCGGGCGGCGGGACGGCGCTGCTCGATATTGTGGGGCCGTTTCCGCCGTTGGCGAAAGTCGAAGTCGTCAATGTTGAAACGCGGCTGCCGAATTACAAAGGCTCGATCATGGTCCGACGCATCAAGCAACCGCTGACCCCCGAACAAAATCAACGCCTGACCGATTTCGCCTATGCTCAAAACGGCAAGCGGTTTGCCCTTGGCCGCATCATCTTGCAGGTCACGCCGTTCTGCCCGCGGAATGGACTTCGGCACACGCTGTTCGCTCGCACCGAGTTGGATCGCAGCCGTTGGTTCTGCTCGGAGTTGGTCATTGCCGCGTGCACAGTCGGCGGCGTGCTCGATTCCGCAACGTGTCCCGCGAACGCGACCTATCCGCGCGATTTGGCCTACGACGAGCGCTTTGATTTTTCACCCTACTTCTATCCACCGACGCCCTGGGCCAACGAAGCGATCGTGGTGAAAAACGAGAAGCGTGTTGCCGTTGAGTAGGCGTGCGGAGATTATCAGATTCTGTGTTTCCACCGCTTACGGCGTACCTTTATTTGCGGGGCCTTGTTCGAGCGCTAAGCCGCAAGCGGAAATCCGATGCGCACGGCAATTCACTCCACGAGCTGTCTGGAATACTCGCTCTGGAAACGGTAGCTGCTGCCTTTGCCCTGATGGTTCTCGACGGTCTTGTCGATGTTGAGCCGAGCAGAGAGCAAACGTCCGTTGGGCAGGTCGATGATGATGTCGCCTTCGACTTCGCGTTGCAGCAGGGGCAAGCGATCGCGTGAATTATCCAGTTTGGTTTTTATCGTGGTGGCGATGCTCAGGGTCGCTTTGCCGTCGGCGAGCTTCGTGCATTCATAGCGTTGGTCGGCTTCGAGCTTTTCGCCGGTGCCATGCGGAGGATCGAGCACGAGGTTGAACGGGCGGCGCCAGGCTTGGCCTGCGGCGGCTTTTGCATCGGGGAAGACGACGATGAACGGCGGCTCGGCCTCGAAGCTCGCCGCGGAGCCTTGCTTCACTTCGACCACGCGGCCGAAACCATCGACGCGCAGGATGGCGAGCGTTTGGCCGATGTATTTCTTCATCTGTTCGCGCAATTCGGGCGTGCTTTTTTCCAGATTTTCCGAATCGAACAGGATCGTCTCGCCGCTGCCTCGCTTTTGTTCATTACGCATGGAGACGAGCGTAAGCGACAGCGTGGCGACTCCCTTTTCGTCGAGGTCGAGAACCTGCCAGCGATTGACGAGTTCGAGGTTGGCGCTCGAGACGAGCTTACTCGCTTCGACGACTTCCGTAGCGGTTGTCAGGTGCTTGACGCGATACGTCAACTGTTGCCCCTTCTGCCAGCGGAACTGCCAAGGTATCTGGGCAAATGCCGGCATGGCAATCGTGATTAGCATTGAAAGCGAAAGTACGAATCGAGTGAACATTAGTCCCTCCGTGGGTTGCAATTACCATACTGTAGAGCCGGAAGCGTATGCGACGAACCAAGACCACCGTCGCTTACGCTTGCGGCTCTGACATTTTCCTCGTTCTCAGGCTACTGCCTGGGAACGTAGTATCATCGAGGCTCTGCCTCGACCTTCCTTCACAATATCCAGAGATCGGCGCGTATAGCAGGGCGGCCCCTTGCGAGTCGTGTCCTGGGGGATCACGATACCAATCCGCTTAAGCATACCACTATCGGCTAAAAACAAACAAGGTGGGCCTGATGGCAACACCCGCAAGATGGGAGCTTCGGGAAGAGAAAGCGGCGCACTTTTTGATGTGAATGGCAGAATCCCGTGTGTGCGCTCGAAATAACACCTCAACGCTCTGTCACGACTTAAATGTAGGATGATTGGTTTACGATCCGGAAGCGTAAGCGAGGGACTGGCATAACCATCCGTCGCTTACGCTTCCGGCTCGTACCCGATATCTTAGCGTTGACAAATCAAGCTGGTCGCACCGCTAGGCTCGCCCAACGTCGCGCTATTTGCCGGTCTGATAGACTTCCTCGTACGGCTGTACGACGACAAAGCCTTCGCCGCGGAACTTCATTTGCAGCGATTCACCGCTGCCACGACCAAAGAATGTTTTGAGGCTGATGTCAGTCTTTAGCTCAGGCACGAGATTGCCGGACCAGGCAATCGTGGCGTTGGGGTCAGTGTAGACGGGGCGATCGTTGTAGACCGGCAGCGTGAGCGGATCGTAATGCGACGTGAACGCCACCAGTCCCGTCCCTTCGATGCGCACGTTGAACAGGCCGCCTGACAGCATGCCGGCGATCGATTTGAGCATCTTGACATCCCAACTCAAGCTCGGCTCGAACGCCAGGATGTCGTTGCCGTTGAAACAGATCGCATCGTCTTGAAGCTGCAGGATGGTGACTTTCTTGCCGAGATCGGCGAGGTAGAGAACGCCTTTGCCCTCGGCTTTGGTCAGTTGCATGCCTTCGGTGGTGAACATTTTCTTGAGGAACTTGCCGATGCCGTGCTCGAGAATGCCTTCGCGGGTGAAGGTAATATTTCCGAGGTAAGAGATCATCGAACCTTTCTTGGTCCACATCATGCCGTCGAGGTGGACTTCGAGGAAGCGATCGGTTTCAAGCTCGAAGACGCCTTCGTGGCGGTCCTTCTGTTCGCTCTTCGCGCGGAATGCATCGAGGGTGTATCGTCCCATGGTTGCGGTCCTTTCGTGAGGTGGAAAAAGTCGGCTCTCCACCAATGTTATGGGAAGAAGAACCTCCCGCAAGGTTACGGCGATGCAAAATAGACGCGCCCGACCAAAGTCGGATTCCCGTCGGAGGCAGAAGCGTAAGCGAGGCATTCAGGCCGTCTCGCTTACGCTTCTGCCTCGGGCGGATTTTTGTCGGTGGCGTCAAAATAAAAGTCGCAGCCGCGAGTCCGAAAATCTTCTTGACATGCGTGCTGGCATGAGGATAATTAAGATCCATTCATGGATTCCAGCTCCATCGAGACTATGTCTGCCGTTTCGGACAATCCGAATATATCCGTAGTGTTCCGTCGCCGACTGATAGCGAGCGGAGTGCTACGAGTAAACACCTGTCCGGTCGGTGCGCCTTTGCTTTTCGTTCTTGGTCAGAATTTATGAGGTCCTTATGAATCATCTGCGAAGCGGTGGATTTTCCTTCGTGATCCTTTGGTTAGGTCTTGTCGCTAGCCCGGCGTGGGGACAGCCCCTTTGGCCGATCCTGCCTCCAACTACCGTAATCAGCGAAAATGAGGTTCCCCCGAACGACACGTTTGGGGCGGCGAATCTGTCCAAGAAAAGGGCTTTCAAATGGCGAATGGGATTTTGCTAAGAGTAGGAATCGACGCAACTGATGGGAATTGGAACGCTCCGTGCCGCAAGGATGGCAGATTTTGCTACGTTCCCGTGACGGATGGCGAGATCAGTAGTCGAGGGCCTGCCTTTGATCGATATTACTCGGAGTTCGAGCCTTTCGTCCGTCATTTGGGCGCTGAATGGCCAGGCCGCCTGTCGGGGACGTGCCATCTTGATCCTGACTTTAGCCACCTCACATACGGCGACGGAAATTCGGGTAGAGGGCAACGAATAAGAGATTTTTTATCGGCAGGCGACTTCATCGTTTTTTGGGCAGGACTTCGCCGTCTTGAAACAAATGATATTGTGTGTTCGATAATCGGGTTTTATTCGATTTCGTATATCATGAACGCCTCTGAAATTGGCCGATTGGATTCTCATCGCAATGCTCATTCACGGTACATCCAATCTGACGAATTTGGACATGTCGTCGTTTTTGCGAATCCTGAAAAGTCAGGACGCCTCTTGAAACATATTCCGATAGGTGAGGCGGCGGGAAATGCTAGTCAACAACGAGTTTATGCTGAACTGCTGAACAAATGGGGCGGGTTGCAAAAAAAGGATGGGAGCGAGTGGAAGGATGGCTACATACAAAGAAGTGCCTCTCCGCCTATTTTTCGAGACGGCGACAAATTTCTGACATGGTTTCGGGCGTAAAAGCCGAAATTTGTCCATGCAAACAATGTCTGAAGTAGATTTTGCACGCAATTGATTGACGCATTCGCAAACGGAGCAAAACATTTCCGAGCCACGACCGTCAGGGAGTGGCCGACAAGATACGTTCCGGCACGGTATCCAGTTGGCCGCTCCCTGACGGTCGCGGCTCGGAAATGCGTCAAATTAAACTGTAGAAATAATATGTCGCACTGCACCGCGCGAACGCTAATCAGGGAGTGGCGCCCGCTCAGGCCATCAGCTTTGCGATTGGCTCCGCGCCTTCTACGCCCACCAACTTCTGATCCAGTCCGCCGTAGAAGTAGCTCAGGCGGTCGGGGTCGAAGCCCATCAGGCTGAGGATGGTGGCGTGCAGGTTCTTGACGTGATAGCGGTCCTCGACGGCTTCGGCGCCGAGTTCGTCGGTCGCGCCGATGCTGACGCCGCCTTTGATCCCGCCGCCCGCCGCCCACATCGTGAAGCCGTACGCATTATGGTCGCGGCCCGTGCCGACGGCGTACTCGGCAGTCGGTTGGCGCCCAAACTCGCCGCCCCAGACGATGAGCGTCTCGTCAAGCAAGCCGCGGCGTTTCAGGTCTTTGATGAGACCGGCGATTGGGCGATCGGTTCGGCCCGCATGCAGGTTGTGGTTGTAGACGAGATCACCATGCGCGTCCCAGTTAGCGTCGTTGTGGTTGCCGCCGGAGTAGATTTGGATGAATCGCACGCCGCGTTCGACGAGTCGCCGGGCGAGCATGCATTTGCGTGCGAAGTCTTGCGTTTGCGGCTGATCGTAGCCGTAAAGGCGTTTGGTTTCTTCGGTCTCCTGGTTGACATCAACGGCATCCTCGGCATTTGATTGCATGCGATACGCGAGTTCATATGATGCGATGCGTGCGGCGAGGTTGCTGTTGTGCGCTCGTGGCGTTTCATGTTCGCGGTTGAAGGCGCCGAGCGTGTCGAGCATGCGGCGTTGCATGGCATCGGTCGTGCCTTCGGGGCGATGTAGGTCGAGAATCGGCTGGCCGGTCGGTCGCAGGATCGTGCCCTGATACGACGCGGGCATGTAGCCGCTGGTCCAGTTCTTGGCGCCGCTGATCGGCCCGCCGGACTGGTCGAGCATGACGCAGAAGCCGGGCAGGTTCTGATTGACGGTGCCGAGACCGTAGTTGACCCATGAACCAAGGCATGGGCTGCCGGACAGGATTTTGCCTGTGTTCATTTGCAACATCGCGGAGCCATGGATCGGCGAGTCGGCGATCATCGAGTGGATGAAACCAATGTCATCGACGCATGTCGCCAATTGCGGGAAGAGGCTACTGATATACTTGCCGCACTGGCCGTACTGCTTGAAGCGCCACTTCGGTCCGATGATACGGCCCTGGTTGCGATGCCCGCCGCGGCCAAAGGTGCGGACGTTGACGGTGCGGCCGTCCATGGCGTACATGTTCGGCTTGTAGTCGAAGGTATCGACCTGGCTTGGCCCGCCGTACATGAAGAGGAAGATGACGCTCTTCGCCTTGCCGGGGAAGTGCGGTTCGCGAGGAGCGAGCGGATTGCTTGGCGAGCCGAGCCCCGTAAGGGGCCGGTTGGTTTCTTGCGCGAAGAACCCGTCCTGCGCGAGCAGCCCGGTCATGGCGAGGCCCGTGAAGCCGGCGCCGGTTTGCCAAAGAAACTCACGGCGAGTGCGGTTGCAGAAGTTGGTTTGCATGATGGTCATATCTCAATTGGGTAGTTGTTTTTGGATGCACTAATTTCGCACTTTATTTTTCTAACGCCAACGGAGTGCCTTTTCAGTTCCCCGCGCAGCAACTGTGCTCGTTGGCGTTGCAACTCGCGGATACGTTTTTGCGCGTCCTTGAACAACGGTGATCGGCCCACGCGTTTACGATCCTCAATCGTTGGGCCGAGTACGCTGAATAATCCATCTGGACCGAACAGCTTATCCGATAGCGTCCAACAGTTTGATTCTGTTGCCAGAAGGTCGCGGATCTGGTTCTCTATTTCGTGCGAATTCATATTTTCTCTTTTCCTCAATCCAAATACATCACCTCGTTCAAATTGAGCACCACCAAACAAAACGCCTGCAATGCGGCGTCGGCGTTGATGCGGTCCTCGCGCATCAGCGATTCGATCAAGGCGACGCCGCGGCGAACCTCGGCATCGCTTGGCGTCCGCGATGTCGCCAGGTACAGGCCGCGACGCACGTGATCCGGCAAGCCGTGGCCAGCTTCCTTCTTCAGTCTGTCGGCGAACAGTTTCGCCTGGCTGTTCATGAACTCACCGTTGAGCAGGCTTAGCGCTTGCGTCGGTTGCGTCGAAGTGAAACGCACCGGCGTCGTGCGGTCGGTCTCCGCAACGTCGAACGCTTCGAGGATCGGCAGAATCAGCGAACGCTTCACATGCACATAGATGCTGCGGCGAGCGGCGTCTTCGGGCTTTGACGTTGGCCAACCACGGCCGGGGACCGATTGGCCTTCGAGAATCTGCCTGGCGATCGGCGGATAGACGCCAGGACCGTACATCTTGAGGTTGATGTTGCCACTGATCGCAAGGATTGAATCGCGAATTTCCTCGGCGCTGAGGCGGCGCATCTCGAACCGCCAAAACAGGTCGTTGGCGACATCGAGCTTCGTGCCGATCTCGGTCGCCTTGGCATCGGTGCGCGACGCCATGCGGTAGGCGCTCGAGGTTAGCATTAGGCGGTGCATGGCTTTCATGCTCCATCGGCTATTATCTTTGGTCGGTTCCGCGAACTCGGATGCCAGCCAATCGAGCAACTCGGGATGTGTCGGGCGGAAGCCTTGCAAGCCGAAGTCGTTCGGCGATCGCACGATGCCGCGGCCAAAATGCTGCTGCCAAATGCGGTTGACCATGACGCGCGCCGTCATGTGGTTGTCCTTCGACGCAATCCAGTTCGCCAACACGGTCCGTCGGCCCGATGACTTGCCGATCGGCATCGCTTCGGGAGGATCGGGGATGTTGAACACGGTGGGGTAACCCGGATTGACTTTGTCGCCCAACACATGCGGGTTGCCTCGCATGAAGATGAATGTTTCCGGCGCCTTCAGTCCAGCCTCCGAGACGCAGAGAGCCATTTCGACGGCGGGCATCTTGGGTGGCGTGCGCATCAGGTCGCGTTGTTTGAACAGCGAGAACCATTGCTGATAGCGCTGGTCGCCAAGCACGCGGGCGCCGTCTTGATGGAGTTGGGATGCGAGGTCTTTCGCTGCTACTTTTTCGGTCGGCACGGAGAGATTGCGTTTCGCGAAGCCGGGCCCGGACCAGCCGACGTAGAGGCCGAGGCCGAAGACGTTTTGGAAGTATTCGAGCTTGATCGGCAGTCGGCCCTTCTTCAGATCGACAGTCTTGGATTGAATCTTGCCCGTGCCGTGGATGCCGTCGTAGGTGATGAGCGTTTTGCCATCGACGGTTAGCCGCGAGCCGTCGTCGGAATCGAGAAAGAAGGTGTACTTGCCATCCTGGGGCACGATAAGCAACCCGTCGTAAACGAAGCCGAATGCCTCGTTGCGCGTGCGTGGGCTGATGTCGAAGAGCTTTTTCGGTAGCTTGCCTTCGTCTTCGTGCTTGAACTGCGCGAAGTCGGGCAGCTTCTGCCAGGCATTGCGATAGAAGCGATAGGTTAGCTCGTCGAGATCGCCGCCGACGAAGCCGTCGGCGTCCTTGAACTTGGCGCGGAATTCGTTTTCGATTTCGGTCAACGCGGCTTGCACCTTGGCGCGTTTGCCTTCGAGCTCGGCCTCGGCTTGCTTGTAGGTCTCCATCTGCTTGGGATCGCCGATGGGCCTGACGTCTGAAGGTCCGCCGCCTCGGTAGTGGTTGATTCCATGCAGGAACGCAACGAGTTTGTAGTAGTCCTTCTGTGCGATCGGATCGATCTTGTGATTATGACAGCGGGCGCAGTCGATGGTCATGCCGAGCATCGTTTGGCTGATCGTCGTGATGATGTCGTCCAGCCCATCATAGCGGGCTTGTTTGGGATCGACCGGTTCGTCGTCCCACACGCCGAGGCGATAGAAGCCGGTGGCGGTGATGGCGTCGCCCGAGGCGTTCGGCATCTCATCGCCGGCGAGTTGTTCCTTGAGGAATTGGTCATATGGCTTGTCGTCGTTGAACGCGCGGATGACATAATCGCGATACCGCCAGGCGTTCGGCTTGGGATTGTCGCGCTCATAGCTGCTCGTCTCGCCAAAGCGCACGAGGTCGAGCCAATGGCGCGCCCACTTCTCGCCGTAGCGCGGCGATTCGAGGAGTTTGTCCACGAGTTTTTCGTAGGCGTCGAGCGATTTGTCGGCGACAAATGCTTCGATTTCTGAAGGCGTTGCCGGCAGGCCGGTTAAGTCGAAGTAAAGTCGCCGAGCGAGTTCGTGGTTGGAAGCGGCTGGTGCAGGCGCGAGACCCTTCGCCTCGAGTTGGGCGAGGATAAAGGCGTCGATCGGATTGCGAACCCATGTTTTGTTCGCCACGACGGGAATCGCAGGACGTTTGACCGGCTGATACGCCCAGTGAGCGCGGTCCTTGTCGCTGATGACGAACTCGCCCTTTTTCACGGTGGTCGCCTTGTCGCCGCCCGGCCAGGGGGCGCCGATCTTGATCCATTGCGCGAGATTGTCGATTTGTTCGCGCGGCAATTTGGACTTGGGCGGCATTTTCAGCTTGTCGCTGTGATTGACGGCCTGGATGAGCAGGCTTTTTTCGGGATGTCCGGGCACGATCGCCGGTCCCAGGTCGCCGCCCTCCAGCATCGCGGTCAGCGAATCGAGGCGAAGCCCGCCTTTTTGCTTTTTGTCGGCATGGCACTCGAAGCAACTCGCGACGAGTACGGGTCGAATCTTCGCCTCGAAAAACTGCACCGCCGCCGGCGTTAGCTTCTTTGGTTCTTGGGCGTGAAATTCTGAGACGCTGAACGTGATAACCACGAGAAGAATCGCAAAGTGAAACGGCAATCGCATGGCTCTTGGCCTCCCGAGCAGACCGGCAGAAATCCTTGTAATTTAATTATGGCATTCCGAAGCCGCATTTGCAATCCGACGAGGCGATATTTTGGCCAGATATCCCTGTAGCGTTGCAAAGCCGTGTTTCTTTCGTGGCAAATTACTCGCCGTAGGGACGCTTCTGTAGAACGTCGCTAAATTGATGCCATGCAGTATTCACAGGGGCGCATTACACCGGAGGCCATAATGGCGGATTTTACCTACACGCAGATAGCGAAGATGATCGATCATTCGTTGCTCCAACAGCAGCTGGCCGATGACGAGATGGACCAGGGTTGTCGTCTGGCACGCGAGTACGATGTTGCGTCGGTCTGCATCAAGCCTTACGCCGTCGCGCGGGCCAAGGAGTTGCTCGCTGGTTCCACGGTTGCCGTCGGCACGACCATCGGCTTTCCACATGGCGGGCACGTCACGTCGATCAAAGTCGCTGAGTCGATCCAGGCGATGAAAGATGGCGCGATCGAACTCGACATGGTCGTCAATATCGGCAAAGTTCTCGGCAAGGATTGGGCCTATGTAAAGGCGGATATTCGCGCCGTCGTCGAGACGGTTCATGCCCAAAAGGCGTTGGTTAAAGTGATCTTCGAGAACTGCTTCCTACAAGACGAGCACAAACAAAGACTCTGCGAAATCTGCGGCGAGGTCGGCGCCGACTTCGTCAAGACGTCCACGGGCTACGGCAGCACCGGCGCGACCGACGACGATCTGAAACTGATGCGCAAGCATTCGCCCCCCAACGTGCAAGTCAAGGCGGCAGGCGGCGTGCGCAATTTCGACCGCTTACTCGTCGTGCGTTCCATCGGCGTGACACGGGTCGGCGCGACGGCGAGCAGGCCGATCCTCGACGAGTGCAAGGCGTTTCTGATGAAGGGGTGAGTTTCTTGGCACTGCGTATAGCGTTCGCATGGGATATTGCGAGCGATAAACGTGAACCAGTCCTGTTATCGGCTCGCGATGTGTGCCTGCGGCGTCGGCGGGGCCTTCGTGATCGCTCGCACTTGTTCGGTCGGCACACGGGCGCCGGCAGGTTCGCCGCGGAAGTAGACCAATCCGATGACGACGACAAGCGCCACGCCGAGCACCAATCCGAGTTTTGCGTCGTTTGCCATGGCGAGGGTCCGTGGGGTTGTTCGTTGTACACCGCAAACTTCAATCAATTATGCCTGATCCCCCAGCTTTCGCAGTCTTCAATATCCGATTTCCAGGCAGATTTCCCCTAGCCAGCCCAGCTCTCCTTGGTATCCCCAGCAATTGCGTTAGATCGCGTGAAAAGCGTTCGTCTGGTCCAAGCCGTATCGCTGGGTTTTCGCAAATTCCCGCTTTCGCAGGCACAACCGTCACAACCGAAACTGGCGTGGATGCCAAACCCGGCGAGGTGGTATTATCACATTTGGGCATTGGCATTCCATAGTAGGCCGCCATTAATGGCGGGCAAAATGACGAAAGGACGCGTCATGCAACTTTACCTCTACGAAGATCGCGCGGACCGCTTTGAGCCGCTCTGTCTCACACGGCCCGTTTTCGAACTGCGCTGCGGCATGACAACACTGGCCGAAAAGATCGCTCGCTATTTCGGGCTGCCGATCGCCGGCGCATTCGTCAGGTCTGAATTGGAGGAAGTCGCGCGTTTGACACATCCCGGCTGGGCGATCAACGGCGTGCTGCCGAACGACGTGTTGCTCGTTAACAGCCGTTGGCTTCCACCGGACGAGCCGTTCATGCCGCCGGGCGACTCCTGCGTTGGCATAATGAATGGAGAAGCGGCCTACGCATTTATTCGTAACGACAAATTACGTAATCATGATAATGATGATGCCGACATCACCGCGAGCATGCATCGATGGCAACACGACATGCCCAACGTTTCCGCCGGCGGTCGGCTGCTTGCGTACCCCTGGCATCTGGTCGAGTGCAACGCCGATGAGATTCGACGCGATTTCACCTGGCTGCCGCCGCAACAGGACAACAGCGATCACACGCAGCCGATGATTAGCGGTCCGCTGGGCCAACTTTGGGTCGCGCTGACGGCGTGCATCGAGCCGATGGTTGTTGCCGACACGACTAAAGGCCCGGTTGTCATAGATGAGGACGCGCTCGTCACCGCCTTCACTCGGCTCGAAGGGCCATGCTACATAGGACCGAAGTCGCAAGTTATCGGCGCGAAAATCCGCGCCGGCACGTCGCTCGGGATGCAATGCCGAGTTGGTGGTGAGGTGGAAACCAGCATCATTCATGGATATAGCAACAAGTATCACGAAGGCTTCCTGGGCCATAGCTACATCGGTGAATGGGTCAACCTCAGTGCAGGCACGCATAACAGCGATTTACGCAACGACTATGGCGAAGTCAGCGTCGTGCAAGCGGGAACGTCGATCCGCACCGGCCTTACCAAGGTCGGCTGCTTCATCGGCGACCACACGAAGACCGGCCTGGGCACGCTCATGAACACCGGCACGAATATCGGCGCGTTCTGCAATCTGCTACCCGCCGGTCGGCTGGCGCCGAAGTATGTGCCGTCGTTCGTCAGTTGGTGGAACGGCGTGCTCAACGAAGCCTTCCGGTTTGAGTCGCTGCTCGCCACCGCGCGGATCGCGATGTTCCGGCGTGGCGTGACGCTGACCGACGCGCACGTCGCCCTCTACCGTAGGCTGTACGACGCCACGGCCATGGATCGCAAAATCGCCCTGCGCGACGCCGAGCAACGCCAACTTCGACGCAGCGCGTAATCATCGTGTTTATACTTCGCACGGTAGAAATTGTCGCTTTTCCGAATCGATCAAAACATTTCCGAGCCGCGACCGTAAGGGAGCGGCAGACATAAACCGCACGGCATCCTGTCGGCCGCTCCCTTACGGTCGCGGCTCGGAAATGCGTCAAACTCACCCGTGAAAGGTATACGTTTTGGCAGAGTGTTTCGTACCAGAGTGGCTTCATCAAAGATAGGCGATAAATTCTTAAACCGTCATGCCAGCAGCAGCAATATGAGAACTCAGCAAACCTTTACCAACAGTGTCATTGCCGTGAATGAGGATTGATAAGTTGTATTTGCAGCCGGTTTTTTCAGGATGTGATGGCTGCCATTGATCCGAACACAGACGAAGCCAGCCCGCTCAAAAGCACGCACGGCTTCGCCACCTGTAATTCGCGGGATTTTAGGCATGAACGATGATCCATTTTTGCTTGGCTCCGAA
This sequence comes from Singulisphaera sp. GP187, assembly GCA_945861245.1. Taxonomy (GTDB): domain Bacteria; phylum Planctomycetota; class Planctomycetia; order Gemmatales; family Gemmataceae; genus SIAQ01. Next base: position 37,348 of record CAMAUE010000025.1, read on the forward strand.
AGGAATCTTCTCGGCGGATGAGTCCTTCCATGGAATCTCTTGGCCTTCTTGTGCGTATGCCTCGATTACCCCGCGAATGGCCTCCTTTGCGTTTTCAAGGGCCTCTGTTTCGGTAGCGCCACAGATTCCGGCTCCAGGGAGATTTAGCGCAATCGAAGAAAAAATCCCGTCCTCGTCTTGTGTTGTGAGGATATGAACATTGAAGGAGTTGGCTTCCTTGCGTTCTGCAACATGAGTATTGTTTTCCATCAATATTTTACAGTCCTCGAATCTGAGGCCCCTTAACTGACAAATCAAGAATAAAACCGACGTACGGTAACCGTTTCATTATACCATCTCCGTCACGCTGTTGTCCTGTTTTTTCACAATCCGAAGGCATTGGCTGGAACCCGCCCCGCGACATTTCCATCAGAGAATTGCTGACCGACAAGAACACGAGACCCGCTTGCGTATTCTCTCTGTAATACAAATCAAGGCGTAGTTTCGTAGTAAAACGATGGCGTCTTACGAGCGCTAAACGAAATGCAATCAACCCGGAACCCACACATGTCCATCCCACTCATCCTCGTCACCGGTTCCAGCGGACGCATCGGCAAAGCCGTCGTCAGCGCCCTCGTCGCACGAGGCAAGCGCGTGCGCGGCTTCGATCGCGCGCCGACGCCTGGCCTCACCGACATGATCGTCGGCACGCTGGCGAGCGAAGGCGACGTGGTCCGCGCCATGGTCGGCGTACATACCGTCATCCATCTCGCAGCCACGCCGGACGACGCCGAATTCCTCACGGAGATCGTGCCGAACAACATCATCGGCGTGTATCATGTGCTCGAGTCGGCCCAGAAAGCAGGCGTGTGTCGGTTGATCCTCGCCAGCAGCGGGCAGGTCGTGTGGTATCAGCGTTTGACGGGGCCGTTCCCAATCGGCGCCGACGCCCAACCGTCGCCGCGTTATTGGTACGCCGCCGGGAAGATGTTTCTGGAAGCCGCGGGCCGATCGTTCGCGGAGAAGTTCGGCATGGAAGTGTTGGCGGTGAGGCTCGGCTGGTGTCCGCGCACGCCGGAGCAAGTCGAGGAAATCCGCGCGGACCAATGGGCGCAAGACGTGTACCTGAGTCCCAACGACGCGGGCCGATTCTTCGCGTGTTCCGTCGATGCGACCTTACCCACGAAGTTCAACGTGGTTTACGCCACGAGCAAGCCGAAAAATGAGATTTACGATCTCCAGGCGATGCGTCAACTCGTGGGATATGAGCCGAGCGAATCGTGGCCGCAGGGGGTTGAGATTATCATGGGCGAACGAAAATCCCATGTTTAGCCGCTCGCCTTTGGCGAGCGAGGCCAGAGTCCCTCACGCTCGAGATCCACGCTCGCCGAATGCGAGCGGCTAAACAATTCCGAAAATCCCTCGCATCTCTCCACCATTTCTGTTACCATTTCCCCATCCCCCACCCACAGGAAATCACACATGGGCGCAACTAATAATCGCACGTTTCTCACCAACCCAGCACAATTTCGCGATGTGAGCCGAGGCAATCCCAGGCCGCACTCGCTCAAGGGCGATGACCTCGTTCGCGCTCGCTTGACGCCCGACACCTGGCGGCTGGAGATCATGGCCGAGGGCGGTTCGACCATCGCCACGCCGTTGACGCTGGAAAAGCGCAACGCCATCGATTTCGCGACACTCGAAAAACTCGGTCGGCAGCATAACGTCAAAATGATGAAGGCGATCCAGTGCCTGAACATCGCCCAGCCGCTCGGACAGGGTTTGTGGGAAGGCGTGCCGTTGCGCGAAGTGCTGAAGCTCGCGGGCCGATTCAACAACGTCCGGCGAATCTATTACTGGGGCTTTCACAACAACGATGCGAAGCAAGTGTTTCAGTCGTCGCTCACCTACACGCAGGTAATGGATGCCGCGCCCGATGACCTTGGGCCGTTTGTCGCGTATCGCCTCAACGGGCATCCGATCTCGCTCGAGCGCGGCGGCCCGGTGCGCATGCTTGTGCCATGGGCGCATGGGTTCAAGTCGGTCAAGTGGCTACAGCGTATCGTACTGACCAACGAATACCGCGCGATGGATACCTACGCGGCAGCCAACAACGATCCGGAATCGTATCTGAAGACGGCTGCCTACATCGACGGCAACGACGTGAACGGGCGAGCCGGGCAAGTGGTGACGATGACGGGAACGGCCATGGTCGGCTTGCCGGGCCTGAAGCGCGTCGAGTATTGGCTGAGGCCCACCGCCGGCGCGCATGGTGCACTCGAAGCCGACGATCCCGCCTGGGCCGCCGCTCGCTGGATGCCGTGCACCATCGCGCCGCCGCCTAAAGATTGGGGCGGCACGTTGCCCGGCGGCACGTTGCCTCGCGACGTCTTTGGCTTCGACCCCAAGACCGGCCAACCGCGCGAATGGCCGATGCGCTACAGCTGGGCCTATTGGTCCGTCACGCTCGACAAGCTCGCCGCCGGCACGTACGAATTCCGCGTTCGCACGGTGGACAAGCACGACTTCGCGCAACCGGAGCCACGACCGTATCCGAAATCGGGCCGCAATGATGTGCAAATGAAGACGATCACGGTGACGTAAGATATAGCCCGCCATTTATGACGGGTCCTGGCAAACCTGCGATAAATGGCGGGCTAACTATCTATTCCAGCACGATCACGCACGGGTCCATGTCTTCGCGCTTCGAGTTCAGGCCTGGCGTCGGCAGCAGCTTTTGCGTCTGGCGGTCGTAGACGAAGACATCGCGCTCGCCTTCGCCTTTGATGCGCTCGGAGACGAACGCCAAGTATCGCCCATCCGGACTCAAGCTTGGCGATTGCTCATTGGCGACGGAATTGATACCGGGCAATGGCAGGTAGCTCTTCTTCGCGCGGTCGTAGAGGTAGATGTCGCGCCCGCCCAGGCCCGTCGTTCGATCCGAGGCAAACGCGACGAGGTTGCCATCCGCGCTCATACTTGGCGTCACATCCAGATACGGTGAGTTGATCTCGGGCAGCGCGATCGTCGTGCTTTCCTTGCGATCGTAGAGATAGATGTCCGGCCCGCCAAGCCCGCCTTTCATGTTGGACACGAACGCCAGCCATCGGCCATCGGCGCTGAGCGCGGGCATTCGTTCGTCGAACTTCACGTGATTCAAGCCGGTGAACGCGATCGGCTTTTGCTCCGGTAGATCGTACAAATCGATATCCCAGCGTTGCCCCGCGCCGGTCTTGTCCCATGCCGCGAAGGCGATTATTTTGCCCTGCCCGTCGATCGTCGGGTGTAACAGGGCGCCGCTGGAGACATTGAGTTTGGCCGGCGTGACGAGCTTTTTCTGAGTCATGTCGTAGACGAAAATCTTGCTGGTCTGATTCTCGAGTTCGGACGCGAACACGCAAGTCTTGCCATTGCGTGACAGCACGGGGTGATAGTCTTGGCGGTTCGGGACCGTGTCGATCGAGCCGACGATCTTGCCATTGGCGACGCCGTCGTGCTCGTAGAAGTAGACCTGGGCATGCTTGGGCCGATCGCGGTAGGACGAGAAGGCGATCAACAACTTTCGTGGCGGATCCTGCGCGGGCTGCTGCGCGAGCGCGATAAGCGGAGCAGCTGCAACGATGATGTACAAGCAGAATCGGCACCGCATGTGTGTTCGTCTCCAATGGTCAAAAATCGTTACGTTGGATTATCACCAAAAGGCAAAGTACGAAGAGCGAAGAGCGAAGGACGAAGGACGAAAAAATGGCATCTCGTTCTTTTCGTCCTTCGTCCTTCGCTCTTCGTACTTTGTATCACACCAGGCAAACCACGATTTCGGTCTGCCACACTCCTACCCCACAATTTCCGATACCGGCAGGGCCTCGCGCAGAAACGGACGCATGCGGGCGTCGGTCGTGTCGATGCCGACCAGGCGATACAACGTAGCCGCGAATTGAGCCGGGCTGACGGGCACGCTAGCGGGGCGCGATCCGGTGCGGTCGCTGGAGCCGACGACCCGGCCACCTTCGAGTCCGCCGCCGGCGAGCAAATACGAGAAGCAGTACGGGAAGTGATCGCGAGCCCCGGAGCGATTAATCCTGGGCGTGCGGCCAAACTCGCCGCCGACGACGATCAGCGTGTTTTGTAGCATGCGGCGATCTTGCAAGTCGGTCAACAGCGCGGTCAGGCCCTGGTCGAGGCGTGGGCAGAGATGCTGCTCCATGCGGACCATGCCGCCGAGGTCGGCGCCGTGCACGTCCCAGGCATCCCAGGCGGGGCCGTCGTACCATTTGATCTGCACGAAGCGCGTGCCCGCCTGCACAAGCCGACGGGCGAGCAGGCACGATTGGCCGAACAGGTTGGCGCCGTAGCGTTCACGCAAGTTCTCGTTTTCGCCGGCGAGGTTGAAGGCGTCGCGCACCTGCGTCGAAGTGAGAATATCGACGGCACGCTGGTACGATTGATCCATCCGCTCGATAGCGTCGTTGGCGTGAGCCGAGCGGCGGAAGCGATCGATTGCCGTCAGCAACTCGCGACGTTGGTTAAAGCGATCGGCATGGATGTCCGCCGACAGCGCGAACTGTGGCAACTGCACGCGCGAACCGGTCGGGTCGGCGATCTCGACCGGGAAGAAGGGCGCCCCCAGACGACCGCCGCCGACACCGAGCCGCGAGCCAACGTGCACATACGGCGGCATGTTGCCTCGATAGCCCTGAATGCGCGAGATGACGGCGCCGTACGACGTCGTCTCGCCGGCGAAGCCCGTCAACATCGGAATCGGCGAATGCGCGTCGATGCCGTGATTCATCCCCCGCACCAGCACGCACTTGTCCATCTGTTGCGAGAGCCGGGGCAACAGTTCGCAGATTTGGATGCCGTTGACGTTGGTCTGCATCGGCCCATACGGGCCACGAACCGTATCCGGCGCGTCGGGCTTCGGATCAAACGTTTCAAAATGGCTTGGCCCACCATCGAGCCAAAGGAAGATGCACGAAACATCGCGCAACGACGCCGTGCCCGGTGCCGCCTCGGCCTTGGCGCGCAGCCAATCGGCAAGCGTCAAACCCGCCATGCCCATACCGCCGATGGTTAGCATTTCCCGCCGCGAGATGCCGGCGCAGGTACGAACCGAAGTGTTGCCGATACCGAACATAGCAAGCCCCCCTAGCTGTGATTGCAACGCGCTTTATTGTAATATCGTTAGAATCACTTATCGGTTGATGATACCATGAGTAGGTAACGAAAACAACGATAAACCGAAGGAATCGCCGATGCCATTGCTCGATCACTTTCACCCGCCGTTGGGAGAGCGCTGACACTGGGAGGCGTTTCATGCACGATGGGCAAGCGCGATCGCCGACGACTTGAATGAGCGCGGATTGCCGGAATCCCTGTTCGCCGAACCCACGGTGCATGTCGGCGGACAGATGCAAATTGACGTTGCGACGTTTGAGGATTCGTTGAGGGCGTTCGGAAACGGCGCGGCGACCACGGCAACACTCCCGCAAGGCGTCGCTGTGCTGGCACCGACGTGGGTCGTGCCGGCTGTGTTTCCAGATACCTATAGCGTGCATGTCATGACGACGGAAGGCGGACCTCGGTTGGTCGCCGCCATCGAACTGATTAGTCCCAGTAACAAAGATCGGCCCGAGTCACGTCGAGCGTTCGCGGTCAAGTGCGCGAATTTTGTCGCCCAGTCTATTCCGTTTATCATCATCGACATTGTGACTAGCCGATCGGCGAACCTTCATAATGAAATCATGGAACTGATGCGCCACACGGATTTTCGCCTGGAAACGGCGACAATCCAATACGCGGTGGCTTATCGTCCCGTCCGCCGGGAATCGAAAGAGGAGATTGAAGTCTGGGCGAAAACGTTTGAGGCGGGGGACCACCTACCCAACCTGCCGTTATACTTCGGCGCTGAACAGGCAGTGATGTTGAATTTTGAGGAAACGTATCAGGAGACCTGTAGCCGGTTGCGGATTGTGGAGTGAAGCCCGTTAGCCGGACGCGCAACTTCAAAACTTGCGCTTCGGGCGAAGATATTCTCAACCGCTCGAAGTATAGCAGAATGCGTCCGAGCGCTAAACCGCAAGCGACACCTCAAAACTCCATCCGCCGTAGCGCGATGACACCTGCACGCATCGGCGCGATGATCGTTCCCACGCCGACCAACACGCCCAGGGCCATGCCGATCCAGTAGTACCACGGAACCATATCCGGCGAAAGAACCAGATTCTCGCTCTGCACGTAGAACAGCTGCAACGGCATCGGCAGCAAGACGACGACCATCGTCAGAAACATCAGGCCGACGATCAGGTTCACTGTCCCTCCGAAGCCGATTGCGACTTTCGACGGATCGGTCTCGCGGAAGTTCGGCATGCACGCTCCGAGGCCGACGCTGAGCGCGCTGAAGCCGAGGCCGAGCAGCGCGATCGTCAAACTATGCACGACGACGATCAGCCAGGGCATGCCGAGCATGTAATTTGCAAACACGATCAAGAATTGGCCGGCCACCAGACAACCGATTGCCGAGAACACAAACTTACCGACGAGCAACCGTGAGCGATCGAGTGGCAGTAGGCCGAGGATCCAGAACTTGCTGCCTTCGAGGCTGAGCATCGGGTAGATGAATCGGCCTGTGTACGCGCACATCAGGAAACCCGTCGCGATCAGCGTCAGCAGGCTGATGCCGATGCGGAAGGAGTAGCGAAGGTCGGACTCGTAAAATCGCCGCATGGCGAGGAAATACATGCTGCCCATGCCGAGAAAAATGAGTATCTGCGCCCACTGGGCCGGGTCGCGGCGGAAAGCGCGGAAGTCCTTGACGATGAGCATGCGCGTCTGGGCATCGAGCGGGAACAGCAGCGCCGTTAGCGAGCGGTCCATCCAGTGCCCGCCGTATTTCTTGCGCAACGTCCCACCCGAGGCGATGCGATTGAACCCGCGGCGATAGAGCTTCGTCGCCAGCCAAACCGTGACGACGTACAGAAACAGCCCATGACTCCAGACCAGCGCCAGGTTGTAGAGCATCGCTTCCGTGCGGCCGATGGCGGCGTACCGCATGCCGCGCGTCATCCAGTGATACGGCACCAGCCGACCGCCGAGGTAGCTCAGTTCGTTGAGGAAGCTTTCAAACCACGGGCGCGATCCCACGCCGAAGTTGCGCGATTCCCGATACCAGGACACGCCCCAATAAACCGCCAGCGCAATCACGAGCACGATGAACCCGACCAAAAAATGCTTGCGATGCCGAGGTAGAATGTTGACGACCAACAAGCAAGCGATCGCCCCGATGCAGCCGGGAATCAGCAGAAAGCCGAGGAAGAACAACGGCATCGCCACATAGTAGTACCACGGCGCCCCGTCACGCACTTCTATCCCGTACGCCATCAAGATCGGGCTGCCCAACAGCAGAAAACCCCAACTGCTGAACGCAATCGCGCCTTGCAGCTTATACGAAAACACATGATCGTCAGGCATCGGCGACGCAAGCAGAAACTCGCTCTCTCGGCCCGCGAACAGGCTGCTGTAAAGGATGAGGCCGGTCGAAAAGATCAGCAAGATCGTCAATGTGAAGAAAAACATGTCGAACGGCAAATCGATCAGGCTCTGCTGCAACGGGATGTTCCAGCGTGTCTTCAATTCATGAAACCCGTGCGAACTGAGCAAGAACAAAAAGCCCCACAACACCGCACAGCAATACCCCATGATAACGATTCGCCACCAGGCGTGATTCCACAGCAGCGAGAACGCATTGCCCGCCAAACGGAATCGCAGTTTTTGAAAGAGGATCGCGGGGGACATCAGTGGATTCCCGTATTTGCCGCTTGCGGCTTAGCGGTCGCTCGGCGCCATGCGAGCGCTAAGCCGCAAGCGGCAGAGAAAAAAAGGTGGTTTCACGAACCCGCCGACACCGCCACGCTCTCGCTCGAATCCGGCACCGGCGTCGCGGGCCCTTCTTCCTCGGTCAATATCAAGAACACCTCTTCGAGATTGCCATGCATCTCTGCTTGTTTGCGCAACTCGTCGAGTGTGCCGCAACCGATCAGTCGGCCTTGGGTGATGATGCCGATGCGGTCGGACAGTTCCTGCGCGATGTCGAGCGAATGCGTCGAGAGGAACACCGTCGCGCCACGCTTCGTCTCGTTGCGCAGCGTGTCCTTGAGCAGCCGGATGCTGCGCGGATCGAGGCCGACCGTTGGTTCATCAACAATCAACACATCGGGTTCATGCAACAGCGCTGCCGCGAAGACCGTCCGCTGCCTCATGCCGTGCGAATAGTTCTGCGTCAGGTCGTCCACGAACAAGTAGAGGTTGAACAGCTCGATCATCTCGTCGATGCGTCGTTTCGCCTTCTCGCCCGGCATGTGATACATGTCAGCGATGAAGTTCAGCACCTCGCGGCCCGTCAGCTTCTCGTAAAGGAACGGCGTATCCGGCACATAGCTGATGCGCTGGCGTGCCTCCTGGCCATGCGTCGCGATATCGAACCCCGCGATGCGCACCGTGCCAACGGTTGGGAACAACAGGCCGCACAGCATCTTGATGGTCGTCGTCTTGCCCGCTCCGTTCGGTCCGAGGAAGGCGAACATCTCGCCGCCGCGGATCGACAGGTTGAGGTCATCGACGGCGAGCTTGTTGCCGTAGGATTTCGTGACGTGCATGAGTTCGATCATGAGGTTCCGATCCATTCCAGATTTCCGCTTGTGGCTTAGCGCTCATGAGAGAGCCTCCGAGCGCTAAGCCACAAGCGGTGGTTCAATTCAACCCGCGGCGCATGACGAGGTTGAAGTCATCGCAGGCGTCTTGCTGCAAAACAAGGCCGTCGGTCTTGCGGACCCAGGTGCGGGCCATCACCTCTTCCTTGCCGCGTTTGCGATACTCGATCTTATGGCACGCGACTTCGTTCTTCTCCCAGGTCAACGTATCTTCTTCGACAATCGCGATCAGTTCGGGAACCGTCATATTTGCCGCTCCGTCGATGGCATTTCGCAGCGGATCGAGCAGCGGGATCGTCCACGTCTGCTTGGTGCGCAGCCCGCGCAGACGATTGAGCAGGTGCAGCGGATTGACGATCTTCTGCGAGCGCGACAGGTCGATCTCGTTCAGTCCAAATTCTTCGCCGTTGAGCCGAAAGTGCCTCTGCATTTTTTGATGGGCGACTTTGCCGATAAACTCAAACGTCATGCCCGGCTCGGTGGTGATACGAGCGGACATTTCGAGCAGTCGGCTTTCATCGGTGACGCGGTAGGAGTTTTCCATGCCGCGCACGAAGAGCGGACCGATCTTGAGTTGATCGAAATGAAAGACGGAGCGGAATTCGTAGGTATTGTCATCGGCGTGGGCAATGACTTTCGACTTGCCCATGCCGACGCGCTTGCCGTCGCGCAAGACGACCCACGGCGTCTCGAACGCAGCGGCTCCGAGCTGGATCTGATCGGTGAGATCGACCTGATATACCGACGAAACATCGGCGAGCAGCATCGGCACGACTTCGCGCTGAATCAGCCAGCCCGTCATCGCCAGCCAAAACGCGATGATGACGCCGGTAACAAGACGTGGCGGCATATGGCACCTCACTTCGCCGCTTGCGGCTTAGCGCTCAGAATAAACCACCTGAGCGCTAAGCCGCAAGCGGCGATCAAAAAAACGCAGCGAATCCAACGAAATCGATACTCTGGAGCGGCATTGTCCGTAGGCTATTGTGCAAGCGTCTCTCGACATGTTCAAGACATAAGGAAATAGATCATGCGTTGGATATTACCTTTCCTC
>CAMAUE010000026.1 GCA_945861245.1 Singulisphaera sp. GP187
AGATGCCGCGTCTGGCTCCAGACCCAACGCCGCACGACGGATCTCGCGCACACAGCCAACACGATTACGTATCACCAGCAGCGTAACCGAGCCGCGAGATTGTCACGCCAGCAACCAGAGCGGATGCTGACCTAGCGCTGTAGTGTTAAGGGGTTCCATTGAAGCCAAAGCCTATCAATTCATCGCAGTATGGACACGCAAGTGCGGCTCCGGATTCTGCTTTGAATAACCAACGAAATGCCGGTTCAGAACGCTTGGCGGCCGGAACGCATTCCAACAGGCCGTCAATGATGAATCCAGAGCAGTAAATGCAATACATGCTCCAATACGGCATTCCATTTCTCCATTATGTCACAGCCTGATGGCGTTGTCGATAGCATCACCAATAGGCGCGAAATCGCGCTCGCATGGGACACTGCGAGCGCTAAGCCGCAAGCGGACAAACGTCACTTCCCGCTCGGCGCTACGTGTTTCCTCAGCCAGGTGAAGACTTCGTTGTGCCAGTATTCGCTGTTGCGTGGGCGTAGGACCCAGTGGCCTTCGTCTGGGAAGTTGATGAAGCGCGATGGCACGCCCTGGCGCTGAAGCGTCGTGAAGAGCTGAATGCCTTCGCTCACCGGCACGCGGAAGTCGAGGTCGTTGTGGATGATGAGCATCGGCGTTTTGTATTTGCCGAGGTTTGCCGCCAATTTGTGCGGCGAGTGTTTCTCGTAAGACGCACGGTTCTTGCCCCAGGGCGTGCCGCCGTGCTCCCATTCGTCGAACCAAAGCTCTTCGGTGGTGGAGTACATGCTGTCGAAGTTCCACACGCCGCAATGGGTGATGAGCGTTTTGAATTTGCTGTTATTGACGGCAAACCAGTTGACCATGTACCCGCCGAAGGACGCACCGGCGGCGGCCATGCGTTGGTTGTCGATCCACGGCTGGCTTTCGAGGTGCTTCAGGCCCGCCATCAGGTCTTCGTAACACTTGCCGCCCCAATCGCCGCTGATCTCGTCAACGTACTGTTGGCCGAAACCGGTGGAGCCGCGCGGATTGGGAAGGGCGACGACGTAGCCCTGGGCGGCCCAGGCTTGCGGGTTCCAGCGGAAACTCCAGCCGTCGTCCCAGGCGCCTTGCGGGCCGCCGTGGACCAGGAATACGAGCGGCCATTTCTTTTTTGCGTCGAAGCCGGGCGGTTTCAGGATCCACATCTGCATCGGGGTGCCGCCCGCGCCGAGCACGCTGACCGATTCGGGAAGCGACAGGTCGAGCTCCGCGAGAACCTTGGCATTGGCTTTGGTCGCGTTGAAGACGTCCCAGTCGGTATCGCGGTCAATGGCGACGTGGACTTCGTTGGGATGATGCATGGCCGAGCGTGTGAACGCCATGCGCTTGCCGTCGCTGCTTACGGACAGCGAGCCATTGGAATGGTGGCGGATAAACGTGCCGCGCTCGGCGGGATTGGTTTCCTTGAGATTGATGACGAAATACCAGTGCTTGCCGCGATCGTCGGCGCCGAAGTAGATGCGTTCATTGTCGGACATCCAGACGAAATCCTCGGCGGAGACCTCAAACTCGGCGGTAAGATTGCGCGGCTTGGCCCGTTTCTTCGGATCGATCTCGTTAAGCGATTCGGTTGGCAGGAGCATGATGTTCCACTTGTCGGCCTCGAAGCCTGCGCGCTTTTGGGCGCGGTAGGCGAGCCATTTGCCATCGGGCGAGAATTGGGGCGAACCGTCGGCAGCTTTGTTGTCGGTCGTGATCGATTCCCATTTCGTCGTGCCGCCTGTTACGGGCACGCGGCAGATGTCGTAATCGGTACTCCACGCCTCATTTTTGGCCGGTACAGCCGTGAAGTAGAGATGCTTGCCATCGGGGCTGAAGGTGAAGTCGTCGCCGATTGAGAACGTGGACGACGACGGATAGGAATCGCGGTCGCCGGGGGTGACGTCGCGCGGCTCGCTGACCTTGCTTTTTTCGTACGAAATCACGAACAGGTGAATTCTCTTATCTTCAACATATTCATCCCAGTGGCGAAAGAAGAGCCTGGTGAAGACCTTGGCTTTGATGGGGCTTTTTTCGATATCGTCCATGCGTTTCTTGTTGAGGGCGTCGCTTTCATTGAACGGTTTATCGGAATATTCAGGCCAAACGGTGGAGGTAAAGGCGATCTGCTTGCCATCGCGCGACCAGGTGCCAAGCGATGCGCCGGTGGCGATGTTGGTCAGCTGCCGAGGTTCGCCGCCGGCGAGGTCGATGAGCCAAAGTTGGCTGGACCCGGATCGGCTTGATTCAAAGAGGATCGTTTTGCAATCGGGGCTCCAGCGTGGATGGCGGTCGCTCTTCGTGCTTGAGGTGAGCTGTTTTGGCGTCGCGCCTTTGTCGGTCGAGACGAGCCAAAGGCTGGCGACCGACTTGTTGCCGGCGAGATCGACGTTGCCTTGCGTGTAAACGACCCATTTCCCATCGGGACTGATCTGCGGGTCGGCCAGGCGTTTCAGGCGGAAGAGGTCGGTGACCTTCATCGGTCTGGTTTGCTCGCCGGCATGCGCGGTCAAGGGGACGAGCAGCAACAACAAGTATGCGAAGCGTTTCATGTCGGATCCTCGAAGTAACTTGTGCGGGTTTGCAGCTTTCCTGATTTCCGCTTGCGGCTTGGCGTTCACGTGAGATGTCCCGAGCGCTAAGCCGCCAGCGGAAATCAACAATCGCTTTGGTAAGAACGATTCGAGATATGTTATTGGCGGCGCGGCATCAGTTCACGGTCGGCGGCAGGGTTCGTGTCGAGGCCTGGTCGGCGGATTTGACGCGCTTCGGCGCCGCGAGGAATCGATCCCTCGCGATCTGGATCGTCCAGACGATGCGAATTCCGATCGGAATCATAGTTAGTGCGATCGGCAAAACACCTGAGCCGAGTAGGGCAATCGCGATCACCATCACCACGATCGCCAACTCGGGGGCCGCCGGGCCTAGAAGCCTATAGGTCTGCGGAAAACAGGAGAGCACTAACAGCAAGAGGGCGACCAAGAGCGCGATCTCGACCACGGTCCAACGCTGGCGCAACGCGATTTCGGCCTGGGAGACTAGGGCGATAGTCGATTGACCAGGATGGACGGCGATAAAGGATCCAAGTCTGCTTACCTCGAATTGGGGAACGGCACACGAAGCGAGCGCCGCCGATTTCTCGATTTGCACACGTTGCTTGTCCCAACCATTACGTTTCGCGAAGTCGGCATTTCGTTTTTTCATGCCGCTGATGCGTTCCTGAACTTCCGCGGAATCGTGGTTAGAACGCGCGACGTTTGTGATACTGTTGACGTAGCTTGCCTGGCGAAGAAGGCGAACGATCCGCGGTTGCCGTTCCGCGATCTGTTGCAGGGCAAATCCGCCAGGTGCCGATGCGAGCGACGGGACCTCCTCTAGCAGCCGAATTTCAGTTTCCGCGTTCCGAAGCAGCGTATGCAATAGGATTGCGTCGTGCTCTTGCGGTCGGTCGCGCAGGTCGACGCCAGGCGGCAATATGAGGACGCGTCCGGCGGTTGGCAATGGCGCATCGCCAAATTGCAAAGGCTCGGTGTTCGGAGCGCTGGGCTTCTCGGCGCCGACTTGGTATCTCCAGCGCATCATCAAATGCTGCGGTTGTTCGCTCAACCGCATCGTGAAGATTCGGCTATTGTCGTCGCCTGCGGCAGAAGGTTGTGTTGTGCCATCGATAGAAACGTAGAGCGATTCCAACGGCTGAGGCAAGCGCAGACGCACGTCGGCCACCTGCGTCGAACGTAGCCAACACGACGCTTCATGCATCCAGTCGCCGGCGGCAGTACGCGAGATCGTTTCGGAGAATGCCAGGACGCGAACGGTAGCAGTCGTCGATATCGGTTGGGCGCCAAATTCCATCGCTGCACGCGTCGGGGCAACTTTCCAGATCGCGAGGGGAACCGAACCTGCCCCGCTGCCAGCGCCGTCGGTTTTGAGACGGGTTCCCGTGATGACCTTCCGCGTTCCACTCTCGAACAAGTCGCCGTCCTTCCACGCAACCGTTGAGCGCACGACCTCGACACCGCTGACCTCGATCGTTGGTAGAAGCGCCGGCCTGGTTCCGTCATTTGGAAGGCGGGTGGTAAGCGCGACAATAACGCTGGCGGGCAGTCCGTCAGAAAACTGGATACGCCACATCGTCTCGCCCACTTTTTTCGCAGGCATCGCCGTTACGACACCGCCGAGGACATCGAATTTCACGCCGTCGACGGGCAGGTTCGACGCCTTGATCAACAAGGTCGGCAAGACGCCGTGGTCAGACCGGATTCGCAGCTCCTCGCTCCAGACAATTCCACGTTCGTCGCGTTCCACTTTGGCATGCGCCGTTGCGGAGGAAACATTCTTCTGTCGACGAATTTGATAGGCCAACTCCCAAGGCCAAGCCGTGATCGCGAAACGATGAGGCAACGCAGCGATCCGGCGCAACGAGCGCTGGTTGACGACATCTAGCTCAAGCCCAGCCGTTGGGCGCAGCTCGATCGCGGAGTCGAGGAGTTGGGCGTGCAGCGGGTGAATCGGCGGAACAGCGTGCGCCTTCTTGTCTGCCTTGCCCGCGTAGGCCTGCCAGCCGATGATCTCGATCGTCGTCTGTTTCTTGGGCTGTTTGAGCCAAACCTGCAAGAGCGTTTCGTGCAAATGCCAGCGGTGGACATCCGGGCCGCGCACACCGGCGAGGACGATGGCGGGATCGACCTGGAATTCCGCGAAATAGATGTCGCCGACGGTACTGGTCAAGGTACAGGTGGCGAGCAAGTCGGCGCCGATCGAATCGATATCCCAGCGGAAATCGCAGCGGGCCTTGAGTTCGCGCGGCTGCACGAAAAGCTCAAGCCCCGCGATGAGCGCCTTGCGCTGGAAGCGATAGGCACGTGTCGCCTCAACGGATTTGGCACCGCCAAGACGTTGCCAATTCTGCTGGAACTCGTCCGTCGTCATACTCTGGATGGCTAGATTCTGAGCGGCGCCGCGTGATTCCGTCGCCTCAAGCCGATAGCCCAACCAGCCCTCGATTGATTTTCCTTGCATCGGCGCCGGCAGGTTCAACATCATTCGTTGCGTCGTGAAATCGGTTGGCAACGCTTCAATCCGCAATATCACGTCCCCCGACACCGGTTTCGCGAAATCGACGAGCAATCTGCGTTGGACGGCCTTGCCCTGGACTTGCCAATGTTTGACCGCTATCGGCAGGCTCAAGGTCCCCGCGACGACGACGGTATGTGCCTCGATCGAGAGAATTTGCAGTCCGGCCGGCATCGCTACCGCAATTTGGCCAAGCGAAAGCCCGCCGAGGCGATAGTGCAATTGGCTGGATAGCGCGATGCTGCCGTGCCGAAGGTCCCAGTAATGGGCTTCCGACACGTCGATGCTTTTCGCGAGGAGAACGGTCGGCCCGCCGGTCCAGCGAACGTGGATATCGTTCTCGTATCCGACTTGTGCCTGCCAGCCACGCACTGCGGAGGGCAGGCCGGTGATAATTTTCGTTTCGCCCAGACCGCGGGCGAGTTGCGGATTTTGCACAGGCAAGTCCCATTGCATGCGCAGGTCGCACCGCGCCGCTTTGGGAACCGAGAATCGGACGCCCTGCATGCCGCCGGCGCTGTCGATAGGAGTCGTGAATGCCAGGCGGACATGATGTACTCCGGGTTTGCCGATCGCCAGCGCATAGCCGTTCTTGTTCGGCGATGGAAAGGCCGGCGTCCCGTCCAACAGGCTGCCTTCTTCGAGTTGGACTCCGGTGAGCGGCATCACGAAATTCGCGTTGGGACGGAGGCTGAGCACCTCGTAATCGACCTCGAATCGCGCCCGATTATCGACCACCTGGCCAACATAGCGAGCGCTCAACAATACCGTCGGTTGCGACGTGAAACTCGATTGTTTTCCGATCGCTTCGAGCCGGGCGGAAAGCTCGGCGGGCAGCAGGACCGCGGGTTTTGGATTTTGGATGATCCAAACCGTGTAGCTCGGCGCCGGGGCGGGCGGTTGGGCGTAGCATTGCCAGGTGATGACGCCAAGCAGCAGCGTCGCGGCGACGGTTCCCGCCGCCGAGATGCTCAGCTTAGGCGCAGGGGCATCGCCGCTCGCTGCGGATCGCGATCGCGCCGCGGCAACCAGTGCGGCGAGCAAGCCAATGGCGTGACTCAAGGCACTCGGGAACAGCATGGTTTCGGCAACTGCGGTCGAGGCCAGTGCGATCGCGATGACCATGCCCGTGAACAGAATAATATGGGTACGCACCCGCGTTCGCGCAGACAGGCGATTGCGCGTTGCATAGATCGCAAACAGCCAGAGCAAGGCCAGCAGCCAGCCCAGCGAATTCGCGACGGTCTGATCGAGTAACGTGATAGCTCCGCCGTTCGCGATCAGGGGCGTTTTCCATTCGCGCATCGGCAACGCGCTGTCGTCGGGACCATGCCAGCCGGGCGATTGGGTTTGTGGATCGGCGTCGGCCGCGGCGCGATTCAACCATGCCGTGATGAGGAAAAACCCGCCGGACGCGTCGCGCCCCGTCAGAATCGCTTCACGCATTGCCGGGCTGAGCCGTTCAACCTGTGCCGGGCCGGTCACGCTCAATTGGTGCATGCGTTGGGAAGTTGTCAAGAGCAGTCCGTTCGGCGTTGCGACGGCGATAAGTCCCAACGTTTCCCAGAACGGGCGGTCGATCGGCGCTCGCAGCAGCTTGGGGTCGACGGGCGTCCGTGGTTCCAGACCCAATTCGGTGAATGCCAACCGGTCGATCAGCAGCGGCATCTTTTCTTTCAATTCGACCAGGGCATAGGTTTCGAGCAGTGCGCCTAACGAAGCCGTTTCCCCAGGCTCGGCATGGAGGTGGGCCTCGGCCAGGAGTGCCGCGCGGCGAGCGCTTTCGATCTGGTCCGCAGCCGAACCACTGCTCGACGACGGCAGCCAGGAATCGCCCCAGGTCCATGCCGCATGCGTGCGGCGCAGCCATTCGGCATTTGAATGGAGACCGCGCGGGGTCCCAACAGGCTCACGCTCGTCGGGGAAGATCGGCGTAATGCCTTCCTCAATTGCCAAGCGCATGTCCACGTCGATAGGCGCGACAGGCCAACCGATCTTGGGCAAGGATACCCGCTTCATACCCGGGACGAAGAAACTCGGCGGCGGCGACTGGGCCACAATCACGTAGCGCGTTGCCGATTCCTCGCAGGGTAACGTGAGCCGCACCGAATCGGCATCGTGTTGGGCGCGGAAATGATTCAGCCAACGATCCTGCACACGGACGGCCACGACGCGCATCGCCTCGGGCAGGCGAAGCTCACACGTCGGTAGGCGATGCCCCCTTAGGCGAAAGCTGAGCTGATGATAAACCCGGCCATCGCGATAGATTTTCGTCAGACACTTTGCCTCTTCGCAAATTTCGATGCGGGATCGCGTGACCGGGGTGCGCTCGGTCCAGACTCGCCACGGCGTCGGATGAGGCTGTGGCGCATCGATATCACGAAGCCGAATCCCGAACGGTGTCGTTGCCGTTCCGCCTTCGCGGGGTACGCCGGCGGCGCTGTCGATACGTTGGATGACTTCGTCGCCCGATTCAATCGCAAATTCTTGCGACACTCTGGCAGCGCCCAAAGGCGCCATCGCTGGCACATCCCACACGCGCCGATCGGGTAATGGCCTCGGAGCAGCAGGCTCTCGATCCTCGGCCTTCGCCGATGCGATCGACGTTTCCACGGTAAATGTCGTTTTCTCCCGGAGCGGCTCGGAAAAATGAAAACGCCAGACCGGCCCCGCAGGTATAGTCGCATACGTCGCAAGGTGTCCGATCGGATTCACGGCCCCCAGCGCGAGCAAGTGAGGCAGCGCCTCGGCCATCGGCAGCTTCTCGACATGATGGATCGGCGATTTCCCCTCGTCACCGCCGATCCGCCATTCCACTGGGAATCGCGAGGACAGGCGAAAATCGACGTGATGCGGCGACCCAGCCAACGGTTCGATCTCCCACCGGAAGCGCACCGGCGAGAAGGCACTCTGCAACGAGATCCGATGCTCGCCGCGGACGCCGATTTGACCCGGCTTCGGCGTTATGCGGATCGTCGCCATCAGCCGTTGGTTCCGCCAATGAAACGAATAGCTCGGCATCAGGTCTCGTTCGGCTTCCACGGCGGACACGGTTTGGGGCAATGACGATGACACCAGCTGTGCATGCGCGGAGTCGGCCACAAAAACATCCAATCGCCCGGTTAGCCGCGTCGCATTGATCATGTCAATTTCAGGATGTGCAAGAACCCTGCTCGCACCCGTGTTCGCCGAGAATTTCGAGCGCAGCCGCGCCGACAGCGTCACATCGCGCATCGGCGTCAATGGTTGCTTCAGTTCAACGACAAGCGTATCACCGGTGGTGTACCATCCACGCATCATACCTTCGGGCTGAACGCCGACGTGCTCCAGAACATACGCGGGATTCGTTTTTGGCAGCAAAGCCCGAAGCTCAAAAAAATTGCCGCGCGATGCAACGCACCGTATCTCCGTCTCAAGAATAGCAGAGTTATCCGCGAGGTTCCATCGACTGCGAGAATCGGTAGTCAAATCGACCGGATTGGCGTGAAACAGGACAGTGGGCCGCCGCGACGCGCCGGCGTTGGCAGCAGTTTCGACGAGCGTGATTATTTGCGTGCCGTCGGTATCAGCTGCGACATGGGTCACATCGAAGGAGCCTGGATTCCATCGCGCGGCCGGCAATATCGCATGCAACCGAACCGTCAGAGTTTCGCCGCGCGAGAATGCACCGGCGAGTCGCAACGCGGGGCTTGACCACGATTCACCCATTGGGGCGGCGGCGATGCTGCGGACCCGAAGCGTCTCGAGCTTGCCGTACATCGGCTGCTCGAATTGCAGCATGAGTATCCCTGGGATTTCCTTAGTCGACTTGCCTTTGGCGTCCATGACGGCGACCGTTCCCTCACGCCACTGCCAGCGTTTGAGTTGCCCACCTTTGAACGTAACCTCGAACGGTTGCAGCCGCGGATCACCCTCGAGTGACAATTCCTGAACGCTGCCGTGGACGATATCGATGTGAAATTCCTGATCGACGCTGATGCGGCGCGGTTCGACGGTCTGCGTTGCCTGGACTCGCGCGAAGAGCGTCGGTGCTGCGACACCAAGAGTGCCGGTATCGGCGATCTGGCGTAGCGTAATGGTAAATTGTGCCAACCCCGACGCCTGAATACGCCACAATCGTTTGGCAGGCGACTCCGATTCGATCGGGCCGGTTACCAGCGCCGGGGATTTCGCCACGGAAAGCCAATATTCCGCAGGCAGCAACAACTCGAATTCGCAGGACGCGCACGGCGGGACGGCAAGCGGAAACTGGATGCCGTCCTGTGTCAGGGTGCCACGCATGCTCCAATCGAAGAAGCAGGTTCGGTAGTCTTCGCCTGGGACGAGCAGGCTGAGCGATTTGCCGTCGAATTCCGCAAAAGCGGCATCGCTGCCTCGTTCCCATTTGAGCTTGTGCAGCGCCAGACTGAGCGGATCGATGGGCAGGAGTGCGGCGTCGGCGACAGGATGGTGGACATGCCACTGCCCGCTGCCGTTGATCAACTGATGCCCAACCAATTCCGCGCGATAGTGGGCGCCGCGCAGCCGTGGCTTTTGCTCGCGGTTTGCCAGGAGACTTCGCGCTTGCTTGACGCGGGTTTCAAATTCATCGAGCGGTTGCAACGTCAGCGTGCCTTGCGAAACTTTCTCCAGTTCCTTGGCCACTCGTTCCGGCGGAATAACGATCCGCACGATCGACAACGGATCCTCTCCCGAACCCGGCTGAGCACACAGAGCCGCAACGGCGCAAAACCATCCCGCAGCCAAAGCGAAGCGCCCGGCGGTGATCGGTGACAAACGCGAGATCGGTAACGACGACATGCGCAAAGTAAAATCTCGTACCCAGCGAATAATGATGGAAATGCAAGCCCAAGGGCGAGGTACTCCTAAACCCTTGGGATCTATTGCCCGCCTGCGCCCACACCCAGGGGTTCGGGAGTACCTCACCCCTCGGCTTGAATTTGATCAACTCATGCCCCAGCCGGCGCTCCGCTCGATTTGGACGGTGCCTTCTCGACCGCTTCCGGCGACGAGTCCAGAGTCGATGCCTCGCGTGGCCGTTCGGCCGCGTTGACGCGCGACATCGTCGAACCCTGCTTCGTTTGCGAAAAACCTGGCAGAGAAACGAGGTGCCGGCGGTAGCGCTCTTGCAACGTCCAATGAATGCCGATGAACACCATGGTAATTACAAATCCTGGTTGCATTCCGAACAACAGCGCGGGCACCAGTCCGGGAAAGCGAATCGCGAGCGCCAATGCCAAAACGGCGAACGTCAGGATGATCGTCCAGAAAGTTAACCGCGAAATCGGTGCGACGTAGGCGCCAAGTGTGATCAGCACGACCAAACCCGAGCACGAGAGCAGCCAGGCGGCGCGTGGCATGTGCAGCACCGCCATTGGCGTGGCCGTCGATTGCGTAACAGACCATGTCACCGGATCGCCGGGCTGTCCGGTGTCGGCGCCAATCAGCCAATGCTCTGCGTCTGCCGTCGTCTGGCTAGGCTTGGGAGTCAACAGCCAGCCTTGGATTATCCAATGAATGTCCGGCACGGCGCTCGATCCAAACGTTGCGCCAAGCATGGGCGATGCCGTCGTCAGCTGCCAACGTGTTTCTCCGATCGCCACATCGCCCTGCAAAATCGGCATGGGCAACGTCGTCAACATGATACCCGCATTTTCCACCGCACTGGCGGGAATGGTAAAGCTGATCTCCAGCAATCCCGGCCCCGTCAGCACGCCGGATGGAAGGTTGAGCCGTACGATTCTTTCCATCGCGTCCAGGGTTATCGCAGGTATGTTGAGTTTGCCAATCTTGAAGATCGGCGGTTCAAGCAACCGCGACTGCGGCGCCGGCAATTCCACGTCAACGAAGGACACGTGGTATTTGCGAATCCAATAGCGCATACGGCAAACCTGACTGCCATCCGCCTTGAAGCGAACCTCGCTAAGGGCGCGGTCAATTACTAGCGATGTCGATCGCGCGGTGTTGGTGCGATCCATCAACAACGTCAACGGCAGGTCGGCACCGTAGCCCTGAATAACCATCGTCGGAAGCTGATCGTTGCCGGCGACAACCTCAATGCCGCGCTCGTTCCATAGGCCGCGCTCGCGCACATCCTCCGCAATTCGTGGTTTCATGCCGGCAAGCGACCAGACACGAACTTTGAGGTCTTTGATCGCGACATTGGTCGGCCAAAGTGCCGACACGTCGAGCGTCGCCGGCGTGGCCTCCTCTAGGCGAGGGAGCGTCTTGATATTCAGGTCGTAGCGCAAGCGCAGGTCTGCTTTGTCGTTCGCATCACGGGCGACACGCAACCAAACCAGGCGGCGGACCGAATCCAGGTTCAACAACTCGCCGCCGGCCAATACGTCAACATTCTTTACGTTCGCCGGCAAGCGCAGCGAGATTTGCCCCACGCGAAGTTCCGGCCTGGCGTTATTACGCGCCGGCGACAGACGCAGCGTCTGCGTCACCTGGGCTGTGCTTTCGTGCAACACCACATCGAGGATCGACTGCGTTACCGTTTCCGGCTCGAACAGACGCCACGCGAAATCGAAACTCGCCGGCGATTGATCCCAGGCCAGATCGAACTGATTGCGCTGCGGGACCGGTTCCTCCGCACCCGGCGGGCCGTGCAGAATTTCGATGCCGTCGTCGGTTTGCAACGTCAATTTCGTGCCCCGATCCCGCGTGCTGACAGGTCGGGGCAAGTCGAACCGCGTCGCCCGCACGAAGTTCTGCAGGCGGGTGACGCTCTTGATGAAGAGCGTCATGTGTTTCGTTTGTCCGCGAGGCCAAATCACGCGTGCATTGCCGAGCGCGTCCAGTGGGGTCTGCTGGAGGCGGTTACCTTGCTCGTCGGTGATGCCAAATTCCTCGGTCTGTGCCAATGCCGGTTGAAAGGCCAGCCACAATCCCGCCCACGGCAGCGTACCCGGAAACGCCTGGCCTGGAGCCGACGCTCCGATCGATCCCAGATCGCGAGGCCGAGTCGTCGGTAGTTTCAGATCGACGGCATTGATCGCCGAATAGACGGCTCTGAGATGAATCTTTGTCGTCGATTCCAGTTCCCAGGCCGGTCCAATGGCACGCATCTTGATCGCATGCTCGACGTTGGACTCAAACTGATTCTTGTCGAAACGCCATTCCAATTCGACCGGCGCCTTGAGCGTTTGCATGACCTTGACGTTCTTGTCCGATACCGTCGGCAAGGAGAATTGAAATGTCGATTCCACATCACTGTTTTTGGTTTGAAATACATCCCCGTTGCGTGTAAAGAGGACGCGCTGGCCGAAACTGACATCGGCAGGGATACTGACGTTGATCGTGCCCTGCTGATGAAACGCGTTCAACACGCAGAACGGCCCCGCCGACACGCGCTGACCGAGGTTCGGTCGAGGCACGCGAACCAACACCGTCACCTGCCAGGGTTCCGCCGACGGCGCCGACACCTTTAGCTCGTGATAGAGCGTTTTCTCATCGGGCAGCTTCCAGGTGTGCGTCAGGCCTGCCGGTTCCTTTACCTCGATTTTCGCCGACGCCGGCAACAACAGCCGCCAAACGTCGGTTTGCGATCGGCTGTCTTCGAGCGTCAGCACGGCAGTCATGTTGACATGCGTTTCATCGACGCGCACCTGCACCTGGTTCTCGACTTTCGGCAAAGCCGCATTACCCACGAGGGAAACGGGTTCTTTCCAGACGAGATTCAGTACCTTGGTCTTGCCCAGGGCGAGCTGCCATTGACCTGGCGTCTTTGTTTTTTCGAGCGTGTCGTTCCAGCGCAGTTCTTTGACATTTGGAGGCAGGTCGAGGTTGAGCAGTGTCACGGCCGCGCCGGGCAAATCGATGTCGATGCCCCGTTCGATGCTGCCCGTCGCGGATATCTTGACTTGCACCGGCACGCGCAGGTTGACCGCCAACTGATGCCGCCCCTCTTTTTCGACCCGGGTGCTGAAGCCATCGTCGGCGACATCGAGCAATGCGGGTTCGCCGTCGAGTTCGCCTTCGTCGGTCAGGTGCCCGCCCTTCAGGCCCAGTGCGACGATCGTGCTCGGCTTTTCCGTGGAGAACGCGAATTTCGCACGGATCTGCAGAAAGTTGCCGTCGAGCTTTCCGGTCAGCTTACAGGCCGAGGGGATTTTTTTGCCGACTTTGAGTTGTTGCTTGAGAATATCGATCTGGTCCTTGAGCCGATTGTATTCCTCGGGAGTCAACACCACGAGCTTCGGAAAAAGTGCCATCGCATCGCGCAATTCTTCGACGACAACGATGATCACGCCGGCGGGCGATTTCAGCAGGTCCAGTGAGATTTTAGTTTTTGGCGTATCTTTGCCCGTATCGGGAGTGATGGGCTCGACCGATTTGCCTTTGGTGCCGTCCTTGGTTTTGCTCGGGTCCGATTTCTTTTCGCCGGTGGTCTGCGCATGGGAGAGCAACGGCATGCACGCCAGAGCAAAGACGAGGATCGACGTTGCCCGCACCATGTTGGAGCTCCGATGACGCCAAGAAAACGCATCCCGACCAATCGTTCCGGAAAGGTGAGGTTGCTCGTCATTATAAATGATATTTCGGGAAATTGATGCCCAAGATTCCCAATTCGCCAGAAATCACCCATTGCCAATCGCACGACTTTTCGAGATGATGGAATTTGCGGATTATTACGATGGTATCGATTTCGCGATTTCCCCGTTTAGCCGTTCGCCTCGGGCGAGCGCTCAATAGACCGATTCCAAAACAGAAAGCGAACCTCCCTTGGACAAGACGAAATGCAAAGCCGAAGTCGATGCCGAAACGGCGAAGATCGATTTCGCCAAGAGCAACTACACCGTCGAGCTGACCACGAATAACGGCGCGATTCGCGTCGAGTTCTTCACCGACAAGGCGCCAAATCACGCCAAAAACTTCATTGCCCTCGCCAAGATCGGCTTCTTCGACGGCGCAATCTTCCACCGTATCATCAAAGACTTCATGATTCAGGGCGGCTGCCCCCAAGGCACAGGCTATGGCAACGGCGGCTACAACATTAATGCGGAATTCAACGCGACAAAGCACGTTCCCGGCGTCCTATCCATGGCACGCAGCGGCGATCCAAACTCCGCGAGCACTCAGTTCTTCATCTGTCTCAAAGCGTATCCAAGCCTCGACGGCCAATATACCGCCTTCGGCAAAGTGACGGACTCAGCATCGCAGGACGTCGTCAACGCTATCGGCCTAGTCAAAACCGACCGTAACGACAAACCGGTCGAAAAAGTCGTCATCGAAAAGGCGGCCGTAACTGTGACGGCGAAATGAGTCCTCAAACCCCAGTCATGAGCGCAGCGATTCCTCGGGATAGACAATCGCTTCGCTCATGGTAGAGCTTGAACGCTTGAAACGATGCGACGAAACTGTAAAACATCGTCTTGACGAAATCACCGCGCCTCCGCTTCGAGAGGCTGGGAGGGGCGCCACGCAAGGGGAAGCTGTGAACCTGGTCAGGCCGGAAGGTGCAGCCATAAGCAGTGGATCTTGTGCAGTGGACTTACCTCTCTCAGCCATCTCGGTGCGGTCGGCGCATCAGGCCCATGGATAACCTCCGTGGGCTTTTTTTCGGTCCCGAGCCAAGTTTCCTGCCGATGATCCTCCCCACGGCTCGGCTATTTCGCCGAGTCCAACCCTTGTCGTGAACGCCCTTTCACGTCTCCTGTGTCATTGGCTTGAGCCCATTTCGTCGGTCTCACCGCAAGTTTTCCGTCGCGAAACCTGCGATAAGATTCGCCATGCTTGCCCTTTGCAGGCCTCGCAGCGGCTCAATCCTTGATCTCGAAGATCGCCTCGATCTCTACCGCGGCGCCCTTCGGCAACGCGGAAAAGCCCAGGGCACTGCGGGCGTGATGGCCGTCGGTTTTCGCGCCGAAGATTTCGTGCAGCATGTCCGAGCAGCCGTTGATAACTTGTGGCTGTTCGCCGAAATCGGGAGCCGAGTTGACGCAACCGAGCACCTTGATGACGCGCAGATTGTCGAGCGTGCCATGCCTGTCCCAGACGGCACGGAGGATATCGACGGCACACTCCTTGGCGGCCTCGTAGCCTTGCTGAGTCGTCATGTTTTTGCCGAGTTGGCCCTTTGTCTTGCTGGAAAAGCCGCAGGTGTAAAGCATCTTCCCGCTGCGAGCGCACCAGTTGAGGTAGGCGGGCTTGAGCTTCTCGAACTTGATGCCCAGCGCCTCGGCTCGTTTCTGCGGTCCGTCCTTGACCTGCGTCGATACCGCCGATGTAGTACCGACGGTATGGATCAACGTGCCGAGCAGAATCAAGGCCGCGATGGTGAAGACGCAGGCACGAGCAGGTGATGCAGTGAGCATGAGTGAAACTCCGGTATGGTGTGAAGGGTTCGTTGTCGATTCTATGAGGCGAGCCTAGCCGCGTAAGCGGCAGGTTGACTCCACGATTGCAGATTCAACCTGCCGCTTACGCGGCTAGGCTCGCCGACGATGGCGCGTCTTTTTTTCGTGCTGTTCAAATGCAACGATAAATAGTAAACGGTAAATAGTAAATGATAAAGTATCAATCGAAGGCATCAGACGGATTCAATAGGTTTGTTCGTTTCTCATTCACTATTTACCGTTTACTATTTATCGTTGCATTTGAAGAGGCTCAGGTAACCAGAAGAGGGCAATCCCGATGAAGAAGAAATCCTCCCCTCGCATCACCCGCCGTGGGTTGCTCAAGACCGGAGCGACTGTCGCCCTGACCGGTATGCTCGCACCAACCGCGAACGCAGCGGCGGTACAGCCCGCGCGACAAAGCGTCTACGAGGCGCTCGGCCTTCGGCACATCATCAACGCGACCGGCACGGTGACCAATCTCGGCGGGTCGGTCATGCCGCCGGAAGTCGTCGCCGCCTGGGTGGACGCATCACGGCACTTCGTCAACCTCGTCGCATTGCAAGACCGCGTCGGCGAGCGCATCGCCAAACTCATCGGCGTCGAGTCGGCCCTCGTCACCACCGGCGCGGCCGGTTCGCTCCTGCTCGGCACGGCTGCCGTAGTCACCGGCGGTGATCGCCGCCATATCGCCCGGTTGCCCGATACCCGCGGCATGAAAAACGAAGTGCTGCTGCAAAAGGCCCATCACTCGTGCTACGACAACCAGCTCACCGACGTCGGTGTCCGCCTGATCGAAGTCGAGACCGCCGCTGATATCAAACGAGCGGTGAACGACCGGACGGCGTTGATGTTTTTCATGAACAAGGACGACGCCGAGGGCCGAATTCGCCGACAGGAGTGGGTGACGCTCGCCCGCCGGCACAAGATTCCGACGCTGCTCGACGCCGCCGCCGACGCTCCGCCGATGGAACGCCTCTCCGAATACAACCGCATGGGCTTCGATCTCGTCGCATTCAGCGGCGGCAAAGCGATCCGCGGCCCGAACGACACCGGGCTACTCCTGGGCCGTAAGGAACTGATCGAAGCCGCCAAACTCAACACAAACCCGCATTGTGGCACGATCGGGCGGATGATGAAAGTCAGCAAGGAAGACATGATCGCCCAGCTTGCCGCGATTGAGCGTTTCGTTCGGCTCGATCACAAGGCGGAGGTGCGTGAATGGGAACGCCGGATTGGCGTCATCGAGACGGCGGTTCGCGGCATCGCCACGGTGCGTTGCGAGCAGATCGTGCCGCCGATCGCCAACCATGTGCCGCACCTGATCCTCACGTGGGACGAGACGCGCGTCAAGATCACGCGCGAACGTTTCACGCAAGCGCTGATGGAAGGCGACGCGCCAATCCAGATCGGCCGCGTGCCCGGCACCGGCGACCGCGGCGTCGTCGTCTCCGTCTTCACGCTGCAAGCGGGCGAGGAGCGCGTCGTGGCGGAGCGTATCGTGGCGGTGTTGAGAGGGGCGGCGGGGCGTTAAGAATAATTTGAAATATACTTCCCGATTTGATTTTGCTGCTTGCGGCTTAGCGCTCAAGTAACACCTTGCAAGCACTAAGTCCTAAACGGCGAAATCGAGTATAATCGCAGTATATCGCAGGAGGAAAATTCCATGTCAAACGCGATTCTGGACATCAATCGAGAGCTTGCCAGCCGAATCAACGCGGAGGCACGCAGCAACCCGCAATCGCCGTACGCCAACAAGTTCGTCGGCATCGCCAATGGCAAGGTGGTTGTGGTTGCCGATGATCTCGATGAGCTCGATCGGCAACTCAGGTTAGCCGAACCGGACCCCAGAAAATGCTGCGGTGTAGAAGCGAGCCGCGACTATACCGAAGTGCATGAAATTTGGAGGCTGATCTGATGCCACGCGCCCAATGGCCTCTTCGGAATGGTCGGCCAAACATAGAGATTGTTCTAACGCTTGCACTTGATGGAAAACCGTCGCCACGAACTCTGCTGGCGGATACCGGCGCGGGTTCTCGCCAAGCTGGTTTCGACCTCATTCTTGATGAGGATGACTGCGTGTTGTGTGGCGGCCTCCACCTTTTTACGGCCACTTTACGCGGCGCATATAAGGGTGCCTTTCCCGTATATTCGGTGCGAGTGGACCTTCCATCGCTCGGTTTCGCCAAGCCATTGCGTGTCGTGGGCGTTCCGTCGGTGCCGCCGGGACTTGACGGCATCGCATGCTTCGGTTTCCTCAACCGTTTCCAATATGGCAACTTCGGCGACCGCGACTCGTTCGGGCTTGAAGCGTGAGCCTGCGGATTCCAGTCTTCGGATCATTGCGTCTGCAATCCTACTGCCCCATGTGCTTCTCACGTTCTGCGTTGTTGGCAGATATTCCTGGGATATACTGAGAAGATGACAAATCGCCTGCCCAGGAGGACGAACCAATGCCACCCTTGTCACTTGAAGATCGTGCTGCCGCGTTAGAGCAAAAGGTCTCGGACCTAGCAAAAACCAAACCGCCCCAGGCCGGCAAGAAAGACTGGCGGTTGTTGATTGGCATCTTCACGGATAAACCGGAGATGCAGCAACTTCTGACCGACGCAATGAAGCTCCGCGAGGAAGATCGGCAAAAGACCCGGCCCAAAGGTCCATCGGCTAGACGAGCCAAAACATGATCTTCCTCGACACCGACCACCTCTCGATTCTCACCAACCGTGAAGCGCACGGACACACAAGTCTCGTTTAACGGCTTGAAGCGACTGGCGAAGACATCGCGTTCCCGATTGTCGCTATCGAAGAACAATGTCGAGGCTGGCTCGCACGAATTCGTCAGGAACGCGATATCCACGACCAGATTTTCCCGTACGAACGCTTCGCTGGATTACTTCAAATCATCGAAGGTTGCACAATCATCACCATCAGCCCGGCCGCTGCAGATCAATTCAACGATCTCCGCAAACAGAAAATCCGCATCGGCACTCAAGACCTCAAAATCGCGGCCATCGCACTTGCGCATGACGCCCTGCTGCTCTCGGCAAATCTTCGCGACTTCAAGCAAGTCCCCGGCCTGCGCGTCGAGAATTGGCTGTCCGCATAAATCATCTCTGCCAACGCATCCCCAAGCCCCAGGAATCGCTGCGCTCATCCTGGGGTTTGGGGACACGACAGCCGCGCATACAATAGCCGCACGAAACATCCACACCACCACGGACCACGGACCACGGACTACGGACCAAACATCATGACCGAATTTCGCATTGAAAAAGATTCGATGGGCGATGTCAAAGTTCCCGCGCAAGCCTACTACGGGGCACAGACGCAGCGGGCCGTCGCGAACTTTCCCATCTCGCATATGCCGCTGCCGAAGAAGCTGATCCACGCTCTTGGCCTGGTCAAAGTGGCGGCGGCGGTGGCGAATCATGACCTCGGCAAACTCAAGCACGACTTCGCGGAGCCGATCATCCTCGCCGCTCGCGAAGTCGCCGCCGGCAAGCACGATAAGGAATTCCCGATCGACGTTTACCAGACCGGCTCGGGCACATCGTCCAACATGAACGCCAACGAAGTCATCTCCAACCGCGCCATCGAGATCATCGGCAAAAACCGCTTCGAGGCCAAGAAACCAATCCATCCGAACGACCATGTCAACATGGGCCAATCGACCAACGACATGTTCCCGACGGCGATCCATGTCGCCGCCGGGTATGCGATTCACAAGGATTTGATCCATCAATTGCAGCATTTTCACGGCGTGCTGGCGGACAAGGCGAAGCAGTGGGACGACATCATCAAGATCGGCCGCACGCACTTGGCCGACGCCACGCCGATTCGGCTCGGCCAGGAGTTCAGCGGTTACGCCCGGCAAATTGAGCTGTGCGTCGAGCGGGCCAAGCGTGCGTTACATGCAGTGATCGAACTGCCCGCCGGCGGGACTGCGGTCGGCACGGGCATCAACACGCATCGCGACTTCGGCTGTAAGGTTGCCGAGGTCTTGGCGAAAGAGACCGGCGTGCCGTTTACCGAAGCGATGAACCACTTCGAGGCCAACGCCAACCGCGACGGTCTCGTCGAATGCAGCGGGCAGCTGCGGGCGATCGCCGTCGCGCTGTTCAGCATCGCCAACAACCTCCGCTGGCTGGGGTCCGGGCCGCGCTGCGGGTTCTTCGAAATCATCCTGCCCGATCTTCAACCCGGCTCGTCGATCATGCCAGGCAAGGTCAACCCCGTCATGTGCGAATCGATGATGCAAGCCTGTGCCCGCGTCATGGGCAACGACCAGTGCGTCGCCTTCAGCGGCGCGACCGGCGGGCAGTTCGAGCTGAACATCATGATGCCGGTAATGGGCCTCGCAGTCATAGAGAGCATCGACTTACTCAGCGCGTCAGTGAAGGCGTTCATCGAGTTCTGTGCTCTCGAAATGGAAGCGAACCGCCAGGCGTGCGAGAAGCAAGTCGAATGGAGCATGGCGATGGTGACATCGCTCAACCCGCTGATCGGTTATGACACCGCCGCCGCGGTTGCGAAAGAAGCGTTCAAAGTCGGCAAAACGGTGCGTGACCTGTGCCTGGAAAAGATGAAAGCCGGCACGCTGAAGAAGAAAGACAGCGACGCGATCGTGACGGTAGCCGAGCTGAACAAGGCGCTCGACCTTCGCTCGATGACGGAGCCGTCGGCGTAGGGGATCGATTCTTGATGCGACCATCAAAGCTCGCCGAGGGCCACCGTAGCCATCACGCGGAGCTTGATGGCTACGGTAATCGCGGGCACTTGAAGGGCTCTCATCGTTCACGCCCCGTGGTAATCGACTTCCTTCACTTCCAGCGCGTGCTTCTGGATGAACTCACGCCTCGGCTCGACCTTTTCGCCCATCAGGATGCGGAACATTTCGTCCGCCTTCAAGGCATCGTCGAGGCGGACTTGCACGAGGGTTCGGCGCGCGGGGTCGAGCGTCGTATCCCAGAGTTCGCCGCCGTCCATTTCGCCCAAGCCTTTGAAGCGAACGATGCGGATGCCTTTCTCGCCGATCTTACGAACCTCGGTCGTCAGTTCGCGAAGTTGATTCAGCATTTGCTTGCGACCGTCGGCCTCGAGGAAGAAACGCGGCACGGGATCGCGCCCGGCGATACGCGGCGACGGGATGAGGTCCACTTGGTTTAAGCCCATCGCTCGCAGCGAATCCAGCCCACGATTGACCGCCTTGACTTCGTGCAACTCCTGCACGGCAAGGACATCGCCGACCGGCGCGCTGGTTTTGACCGCTTCGGTATCCGCAATGACGATATGTTTGCCTTGCTGGATCAGGCTTTGGCGATAGGCGTCCACTTCATCCTCGGTGAAGAACCAATGCTCCTGATTGCCAAAGGTCACGCGGTAAGTCGGCAGTTTACCGTCGCGCATCTTCTGAATCATCGTGCCGACGTTCAGGCCACGGCGTTCGAGGATCATGAGCGGCTTCTCGAGTTCGTCGAGCACCACCATCAAGCCTTTGAGTTTGGCGCCTTCAAAAACGGCCGGCTCGGCCTGGACGCCTTCGGGCGGGGCGACGGTGAGCTTTGTGCCGTCGAGGCCTCGCTCGGCTAGCTCTTGTGTCATCTCGTCCATGGTTTGCACGTAGCGGATCGACTTCTTTTGCTCGACCTTGAAGAGCGGCGGACGAGCGATCCAGACGTGGCCTTTTTCGAGAAGCGGGCGCATCTGGCGATAGAAGAACGTCAGCAGCAGCGTGCGAATGTGTTGCCCGTCAACGTCGGCGTCGGTCAGGAGGATGACGCGGCCATAGCGCAGGCCTTCGATGTCTTCGGTATTGCCGATGTCGATACCGATGGCGCTGATGAGGGCGCAGAGTTCTTCGTTGTTGAGCACTTTTTCCATGCGGGCCTTTTCGACGTTGAGCACTTTGCCACGCAACGGTAGGACGGCCTGGAAGTGTCGGCTGCGGCCGTTATCCGCCGACCCGCCGGCGGACCCGCCTTCGACGAGGAACAGCTCGGACTCATCGCGATTGCGGGTCGTGCAATCCATGAGCTTGCCTGGCAAGCCGCCTCCGGACAGGATGTTCTTGCGGTCTTTCAGCGCTTTCTTGGCTTTCGTCGCTGCCTCGCGGGCCTCGGCGGCGATGATCACCTTCTTCATGATCTTCGTCGCTTCCTTCGGGTTCTCCTCCATGAACTTCAGCAGGAACTCGTACACGACTTTCGAGACAATGCCATCAACTTCCGGGTTATTCAGGCGGATCTTCGTCTGTGATTCAAACTGCGGCTCCGGCAGTGAGACGCTGACGACGGCGGTAATGCCTTCGCGGTAATCTTCGCCTTGAGGGGAAATATTCTTAAAGAGGGCTTCCTTAGTCCCGTAATTCGTCAGGGCGCGGGTGATGGCGGTGCGGAACCCAGAGAGGTGAGTTCCGCCGCCAGGATTGCGAGCGTTATTGGCATAGCAGTGGACGCGATTTTGTTCTTCGCCCGTGGTGTACTGGAAGGCGACTTCCACGCGCACGTCGTCCACGGTATTTTCGACGTAGAGCGTCTTGTGAACGGTTTCTTCGGTACGGTTGAGGTACTCGACGAATTCCGCGACGCCGCCGTGAGCGAGGAACAATTCTTCCTTGGCGGTGGCTTCGTCGGTCAGTTTAATCGCCAGGCCTTTGTTGAGATAGGCGAGTTCACGTAGGCGATTTTCGAGGGTGTCGTAGTCGAACTTCGCGTCTTTGAAGATTTCGGGATCCGACTTGAAGGTAATTTTGGTTCCGGTACGGTCGTTGGGGGCGTTGCCGATCTCCTTGACGGGCGTGACGGCATAGCCGCGCTGATATTCCTGGGTGTAAACCTTGCCGTTGCGGCGCACCTCGGCAATGGTCCATTCGGAGAGCGCAGTGACAGCCTTAGCGCCGATGCCGTGCAAGCCTGCAGACGTCTTGTACGTGCGCTTGTCGAACTTCGCACCAGCACCGACGGTGGTCAAGACGACTTCGAGCGTCGATCTGCCTTCGGTCGGGTGCATATCGACGGGAATACCGCGGCCATCGTCGGTTACGCTCAGGCTGCCATCGACATGAATGGTAACGTGGATGTGTTTGCAGAACCCTGCAAGCGCCTCATCGACACTGTTGTAGACAAGTTCATAGGCAAGATGATGCAAGCCGTTGGAGGTCGTATCGCCGATATACATACCGGGCCGTTCGCGAATGTGCTTCGCATCGCGAAGCACATCGACGTTGCCGCCTTCATATTCGTTTTCCGGTGTTGCTGCTATCGTTTCCGTACTCATGGCTGATCTCCTATTTGATGTTTTCGTATTCCGCTTGCGGCTTTGCACTCACGTGAAAGCATCATGCGTTAGAGCGTCATTCTGCAGACGCTGAAGGAAATCATGATGATTCAAACGATCCAACACGCAGCCGCAAATCCTTGATCTTTTCGCCGGGTAATTTCTCACTCAGTGTTTGCAATATGCGGCGCTTGTGGTAATGCGCCAATTCCTGCACGAGCACGCCGCTGGCAACTTCGACTTCCAGGATGCCGCGCTTCAATCCAAGCACGCGCGACTTGGTCGCATATTCAACTCCGACAGCCTCACTCCAGGCTCGCTCCAAATGCAAGCGAGCCGATCGCCGACCCCAACCGCGGGCAGTGAACAAGCGAGCCAATACCTCCTTGATCGATTCCGGCGGCGGATCAGGTTTGTAGATGATCGGCGGCATGACGCAATCTCATTCCACGCTCCGCTGGCGCGCAATCGAAAAAGAACTTACGATTTCGCCGCTTGCGGCTTAGCGCTCGCGCAGCGCCTTGCGAGCGCTAAGCCGCAAGCGGCAAAAACAATGTCACTTCGATTCCACCAACGGCACGACCACATACGTGTAGTTCGGCTCGTGTCGAAACACCGCCGGCGTCTTTGGCTCGGTCATGTCCAAAGTCAACGGTGTGTCCGGATCCAACACGCGCAGCATATCGACCACGAACTTCGGATCGAAGCTGATCTCCAAGCCCTTCTCGTCGAAATCGATAGGCAACTCGACGCGCGATTGCCCCGACTCCACACCCTGGGCTCGCAGCGTCAGCTTTCGCTTGGCAAAGTTGAACCGCACACGCTTACTTTCGTCGTCGGTCATAATTGCCGCCTGACGCACGGCTGAGAGAAACGGGCCAACTGTCAACGGCACGCGCACGGTGCTCTTCGACGGGATGACTTGCTTATAGTTCGGGAATCGACCTTCAACGAGCCGACTGTAGATCATCGCTCGCTCGGTTTTCATCAGCACTTCGTTCGGACGCAGGCAGATTTTGACAATTTCACCCGGCTCGACGAGGTTTCGCTCGAGCAACTGCATCGCCTTCGATGGAATGACAGGCGTCGTGTTTTTGGTCGAGTGCTCGCCATGTTGCTTGGCAACGCCCGTCATCATCGCCAGCCGTCGGCCGTCGGTTGCGATCAGCGCGGCTCTGTCGCCGTCGAGTTCCAGCAACACGCCCGTGGTGGCGCCAAAACGTACTTGCCCTTCGGATGCTGCTGCGAAGATCGTCCGTTTGATCATCTCGCGCAGAACGCCGCCGGTTATTTCGTGATAGTTTTCCTCGGTGAATGTCGGAATGTCGGGAAAGCTCGACGGATCCTCGTTCGGCATATCGAACTCGTTTGTCGCGCCACGTACGATACATTTGTCGATGCTCGCCTCGATGGTGAGTTCTTCGTCGGTCGATTCTCGCAAGATGGCAATCAACCGGCTCGTGGGCAGTAGCGCCTCGCCTGGCTCCTCGACCTTGATGCCGCGGACATCGAGCCGAATGCCAAGCTCAAGGTCGGTGGCCATGAGCGTGCAACGTTCGTCGTTGACGCTTGCTTTTATATTCTTTAGCACCGCTTTGACTTCACGTGATGCAATCGCCGCACTGGCGAGTTGGCAAGCAGTCAAGAGACCTTCTCGGTGACAAACAATTTTCATGAGGCGTTCCTTTTGTATTACTTCATCTCTTAATGTAATGTCAGTAGTTATGTGTTGGCTTATATAGTTGGTATTTCCAACGAATGAGCTGTAACTATATAATTAGTTATGACATACGATCCGAATCTCATTGGGGAAAACAGGTCGATAGCTTGTTGGTGATTCGTTGTTACTCGTTCATGGCAATTCAAACTATTAACCATTTTCGAATCAACCGTGGTTTTGACGACCGAGCTCAACAATCCACGAACGCCCAAATAACACGTTATCCCCAGCAACATTTTTTGATTTTGCAAATCGATCTATGAGCGCTAAGTTGTAAGCGGTCAGCGGAGCTCGGCTTCCAGCTGACCGATTGTGCTGAACAGGGCGATGTCGCTCTTCAGGGCAGCTTCGATTTTGTCACAGGCGTACAACACCGTCTTGTGGTCGCGGCCGCCGAAGTATTTGCCGATGTTTTCCAGCGTCATTCCGGTCAGTTGTCTGACGAGATACATGCTGACCTGGCGCGGCAGTACGATTTCTTTGGCGCGAGCTGGTGAACGCATTTGTTTCATCGACACACGGAAGCAAGTCGATACTCGCTCGGCAATGCGTTCCACGGAGGTCGTTTGCGCTTCAACCTGAGCACGGAAGTGTGCTTTGACGTCGGGCAAGCGCAACGGCCTGGCTTGCAGGCGTTGAAGCGCCGCCAGCTGCCGAACCGCTGCGTGCAGCTGTCGTCCGCCGCTGGTTAGGTTCTTCGCCAGCCAATCGAGAATTTCATCGGCGATGGTAACCTGCTCCGCCTCGGCAAACGCGCCGAGTAAACGACGACGGCTACTCGGTTGCAATGGCTTCAGTGCAACGACCAAGCCCGCAATCAACCGATTGGTGAGCCGGTTGGGCAATGCCTGTCCGCGATGCGTCAAATTCGCCGGCCCGCGATCGGCCGTGACGAACATCGGCAGCCCGCAGCGTTGGCGCTCGTCTAACAGCGCAATCATCGTTTGCGTCGCGCGATCAGGCAGATGTTGCAAGTCTTCGATGACCAAAACATCCGCGTCGGGCAGTGTCTCAACGTCCGCCAAGGCATTTGCGGAGAGCACCAGAACGTCGAGGCCAAGGTCATCGGCTTCGGTGCGAAAAAAATCAATCAGCGTGGTTTTGCCTGTACCCGTTGGCCCATGCAAATAGACGAGCGAAGGCAACGACGCATCGGTCTCCGCATTCAAGCCGAGCAAAAGCCTTTCCAGCGCATCAAACGCAGCGCGGTTTTCAGGCAAAACCAAAACTGGCGCCGCGGCACAAATCGCCATTATCGCAAACCCGTGAGACGCCCTGGCAACACGCAAACTCTCAACAGCAATTGTACGGAAAATCGGTGTGAAAACTACTTGAAGTGAGTGAAGGTAAGATGTTAATTTTCAACGATTTGCGTGGCGAATTTTGGAATGAATAACGCGCCTTACGAAAGTCATTTATTCACCCTTCACGTTTAGCGATCGCATGGCGCCGTGCGAGCGCTAAACGTAAACACAGAATCCATCACCCCGGGTACCAAACCTTGCGCGGCTCGTCCGCGGGTCGGCGATAATCGAACGCCTCGTCGGTCATGCGCTTCAAATCATACGCCGGCCGCCAGCCGAGCAGGAACTTTGCCTTGTCGTTGTCGAGCCAGGTCGAGCGGAACGGCGTCGGCACGTCGATCGACGGGTAGCCACGCGTTTGATGCAAATACTCGGCAAGCGTGCGGTAGTTGACCGGTTCGTTCATGCACACGTTGAACGTTTGGCCGACGGCTTTCGGATGATCGATCGCCGCGACGATGGCCTTTGTCAGGTCATCGACATGCACGAAGTTGCGCGTGACCGGTTCGCCGGCGGGATCGAGCATGACGGGGATGGCGTTGGTGCGGACATACTCATCGGCACGAGCAGGGCCGACGAGATCGCGCCAGCGCGGGCCGCCGAAAACGTCGTCGCCGAAGGATAGCTGGTACTTGAAGTCGTCTTTCTCCATGATCCACGGTGCACGCAGGCAGCAGACGTTCATCTGGTACTGGATGGCGTATTGTTCCATCATCACTTCTTCGAGCACTTTCGACAGAGCATAGCAGCCGGGGTACGCGGAGTGCTTTTGCGTTTCGGTGATGGGCACGGGATGCGGGTAGAAGAAATGCCCCATGCCCGCATCGCCGCCGATGAGGATGAATTGGCGAAAGCTCGGCGACAACCGCGCTTCTTCGAGGATCCAGAACAGGCCTTTGACGGCGACATCCATGATGTCATCGGGTGTTTCCTTGCAAGTGGCCAGGTGCAGGACGTGGGTCACGTCGCGCATCGCATCGTGGACGAACGCGCGGTCGGAGATCGTGCCCTTGACGACTTCGAGCCGAGGCCCGGCGGGCAGCGCTCGGCTATGGCAGAGAGCACGCAGCGTGACATCCGCGAAGCGTGCGTCGGCGAGAAAGCGGTCAAGGAATTGGCGTCCAACTTTGCCGGCGGCACCGGTGACGAGGAGGCGGCGAGAGAGACTGATGGCCATGGGGCCTGTGCCCTTTCTCAAGAGGTGTACGATTTCAGGAAGGCAGAAAAGACAAAGTATGAAGAGCGAAGGACGAAAAAAAGGAACCGGTTTCCCTTTGTCCTTCGCTCTTCGCTCTTCGCTCTTCGCTCTTCGCTCTTCGCTCTTCGTACTTTGCCTTTTTCCGATTCTTCTTCCACTACACGATTCATATCCCAATCGTCAACGGCTCGCCCAACCGACTGATTTGCGCCAGCGCCGGTCGCAGGCGAATCTGGCCCATGTCGAACATCGTGTGCAGGACGGTGGAGATCAGGTTGGTGCTGTTGAACGGATCGGAGTTCGGTTCGCCGCCGTCGCGCGTTGATTGGCCGATGACTCGGCCTCGCGGCATGCCGGCGCCGTACATCATGAGCGGTGCGAGGCGTGCCCAGTGGTCGCGGCCGCCGTTGCGGTTGATTCTCGGCGTGCGGCCCATTTCGCCGGTGCAGATCAAGAGGATATTGTCGTCCATGCCGCGTGCTTCGACATCGCCGATGAAGGTCGAGACGGCATGATCGAATGAGCGCCCGATGGCCGCCATGCCGTCGATGACGTTGAGGTTCTCGCCATCGGCGTGAAAGTCCCACACGCCCTCATAGTCAGCATGGATCGTGACGAACCCGCAGCCGGCCTCACAGAGGCGACGCGCGAGCAGCAGCAGTTTGCCGATCGACTTCGCCTGGCCGGTGTAGTAACCACGCCGACCGCGATTGGCGTGCGACCAGTTGTGTGAAGGTACGTAGCGAGCGGTGTCATAGCGGGCGACGAGGCGCGGGTCTTCGCGCGACAGGTCGAGCGCGTCGGCGACTCGGCCACTGAGCAAGACCTCGGTAGCCTGGCGCTGGTTGCGGTCGAAATCTTGCATGGCCGCTTGGTTTTCAAATTGTCGTTGCGCTTGGCCGAGCTGCGCGAGCAGTGCCTGGCGATCGCTGAAGCGGTCCGGCGTCAGGTTCAAACGCAGATTGCGGAGAAGCTGTCCCGTGCCACCCGGGATGAACGGTGCGTGCATCGGTCCGATCGCGCCGGTGGCGGCGATGTCGCCCCGCGCGGCTCCGCGCGTTACGTCCGAGCATACCGATTGCGGGAACAGTACGGCATTCGTCGGCATCGATGTCACCGCGTTCGTCGGTCCCAGCACGCGCGACACTAGCGAACCGATGTTTGCCTGCAACGAATCAGGTCCAACGATCGGGCGGATGTTGTGCTCGGCATTGCCCGTCTGGAACGAGCGTACGATCGTCAGCTTGTCCGCGAGGCGTGAAAGCTGCTCAAGCGTGTCGCCGAAATAAACGCCGGGCAGGTTCGTCTGCGACACGCCGGTGATGGTGCGGATGTCGGAGGAGGCACCGGGCTTCGGGTCGAAGGTCTCGAATTGGCTCGGCCCGCCCTGCTGGAACAGGAAGATGACCGATTTGCCGTTGAGTGGACTGGGTGAGGATGAGGGTGCCGCCGCCGACTTAGCCGCGAACAGATTCGCCAGTGACAATCCGCCCAGCCCGAGGCCGCCGATCTTGAGTAACTGACGACGGGTAAGGTGTGGAGTTTCGTGGATATTAAGCATGGCACGTCTTTGGTAGGAAAAAGAACGTATCGGGGGGTGAAGTATTTTTACCAGAATAATGGGTGGTGTGCAATGAGAAAATGTTATTCCTATCGGCCGTAGCGTGGTCGCTCAAATGCAATGAGGAATTAAGAACGAGGAATGAAGAATTAAGAAGTAATGCAAGCGAATCAGCGCTCACAATAGAATCGAACACAATTTCTCATTCTTAATTCCTCGTTCTTAATTCCTCATTGCATTTGAGTGATGGAAGAAAACGAAATTGGAAAAATAAGTGTCCGGCTACCGTGCCGCCTGGATCAGCAGCTCCGCTGCTCGGTCGATCTCGTCCTCGGTTGTGAATCGGCCCACGCTGAGCCGTACTGCGCCTTTGCCGATCTCCGGCGGTACACCCATCGCACACAAGACTGGCGATTGCGTCACCGAACCCTCGTGGCATGCCGACCCCGTTGACGCCGCGATGCCCGGCACTTTCGCCAGAAACTCCGCACCGACATGGCCGAGAAAGTTGACGTTCAACGTGTTCGGCAAGCGATGCTCCGGATGTCCGTTCAACACGACGCGATCGCCCAACGCCTGATGCAAGCGATCGGCCAAGCGATCACGCAGCGATTGCAGCTTGCGCGGCGCCGACTCCGCGTTGGCCTGCGCGATCTCGCACGCCTTGCCCAAGCCAACAATGTACGGCACGTTCTCCGTTCCCGCGCGTCGGCCTTGCTCGTGCCCGGCACCGTGGATGAACGGTTCCAGCTTCACACCCTTGCGAATGAAGAGCGCCCCGACGCCCTTGGGTGCATACAGCTTGTGCCCGGCAATCGACAGCAGATCGACGCCCAGATCGTTCACGTTCACCGGCACTTTGCCAAGCGATTGGGCGGCATCGGTGTGCAGGTGCACGCGGCGAGCCTTGGCGTATTGCGAAATCTCGCGGATCGGTTGCAGCGTGCCGACTTCGTTATTGGCGTGCATGATGCTGATGAGCAGCGTATTGCTTCCGATCGCGCGTTCGACGGCAAACGGATCGACGCTGCCGTAGCGATCAACTTCCAGCTGCGTGATCTTGCATCCCAGCCGCCGCAGGAAGTCGCACGTTTGCAGCGTTGCCGGGTGCTCGATGGCGCTCGTGACGATATGTGGCGACGTGAACCACCGCGCGAAGAAGCCCTGCATCTTGGCATAGATCGCGCCTTTGAGTGCGTGGTTGGTCGCCTCGGTGCCGCCCGACGTAAAGAGGATCTCATCAGGTTGAGCGCCGATGAGAGCGGCAACCTGGGCCCGCGCGCGATCGATGGCGTCGTGTGCCGTCTTGCCGTAGATATGCGTGCTCGACGGGTTGCCGAAGTGCGTTTGCAGGTAGGGCAGCATCGCATCGAGCACAGCCGGATCGATCGGTGTGGTGGCGTTGGTGTCGAGGTAGATCGGCGGAGCGGTCATGACGCAAGCCCATGCTCAGAGTTTGTTATGTGTAGTTCATGTATTGAATTGGCATGGGATTGGTTTCGAGAAATGAACTGAGTTGACTCATGAAAAGTCAAAGAAATTGCCTCACCCCTCACCCAGCAGCTTCACATCCATTCCCAACAGCCGCATCTTGCGGTACAGGTTCGGGCGGTGCAGGCTTAGCAGTTTGGCGGCTTCCGTTACGCTGCCTTTCGCGAGCTTGATTGCGTAATGGATGTGGTCGATCTGGAAGGCGTCCGTGGCATCGGCGAGCGTCATCTCCGCGTAGGGGTTGGCGGCGTCTTTGGATACGCGCTGGATGATCGCCAAATCGCTGGCTTCCACTTTCTCGTTCGGGCACAGATACGCCACGCGCTCAAGCAGGTTGCGCAGCTCGCGGACGTTGCCGGGCCATTCGTGCTGCTCCAGACGTTTCCGCGCCTCGGCCGAGAACTTGAGCGGCTTGCGGCCTGCTTCCTTGCAGAACTGCGTCATGAAGTGGTTGGCCAGGACGAGGATGTCGTCGCGCCGCTCGCGCAACGCGGGAAGGTCGAGTGTGACGACGGACAGGCGATAGAACAGGTCTTCGCGGAATCGGCCCGAACGCACGCTGTCGGCGAGATTGCGATTGGTAGCGGCGACGACGCGCGTATCGACGGCGATCGCCGCGGTCCCGCCGACGCGGTAGACGACTTTCTCCTCCAACACGCGTAACAGCTTCGCTTGGCCGTTGGCGCTCATCTCGCCGATCTCGTCGAGAAACAGCGTCCCGCCGGAAGCCGCCTCGAACTTGCCCGCGCGCGTATCGACGGCGCCGGTGAACGCGCCTTTCTCATGACCAAAGAGTTCGCTTTCCAAAAGCGTCTCGGCAATGGCCGCGCAGTTGATTGGAATATACGGATGATGCTGCCGCGGGCTGGAGTAATGGAGTGCGCGAGCGACGACGTCCTTGCCCGTGCCGCTTTCGCCGAGAAGGAGCACCGGCAGATCGGTGCGAGCGACGCGCTCGACCGTGTCACGCAGCGCGACGATCGGCGTCGAAGTGCCAATGATGCGTGCCGCGAGGCGTGCCTGGCCGTCGAGTTCGTGATTGGCGCGGACGAGGGTTTCGATCTCACGCACGTTCTTTAGCGCGGCTATGATCTGCGTCGCCAGCGCCTGCATTGTCGCGATGTCGTTCGGCGTCGGCTTCTCGGCCTTGTTGAGCAATTCCAACACGCCGACGGTTTGGTTATCGTTGTCGAACATCGGCACGCAGAGGAGATTGCGGGTGCGAAAGCCGGAGGTCTTATCGACTTTGCTCGACCAGTTCGGGTCGTCGGCCACGTCTTCAACGATCTGTACTTCGCCGCTGGCCAGCGTTCGCCCGACGACGCCAGCGTCTTGCGGAATCCGCAGCTCGTTGTTGGGCATGCCGAGCGCGGGGCGGCCGACAAGCTCCTTGCGAGCGGTGTCCAGCACGAAGATGCTCGCCCGTTCGCCGCCGAGCAGTTTCGCACATTGCTCGGCAATGTGTTCAAGCAGCGGCACGGTCTCGCGTTCCTGGGCGAGCTGCTGGGTGATGTCGATCAGCGATTGCAAGCGTTGCACCTGGCTGGCGGCGCTGTCCCATTCTTTCGCACGCTCCAGGGCGATGCCCAGGTAATGCCCGGCGGCGACGGCGAACTCCAGCTCATGCGACACAAACGCATCGCGCGGGCGGATCGCCACGAGCACGCGGTTGGGCCGATCGACGAAGCTGAGGCATGCACCGGCGATCGCCGGCGCCGCCCCGGTCGGCACTTGAATCACGCCTGCTTGCCGATCGAGGATGTCATTGAGCAATGGCCGTGGAATGGCATCGAGATTGACGCGCGTGCCCGGCCTGGCCCAAGCGTGGCGCGACTCCCATTTCGGCGTTGCTTCCCAGACGCCGACGTGATCCGCCCGCAGCTGGGCGGCGATCTCCGGCAGAAGGGATTGCGCGACATCGGCGGACGATTGCCGTGTCAGGGCGATTTCGAGAAAGCGCTGCACGACTCGCAGCGTGATGACATCAACATCATCGCCGGCGGATTGAAGCAACGTGCAATCGACAGCGCGGAGCCATTGGGTGGACATGAAGGCATCATATTACAATGGCGTCTGTTTAGCCGCTTGCCTTTGGCGAGCGCGACGCACAATCGAAAACGAAACGGAATTTGCATACAATCGGTGCAAGGAGTCAACCTCATGCCAAACTATCGCGTCGCTGTCATTGGTCGCACCGGTCGAGGCAACTATGGGCACGGGCTGGACATGGTCTGGCTGCAGATTCCGAATGCCCAGATCGTCGCCGTCGCTGACGAAAACGAAGCGGGACGCAATGCTGCGCAGAAACGGCTCGGCGCCAAGAACGCCTACGCAGACTTCCGCCAGATGCTGCAAAAGGAACGGCCACAGATCGTCAGCGTCGCGGATCGGCATCTCGATCTGCATCGCGACATGGTCATTGCCTGTGCCGAGGCGGGCGCGTCGATCTTTCTCGAGAAACCGATCTGCCGAACGCTGCAAGAATCCGACGAGATGGTCGCCGCCTGCGAGAAGCACCACGTCAAATTGGCGATTGCCCATCAGACGCGCTATAGCCCGTGCTTGCAACGCGTGAAGGAAATGATCACCGCGGGCCGCATCGGCGACATCATCGAACTACGCGGCCGAGGCAAGGAAGACGCTCGCGCCGGCGGCGAAGACCTGATGGTGCTCGGCACGCACGTCATGGACCTGATGCGCTTCATCGCCGGCGATGCCCGCTCGTGCTTCGCCCAGGTCGGCGTCGTCGGCAAGGAACGCGTCACACCCATCACCAAGGCCGACTTGCGCGACGGCGGCGAAGGCATGGGCCTCATCGCCGGCAACCACATCAACGCCAGCTATACCTTCGATCGCGGCGTCATCGGGCACTTCTCAACGGTTCGCGCCGCTCGCGAAAAAGGCGACCGTGACCGCTTCGGCCTGGTCATCCACGGCACCCGCGGCGTCATCCAGCTGACCACCGGCAACCTGCCCGCGTGCTTTTATCTCGCCGATCCGTCCTGGTTCCCAGGCCGTAGCCGAGCCAATTGGCAACCGATCACCAGTCAAGGTCTCGGCAAGGAAGAGACGCTCAAAGACGGCGGCCTGGTCCAGGGCAACGTCTGGATCGCGCAAGACCTCATGCAAGCCATCGAACGCGACCGCCAACCCAAAGGCAGCGTTTACGACGGTCGTGCCGCATTGGAGATGATCCACGCTGTCTACGAATCGGCCCGCACGCGCGGTCCGGTCGAGCTACCCCTGCGCAATCGGCGAAATCCATTGGCGACGTTTGGGTGAAAATTGAGGTCGGCTTTAACGTATACCTTGAACGGCTAGTGGTCCGATTATTGAACGGTGGCACAGAATCCCCTATGTTCCATTCTTGCGTCGTAGGCCATCGTCATTGATCCGACTCCAGCACCGCCAGGAAGGCCTCTTGCGGGATGTCCACTTGGCCTACCATCTTCATGCGCTTCTTGCCGGCGGCTTGCTTCGACCACAGTTTGCGTTTGCGAGTGATGTCGCCGCCGTAGCATTTTGCGGTGACGTCCTTCTTCATCGCCGAGATCGTTTCGCGGGCGATGATTCGGCTGCCGATCGCGGCCTGAATCGCGATTTCAAACATGTGTCGATCGATCTCGCCGCGCAGCTTCTTTACGAGCTTGCGGCCACGCTGGTCGGCGAACGCCCGATGCACGATGATCGACAGGGCGTCGACGCGGTTTTTGTGTACGAGGATGTCGAGCCGAACGAGGTCGGCGGAACGGAAGCCGAGGACGTCATAGTCCATCGTGCCGTAGCCGTGCGTTAGCGATTTGAGCTTATCGTAAAGATCGTAGATGACCTCCGCGAGCGGTAGTTCGTAGACGATGATCGCGCGCGTCGGGCTGAGGTATTCGGTGCGGATGTAGATGCCGCGGCGTTCCGTACAAAGCTTCATGATGTCGCCGATGTTCTCCTTCGGGACGATGAAGCTGGCTTTGACAATCGGCTCGCGGAATTCCTCGATTTGCCCGGCGTCGGGGACTTTCTGGGGATTGTCGATGCTGATGATTTCGCCGTTGCGACTGAGGACTTCGTAGGTGACGTTGGGAGCGGTGACGATGAGCTCCAGGCCGCTTTCGCGCTCGACACGTTGCTGGATAATCTCGCGATGGAGCATGCCGAGGAAGCCGCAGCGGAAACCGAAGCCGAGACCTTCGGAGTTTTCCGGCATATAAGTAAAACTACTATCGTTGAGTTTGAGCTTGCCGAGCGCTTCGCGCAGATCCTCGAATTCGTGGTTATTGACGGGATAAAGCCCGGAGTAGACCATCGGTTTCGGCTCTTTGTAGCCGGCCAGGGCCTCGGCGGCGGGGCGATTGGTTTCGGTCACGGTGTCGCCGACGTGCACGTCCCCCAGCGATCGGATCTGGGCCATGACATAGCCGACCTGCCCGGCGGAGAGTTCTTCGCAGGGGACCATACCGGGGCGGAACTGGCCGATCTCGAGGACTTCGTGCTCGGAGCCTTTGCTCATCAGCTTGATTTTCATGCCCTTCTTGATGCACCCCTCTTTGACGCGGACATAAACGACAACGCCGCGATACACGTCGAAATGGCTGTTGTAAACTAGCGCCCGCAGCGGGGCGTCTGGTTTGCCCGACGGCGGCGGGACGCGTTCGACGATCGCCTGCAACGCCTCTTCGATGCCGATGCCCGTCTTGCCGGAGACCCGCAGCACCTCGAGCGGATCGATGCCAAGCGACGTCTCCATTTCGGCGAGGATCGCATCGATGCGCGTCATCTGCAAATCGACTTTGTTGAGCGCGGGCACAATCTTGAGGTCATGCTCCATCGCCAGATACGCATTGGCGACCGTTTGGGCCTGCACGCCCTGAAAGGCATCGACCAAGAGGATGACGCCTTCGCAAGCCGCGAGGCTTCGGGAAACTTCGTAGGAAAAGTCAACGTGTCCGGGCGTGTCGATGAGGTTG
Organism: Singulisphaera sp. GP187; assembly: GCA_945861245.1. GTDB lineage: Bacteria > Planctomycetota > Planctomycetia > Gemmatales > Gemmataceae > SIAQ01. The sequence goes on from CAMAUE010000026.1 coordinate 34,954, forward strand.
AGTTCGTACCGGACGCCCTTGTGTTCGTAGTAGATGGTGACGGGATGCATGCGGATGGTGATGCCGCGTTCGCGTTCGAGGTCCATGGAGTCGAGGAGCTGGTCTTGAAAATTACGGCGTGTGATCGTGCCGGTCTGGAGCAGGAACTGGTCCGCGAGCGTACTCTTGCCGTGATCGATATGGGCGATGATGGAGAAGTTGCGAATGAGTGACGTTTTCGTGGCCATGGCGTCCCATCAATAAAAAATCGGCGCGGGGAAGGTGCGCCGATGAGGAAATCCTATGGAGGAAGTATACCAGATTTCCAAGTTTTCGTTTAGCCGCTCGCCTCGGGCGAGCGCGGACCCGGCGCGGTGCCATCGCGTGACGCCACGTCCGCGCTCGCCCAAGGCGAGCGGCTAAACGAAACGGTCCACGATTTGAACGATTGCGATAAGCCATCGGCATTGATATGATGAACCATATTCGGAGAGTCCTTTGACGGAGCAATGAGGTCGTCATGCGCGATCTGTTCTCGTGGTCGTATCCCATCGGCCAATTGTTCGGTATCTTGATTCGCGTGCATCTGATCTTGCCGATCGTTCTAATTGGCATGATCGGCCGGGAATACGTGCGACGTGATGCGATTGAGAATACCTGGCTTGATGCGGCGATGCTAATGGGGCTGATGTTCCTGTGTGTGTTGTTGCACGAGTTCGGCCACTGTTTCGCTGCGCGCTATGTCGATGGCGAAGCGGACGAAATCGTGCTTTGGCCTTTGGGCGGTTTGGCGTTTTGTCGCTCGCTGCCGCCGTCGCCGTTGGCGCATTTCATTGTCGCCGCCGGTGGGCCGTTGGTCAATCTGGTATTGTGCATTATCACGGCTGCATTGTTGGCCTTGGCGTTGGAGAAGCATTATCTGCCGCCGATCAATCCGTTTTGGTATCCGTATCGCGCCGACGCTTCGGGCGCGGTGGAATTGTCGCTTTGGAACGCGCGGGAGTTGACGACGGATTGGCTCGCCATTGTGCTGGCCCGATTTTTCTGGGTCAACTGGGTGCTGCTGTTGTTCAACCTGATCCTGGTCGGCCATCCGTTCGATTCCGGGCGCATGTTGCAGACCGCACTTTGGCCTCGCATGGGGTTGTATCAGTCGAGCCGGGTCGCGATTTACTTCGGATATGGCGTCATGTGCGTGGTTGGGTTGATGTCGATCGTTTATTCCGAGCCGTTGCTGGCCTTCCTGACGATGTTCATCTTCGTCGCGTGTGCCGTCGAGATGATGATTATCGAAACCGCACAGGAGGACATGCTGTTCGGCTACGATTTTTCCCAGGGCTACACGAGTCTCGAAAAAGACGAACCGCCCAGGCCGAAGGAGAAAAAGCAGAACTTACTCCAGCGTTGGATGGCCGAGCGCGCGGCGAAAAAGGCCCAGCAGGAACAAGAGCAACGCCTTGCCGACGATAAACGCATGGACGATCTGCTCGACAAAATCCAGAAGTACGGCAAGGACTCGCTGACGGATGAGGAGCAGCGTTTTCTTAAACGCGTCTCGGAGCGGTATAGGAAGTAACGCGACCGGCGTTTTTGGTCTTCCGCTTGCGGCTTAGCGCTCGGAATATCCCTCATGAGCGCTAAGCCGCAAGCGGGAAATACGGACCTAACGATGACCGACATCAATCTGATCGAACCGCGCACACTCAAGGGCTTTCGCGATTATCCGCCCGAACTGATGATCCCGCGCGAGTGGATGCAGGAGCAAGCACGTCGGGTTTACCGCGGCTATGGCTTTGCGCCAATCGATACGCCGGCTTTGGAGTATGCGGAGATTTTGCTCGGCAAAGGCGGCGAAGAATCCGACAAGCAACTCTACCGCTTCCAACACGGCGATCATGATGTCGCTCTACGGTTCGATTTGACGATACCATTCGCCCGGTTTGCCGCCCAGCATATCCACACGCTTGGTACGCCGTTCAAACGCTATCACCTCGGCCCAGTCTGGCGCGGCGAGAATACGCAAAAGGGCCGATATCGCGAATTCTGGCAGTGTGACTTCGATACGATCGGCACGACCTCGAACGCCGCCGACATCGAAGTCGCGCTGGTGATTCACGATTTGATGCGGGCGCTGAAACTCGATCGCTTCGTCATTCACATCAACAATCGGCTCGTGCTCAATGGCTTGCTCGAGGATCTGGGTCTCGCAGGCCAAACCGCTGCGGTGCTGCGCTGTCTCGATAAGTTGACGAAGGTGAGCCGAGAGGATGTGCAGAAAGAAATGGCCGCGCGCGCTGGCGTAACTTCCGAGCAATCGAACCGATTGCTCGACCTGGTGCAGACGACCGGCAGCAATGCAGAGATTCTGGATCGGCTCAAGCGCGAGTTCGGCGCGAACGCCAAGGCAGGCGAGGGCGTCCGCCGACTGGAGGAACTGCTCGCCGCCACCGCCAAAGCGGGCATCCCCGATGGCGTCATTTCGCTCGACCTGTCGATCGCCCGCGGCCTCGATTACTACACCGGGACCGTATACGAAACTTTCCTGTCCGATCTTCCACGTATAGGCTCCGTCTGTTCCGGCGGGCGCTATGACAACCTTGCGGGACTCTACACAAAGCAGCATCTGCCCGGCGTCGGTGCTTCGCTCGGACTGGACCGCTTGCTCGCGGCACTGGAAGACCTGAAGCTGCTGCAAAAAGTCGGCACGCCTGCTCCGGTGTTCATCGTGCAGTTCAGCGCGGATCGCATCGGCGAATATCAAGGCATGGCTCGACGCTTGCGCGAGCAAGGCATCGGCGTCGAAGTCTTCCCTGATGCGAAAAAGCTCGGACCGCAGTTCCAGTATGCCGAGAAGCGCGGGTTCAAGGTCGCGCTCATCGCCGGCCCGGACGATTTCGCCAACGGCACGTGGAACGTCAAGGACTTGGCGAAGCGCGAAGAGAAGAAGGCTGTCCTCGACGCTGACGTTCTGAACGTCGTGCGCGGGTTGTTATGACCGTTTAGCCGCTCGCCTTTGGCGAGCGCGATCCTGGCGCGAGGCCATCGCGCAACGCCACGTCCGCGCTCGCCAAAAGCGAGCGGCTAAACAGCGCACTCAATCGCCGCGCTGCATCCACCGTTGACAGCGTGCCCGCCTGCCAATCGGCGAGCAATTTGTTTAGCTCGGCATTCGCTTCGGCTTCCAATTCTCTCAAGTGGCATTCCTGCGATTCGATCAGGTGCTGGAACAATCGCCGCGCGATTGATGGACGCAGTCGCCGTGCGGGCAGCGATTCGAGCGCTTGCCACAACTCCGCATGACCTTGGTTCAACTTCGTGCTGACGCGCAAGATCGGAATGTGGTGCGACGGCGACAAATCGATTGCTGCGCGAACCTGCGCCATCGTTTGATCGGCAGTCGGCAGGTCGGCCTTGTGGATCACGATCACGTCGGCGCATTCCAGCACGCCCGCCTTCTCCCACTGCACGTCGTCGCCGCTCTCCGGTTGCAGTAGGAGCACGAGGGCATCGGCGTGGTGCCCGACGGCGACATCGCCTTGGCCGGCGCCGACCGTTTCGAGGAAGATCACGTCGAAACCGAACGCTTCGAGGGCATCGATCATCAGGTCGAGATGTTTCGCCAAGCCGCTGCTACCCGACAGCGCGGCCAGACTGCGGATGAAGACGCCGTCGTCGCTCGTGCTGCCCATGCGGAAGCGATCGCCTAATAGCGCGCCGCCGGATAGCGGACTTTGCGGATCGCAAGCGAGCACGGCAATTTTTCGATTGGCGGCGCGAACGAGAGGAATCAGCCGGCCGATGAGCGTGCTTTTGCCCACGCCGCCGCTGCCGGTGAAGGCGATGACGCGGGCGGATGGTGCTTGCGGAGAAGGGATCAGGAGCGAGCGAATGTCGTCAACAAACTCGCCGCGGGCGATGTGGCTGAGCAGGCGGGAAAGGGCGTTGCGGTCGCCGTGACGCATGCGTGCGAAGAGGTCGCCGATCATGGCGTGCGCTCCCGTGGCTTTTGCAGGAAAGCCAGGATTTCGTCGAGCGATGTGCCAGGTCCGAACGTTTTCGCAACGCCCATCTCGAGCAACTTGGGCACATCGGCTTCAGGGATGATGCCGCCGACGATGACGCCGACATGTTGCAGATGGGCTTCTTTCATCAACTCCAGCACACGCGGCACGAGCGTCATGTGGGCGCCGGAGAGAAGGCTCAGGCCCAGCCAATCGGCGTCTTCATCGGCGACGGTGCGAACGACGGCTTCCGGCGTCTGCCAAAGCCCGGCGTAGATGACATGCATGCCGGCGTCGCGCAGTGCACGGGCGACGACCTTGATGCCGCGGTCATGCCCGTCGAGTCCGACCTTCGCCAGGACCACACGCTGCGGTTGGCTCATGCGACGTTTTCCTGAGTTCTCGTTTAGCCGCTCGCCACAGGCGAGCGGCTAAACAATATCATTTCTGCGCTTTCGCCTTTTCGATCTTGCGTTCGACCGACACCTTACGTTCCTGATCGCGGCGATTATCCGTCACGACCTCGAGGCCCTTCTGCCAGGCCTTGATCGCCAGATCGCGCTCACCACTGGCGATGTGAACGTCGCCCAGGTGATCGTAGATTTCGATATGCTGGGCGTTCTTGTCTTCCAGCGCTTTGATGAGCCATTTCTTGGCTTCATCGTTTTTCTTCTGTTTGAACAGCACCCAACCGAGGCTATCGAGGTAAGCGCCATTGTCATGGTCGGTTTTGGGGTCGAAGCCTTTGCGTTGCTGCCGGCGTTCGCGGTCGAGTTCCAGCGCTTTGCGGATCAATTTCTCGGCTTCCTCGAGTTTCATATTGTTGTCGGCCCAGACGAACCCAAGGTCGTTGTAAAAAACCGGATCGTTCGGACGTTTTTTGACGAGGTATTCGAGATGTTCGCTCGCCCGGTCGATCTGTTTGAGATCGACGTAGACGTTGCTGACTTCGTAGCGAAAGCGCTCGATGTAGATATCTTTTTCCTCGGGTTCGAGCCGACGGTCGTCGGTGACCTGCTTGATGACATCCTCGTAGACCGTAGCAGCGTCGGCGAATTTGCCTGCCTCGCGCAGCACCCAGCCTTTGAGATGGCGATCGATCCAATCGTTGTTCTTTTTCAACAGACCGTCGACAAGTTTGATCGCCTGATCGAATTTGCCCTGCTTCGTGGTGGATTTGATGTAGATTTCGTAGACGTACGGCCGCAGACGTTGGGCGGTGTCGAACGAATCCTGCGGTTCGCGGAATTCGAGTTGACCGAAGCGATCGACCATCATGCGAATGACGAGGCGTTGCTTGCCGTCCTCGGTGTTGAGTTCGAGCAGTTCGCGGCAAAGGCGAGAAGCGTCGGCGTAGTTCTTATAGTCGAAGTTAAGTTCGATGAGCAGGCCGTAGGATTGCTTCATTTTTTCAAAGCTCTGCAACTTTACAGCGCAGTCCATGCAAACGCGGAAAAAGACCTCGGCCGATTTCATGTCTTTCATCTCGGCGGCGGTCAGGCCGAACACCAAAGCGGCGTTGTAGGAGAGCTCGCCTTTTTTCGCCAGCGGCGCGGCATAGGCGAGCAGAGCCTTGGTTTGCTTCGGGTCATCCACGAGCATCTTGAGCGCGCCGCGCGTGGCGTCGGTTCCCGTCAACGCATTGAGGTGAACCAGCTCCTTTGCAAAATCTTTTCCGCCGGCGCCGGCGTGATGATTGGTTGACATGAAAAGCGCCACAGAGGCGGTAACGAGTAGCAATTTGTTGGCCATGGTAAACTCCGTGGCGTTTGGCAGGACCTATCGGCCGTTCGCCCTACGAACGAACCTATCTCCTTCATGTTAATCAAACTGCCGATCTGACGCCATGTCGGTTTTGCGGATCGGCGAAAATCTTTCGGATGTGCGGGATTTGGCGATCCTGATGCGCCCCACAAAAGTCGTCTTACGAGCCGGAAGCGTAAGCGACGGATTGGCAAAATCCGTCGCTTACGCTTCCGGCTCGTTAGGCTGCTGGGCGCATCGATTTTGACAAGCATGCGGAAAAAATGTACAGTTGGGCGGACCGAATAATGGTTCCTCTGCAAATTAGCGCATGCTTCGGCGTGGGATTTTTCGAGCGCTAAGCCGCAAGCGGAAAACATCTACGAACCAAAAGATCCCCAAATGCTCGCGTTTTTCACACTCGCCGCTCGATCACGCAATCGGCAGAAGACGTTTCGCACGCTACTGACCGTGCATCTGATCGCACTGGCGTTCCTGTTCGCGGCCATGGTGTGGCGCAAAGCCGGGCCGATGGTGTTGGGCCAGGTCATGTTGATCGCGGGAATCATCGAAGGCGCGTTGCTCATCGGTTGGCGGTTGACGCAACTGCCCAAGAGCCAGGCGTTGGAATTTGTGCTCGTTAGCTCGTTACGGCCCGCAACGGTGTTCCTCGCCGAGGCGGCGGTCGGACTGACGCTGCTTGGACTGACGACACTCGCTGGGCTGCCGATCTATTTTCTGATGGTCGAACAAGGTTTGATACTGTTTGACGATCTGCCGATCCTGTTGCTCCTGCCGTGGACGTGGGGCGCGGTCACCGGGCTGGGTTTGGCGGTCTGGGCTTACGAATCGCCGCGGGTGCGCTGGTGGGGCGAAAAGGTGGCGATGGTCGGTATCTTGATCTACCTTGTCGTCGGCGTTTTGGCGGGCGAGAACCTCGTCCGCTGGTTGTGCTATGCTCCGGACGGCTGGCGGATCGAGATCATCGGCGCGATACGAGCGCTGCACGATTACAACCCGTTCGGCACGATGCAGCTGGCCATGCAGCCGGACGCGACGTGGTACGACGTTTCTCGCATTATCTGGAATTTCGGCATTGGTCTCGCCGTAAATGGCGCGCTGTTGTTGCGCGGCGCGTGCCGATTGCAGCCGCACTTTTGCGATGAACATTATCGCCCGATCCTCTCGAATCGGAATGAGGTTCGCCAGCCAGTCGGCGATGAGCCATTGCGCTGGTGGGCGGTGAAGCGCGTGAGCCGATACGCGGGGCGAATCAATGTGTTCCTCGCCGGCGGGTTCGGCTTGCTCTATGCGGTCTATGCACTGGCGGGGCCGAATTGGCCGGATTGGCTGGGCCGCGTCGTGTTTCATATGTTCGATCGCGTCGGCGGCCTACCGATGTTGGCGACGGCGTTGGCGCTGTTGGCGGCGGTGCCGGCGGCGTTTCAGTACGGTCTGTGGGACAGCGGCGGACAGGATCGCTGCCGACGCCTGGAGTTGTTACTGCTGACGAATCTCGATGGCGCCGCCTATTGGCAGGCGGCGTTGTCGGCTGCGTGGAAGCGGGGACGCGAATACTTCGTACTCTCCGCGCTGCTGGCGCTGGCGGCGGCGGGATCGCATCAAGCAACGTGGACGCAAGCGTTCGCCGGCCTCGCCGCCGGCGTCGTGCTGTGGTGCTTTTACTTCGTGTTGGGCTTTCGGGCGTTTTCGCGCGGCATGGAAGCGAATCGGCTTGGCACGACGCTTACCATGCTTCTGCCGTTGGCGACGTATCTGCTCGCGCAAGCCGGTTGGCCGGCGCTCGCCACGCTGTTGCCGCCAGGGAGTATGTACTTCGGGATCACCGGTTCGCCGACTTGGTTGTGGGCCGCTGGGGTGATGACGTTAGGGCTGAGTACGCTGATTCTGACGCGAATTGCCTTGCGAGATTGCGATACGGAACTCCGCGGCTGGTATCAGAAGCATCATGGAGTACGATCGTCTGAATAGTTCCCGCTTGCGGCTTAGCGCTCGCGGAAAAACGCCGAGACGCATGTCCGTGAGCGCTAAGCGGAAAGCCATCATCACCCAAGCATCTCCAGAAACGGCGACGGGTCGGCTAAATCACGCAGCGTCAGATCGGGCTTCGACTCGGCAAGCTGCTCGACGGTGTGCACCCCGGTTGCGACGGCGACAACCTTTGCGCCAATAGCGCGGGCACACTTCACATCTAACGGCGTATCGCCGATCACCCAGACGCGGTCCGGCGACAGCTGCGGGCCGACGTGCGTTTTTGCTTCGCCCAGCGCTTCGCGCGCGACATCGTCGCGGTCGTAATGGCGGTCGCCGAACCCGCCGAAAGCGAATTGCTCAAACAACCCATAGTGTCCAAGTTTGACGCGAGCACCGGCTCGCACGTTTCCCGTCAGCAAACCGAGGGCGATATTGCCACGCCGGCGAAGCTCATCGAGCAAAGCGAGAATTCCTGGCAGAACCCGGCCCTGGTGCCGATTGAGGCTGTCGGGTAAGAGGGCGAGGTACGCGCTCATCAGTGTTTGTCGATTGGCCGGCGAATACTCGACGTCATGGGTGTGCAGCAGTTCGCGCATGATAGCGCGATCGGTGCGTCCGCTGTAGGGGATCTGCGTTCGCAGCGTGGTGTGGAAGGTCTCGGTAAATGCGAGTTCCAGCGCCGCTTTGCCCGCCCCGCCGCTGGCGAGCAGCGTGCCGTCAATGTCGAATAAGCATGTAATCATAAGGGAATTATACGGCACGCGAGGAGATTTTGTACAAGACCGCAACCGGAAGGAGCCCCTTGAAAGCTGCCGATGCTTCAAGTCGCTCCCTTGCGGTCGCGGCTCGTCGTCGGATTTGTGACGGCGTGGGGGTTTATTCGCATACATTGCGACATCCGTCCTGCCTTGACATTTCTCGCGGAGTCCGGGTAGAGTGCGGAATAAGCGAATCTCCGAACTCACGGATGGGGCGGGGTATGTTTAAGCATCGTAGTCAGCTCCTAAGTTTATGGTTTGCCGTCAGCGATATTGTGCTGACGGTGGCGGCCTGGCTGTTCTCGCATTTCCTGCGCTTCGACTCCGGCATCTTCGCGGTCGAGAAGGACCCGCCGACGTTCGCGCTGTGCGTGCAGAATGCGCCTCTGGTCATCCTCGTCAGCCTGTTTGCCTATCGCATCACTGGGCAGTCCCAGGTTCACCGCTTTCGGCGACTGCGCGAAGAGTTTGTCAGCGTCTTCATCGGCACGGCGTTGATGGGTCTGTTGCTGATGGCGGCGACGTTCGGCCTGCACTCCTCTTATGAATCCCGCGGCGCGATTCTGCTTTTCATCGCCTTCGCCATGGCCTTTATCCTTGTCTTTCGCCGCATCAGCTGGGCTGGCGTTAATTGGTTGCGCAGTTGCGGTTACAACCAAACGCAAACGCTGATCGTTGGCACGGGCCGCGTGGCACGCAAGACCGCTCGCGCTCTGCGAACCACTTCCTGGCTGGGCTTCAAGAACGTTGGTTTCATCGAAGATAAACCGACGCATTGGGCCAGCGATCTCGACATTCTTGGCACGATCAATGATCTGTCCAAGCTCGTGCAAAAATATCAGGTATCGCACGTCTTCATTTGCCTGCCGATGAGCCGATTCGACGACGCCCGCCGGGTCTTCGACACGCTGTCGCAGACGTTTGCCGACGTCCGGCTGATCGTCGATCTGCCCGCTTTGGCCGGCGTCAGTTTCACGACGACCTACTTCGACGGCATGCCGATGGTCGGCCTGCGCGAAAGCCCGCTGCACGGCATGAACATCATCGTCAAGCGCGTGATGGACGTGCTGCTGTCGTTCTTCGGCATCCTGTTTATTTCGCCGTTACTTCTGCTGATCGCGGCACTCGTAAAGGTGACGAGTCCCGGCCCCGTGTTCTACAGCCAGGAGCGCTGTGGCTTGAACGGCCATCGTTTCAAGATGCTGAAATTCCGTAGCATGCGGATTGATGCGGAGCAAAAGACCGGCGCGGTTTGGGCCTGCAAGGACGATCCGCGCAAGACGAAGCTCGGCTCATTTCTGCGCAAGACGAGCCTCGACGAGTTGCCTCAATTATTCAATGTGCTGATGGGCGACATGAGCCTGGTTGGTCCCAGGCCGGAACGTCCGGTTTTCATCGATAAGTTCGAGAAGACGATTCCAAACTACCAGGTACGCCACGCGATGAAGGCCGGCATCACCGGTTGGGCGCAAGTCAACGGTTGGCGCGGCGACACATCCTTACGAAAACGCATTCAGTTCGATCTGTACTACATCACGCACTGGACGCCCTGGCTCGATCTGCGCATCCTTTGGTTGACGATCTGGCACGGGTTTGTGAACCGGAATGCGTACTGACCGGTCCGCCGCTTGCGGCTTAGCGCTCATCGGGCGCCCTGCTGAGCGCTAAGCCGCAAGCGGAAAACGACAATCGACTACTTCCCCGGCGTCGTCATGCGGCCCATGAACAGCACGGCGCCGGTGTCGATTTCGCGAATCACGAACGCAAACGGCCGATCGGCTTTCACCTCGGGCGTGAACGGGAAGTTCGCGGGTGCCGAGGTCGGGACCGCCATGATGACCGCCGTCGCCGCCGCGGCTTCGGTGCCTTCCTCGTTGACATCGACGAATGCCTTGTGAATCACGCGCGAGATATGCAACGGCTCCTGCTTCGACTTCGACATGCCCGAAAAATCGGCGAGCCTTTCGTTAAACGCCAAAGGCATGCCCATCGCCTTGAGCGTGTCGCCAAGTTCGTAGGTCGTGTCCATCTTGAACTTAGGCAACCACACCTGCACATTTCGCGGCTGCAACTTCTCCGTCCACAGCGTGAGCGCGTTGCCCGTCAGTTTCTTCTCGATCTCCGCCAATCCCTTCGGACTGCGCGGCACGATGAGCGTCATGGCGAGGCGATTGCCTTTGTAGGGCAGATCGACGAGCACGAAACCATCGTCGGCGGGGTACAAACTCTCTTTCTTGGTATCGAAGCCGATAACCCGCGGCGTATCGAACGCGCTGCCGTCGGCGTTGAAGGCGGCATAGCGGGCGGGCAGGTGGCCGCGCATCAACGGCGTTTTCGTCTTCGTGCCGTCGAACAGCGTGAAGACCTCGGGCTGTGTGCTGGCTTTCTTGAACGGCTCGTTCCATTGGCCTTTGAAGTAGATGGCGTTGACGAGGATCATGCGGATGAGCCGCGCGACTTCCGGGGGCATTTCGGGAATCAGGTCCTTGATCTTGTCCTTGGTTTGCTGTTCGACCCATTTGTTGATCGTATCGCGTTCGCGCGGGAAGTTGTTGATGAAATCGGCATTGCGCGCCAGGTCCTTGCCATAGTGCTGGGCGACGGCGTTGAGATACGCTTGCTCGAACGGATAAGTCTGCTCGCCCCAGATGGCGTTGGCGATGTTAAGCTCATATTGATCGAACTGCGCTTCGATTTGGTTGATCTCGCCGGCCAACTTCTCGGCCTTCGTCTGCACATCGAATTTGCCCTTCTGAATCTGAATGTTCAGCGCATTCAATTCCGATCGCAGCTTGGCGATGCGTGCCCGTCCCGCTTCGTCCTTGAGCAGATCGCGTGGCGGCGTGCATCGGCGCTGCATCTCGGCGAAGCCTTGGTGGTACGGCTCGATGTTCCACGGACGCACGCCGACCAGCCGTAGCTCTTTCGGCAGACCGAGCACTGTGCCCATCTCGGTCGCGGTGTCGTTGCGGGCGCCTTCCATCGTCATCGCCAGCGCGCTGCTGATCGACCACGGCGAGAAGAATGCGTTCTTGCCTGGCTCCGCCGAAGCGAAGCGGCGAAAAAGCTCGCAGGCGAAAGTGTTGCTCGCCCGCACTGTGAGGTGCATCGCCTCGCTCACCGGCGCCGGTTTCGGCACCGGCGGTTGCGCGTGCGATACGCTTACGGTTGTCGTTAATAGTAGGATCGCGAGGGGAATGTAGCGTCGCATGCGTTAGCTCCTGTCTGCGGGAATGTTGTCTCTTACAGATATAGACGAGAATCGACCGCGTTCGGCATCGCAAGATTCGTGATTTTGCTGGTTGCGGCATAGCGCTCGAAATCGCCACGCGAGCGCTAAGCCGCAAGCGGCGTAACGACAGCGCTGTTTTTTCTCAAGATTCACCTGTTGAACTAAAATAGAAATGTCCGGTCATAACGCAATAGAAATGTCCTCTTTCGCCCTTGGGCAAGGAGGACAGCTATGAGCGTGCAACAAAAGGACCGGATCGAGATGAGCCAGCAAGAACGTGATCGACTGAAGGTGCTGCA
>CAMAUE010000027.1 GCA_945861245.1 Singulisphaera sp. GP187
AACTTTTAATTTGTCTTTTATTAAAAGTTATTGACAGCCGCGCCCCACGATGGTAACTTTTAATTTGTAAGTAATTAAAAGTTATTGTGGTGGACAATTTTCCATGAAAAAGCCAAGGCAAGGCCCGTCGCTCTGCGCGGTTCTGAACGCAATAAAACCTGATTTTCTTTTGTGTTATGTCGCTCTGCGCGGTTCTGAACGCAATAAAACCTGATTTTCTTTTGTGTTATGCTGAACCAGCCGTTCAAGAATGGGTGAAAAAGGCCAACAATAATCTGTGGAATTGGGAGGATTCCGCCTACCGCGCCGGCCTCACAGGGCTTACCACGGAGCAGTATTGGGCGTTTGTCAAATTTTATCGCGCCCAGTCGGCGTACGGCACCAAGCACCTCACCGATTCGGCGGACCAACCGTTCTCGTTTCGCCTGCCAGCACCGCTTCTTGAGTCGTTGCATATTATCGACACCAACTTGGGCGGTTCGGTGCAAGCCGTCTGGCCGACGATCAAGTCGGATGCGGAGCAAAATCGTTACCTGATCAGCGCCTTGTGTGAGGAGGCGATCGCGTCGAGCGAGATCGAAGGAGCGGTCGTCACGCGCAAAGAAGCGAAGGAGATGTTGCTGCAAAATCGCAAGCCCAAGAATCGCGATCAGCAGATGGTGTTGAACAACTTCCGAACAATCCAGATGCTTAACGAGCGCAAAAGCGAGCCGTTGACAGTCGAGTTACTGCAAGAGATTCAACGCCAACTCACGGAGAACGCGATCGATGATGTCGGCGATAGCGGTCGATTGCGCCGACCTGACGAGCCGATCAAGGTCTGGGACGAAGAGGATCAGCAAACACTTCACGTGTCGCCGGCAGCCGAAAATTTCCCCGAACGGTTGCGACGTTTATGCCAATTTGCGAACGACGACGGAACCAAGCTGGGCTAATTCATCCATCCTGTGCTGCGCGCCATCGTCCTGCACTTTTGGTTGGCCTACGATCATCCCTTCGTTGATGGCAATGGCCGAACCGCGCGGGCGCTTTTTTATTGGTCGATGTTGCGCAACCGCTATTGGCCAGTCGAATACCTGACGATCTCGTCCATCATTCGGCGCCATCCCAAGAAATATGCACGCGCGTACCTGGATACCGAACAGGACGACAATGATCTCACCTATTTCGTGCACTACCATTTGACAATCATCGAACAAAGCATTCGCGCCTTTCAGAAGTATTTGGCAAAGAAGGCCGAGGAAAAACGGCAGTTCTCGCAAACGTTGCTGCCTGCAATGTTCAATGACCGCCAGCAAACCGTCTTGATCCAGGCCCAGCGAGAATTAGGCGCGGTATTTACCTATGAATCGCATGCTCGGCTTTGCCAGGTGACGCTGGCGACCGCTCGCGCCGATCTCTTGGAACTTGAAAAACTGGGTTTGCTGGTGGGCAATCGCAAAGGCCGGCGCTTCAATTTTGTGGCTGCTTCGGATTTGGCAAGCCGCTTACGAAAAATAGCGGGCAGATAGCGATGACGTTTGTTTGTCATGTCTCTGCTTGAACGACAAAGCGCCTCGCGGCCAAGTATTCATCACCCATGCTGCTCCTCCCGCCGGCAAAAATTCGCGAAACTGCCCTCCACCCATTATAATACACCTCACCCGCAAATGCTGGCCTCGCTCCCTACACGAAAGCACACCCCACATGTACTTCCGGCTCCTCAAACGCGTGCTGCTCGAAACCGACAAACGGCTGCTCTTCAAGCTCGCCTGGAACATGGGCCTGAAGGGCATGCTCTCCGTTGAGAAGCACAAACGCCGGCTGCGGCGCGGCGAGGTGTTTCCGCCGTTCCTGTACGTCTCCGTTATCAACAGCTGCAACCTGCGCTGTCAGGGCTGCTGGGTCGATGTCGCCGAGAAGATGGAGGCGATGGAGCCCGAGACCTTCCATCGCATGGTGAAGGAAGCTCAGGACATGGGCAACGTCTTTTTCGGCATCGTCGGCGGCGAGCCTTTTATGCATCCGAAACTTTTCGAACTGATCGAAAAGCATCCCGATTGCTATTTCCAGATATTCACCAACGGACATTTCATCACCGACGAAAAAGCCAAACGGCTGCGCGACCTCGGCAACGTCACGCCGCTCATCAGCGTCGAAGGTTCCGAGATCGTCAGCAACGAACGCCGAGGCCGCGACGGCGTCCTTTCCAAGACGCTGCAAGGCATCGAAAACTGCCTGAAGAATAAGGTCTTCACCGGCGTCTGCACCAGCGTATGCCAATCGAATCTCGATCTCGTCAACGAAAAGTGGATCGATCGGCTCATCGACATGGGCGTGCTCTATACGTGGTTTCACGTATACCGCCCAATGGGGCCTGAGCCGAATTATCAACTCTGCCTCACGCCTGAACAGCAGCTTGATTTGCGCAAGTTCGTCGTCGAAATGCGCTCGAAGAAGCCGATCATCATCATCGACGCCTATTTTGACGGCGACGGTCAGGCGCTGTGCCCGGCGGCGACGGGCGTCAGCCATCACATCAACCCGTGGGGCGACATCGAGCCATGCCCGATCGTGCAGTTCTCCAAGGAATCGATCAAGCACGAGAAAGACGACCGCCATCTGCGCGACAAGTTTTTGCAGTCGGCCTTCCTCGCGGACTTCCGCAAACTCGCCAGCGAAACGACGCGTGGCTGCATCGTGCTCGAACGGCCCGACCTGCTGAAAGACCTCGTCGAAAAGCACGGAGCCAAGGACAGCACCGTGAGGCAAACCGCGATTGCCGAGCTTGAGGCAATGACGATCCGCACGAGCCAATACAACCCGGTAGCCGAGATCCCGGAAAGCAATCTGCTCTACCGCCTGGCGAAACGCTTCTGGTTCTACGACTTCGGCGCGTATAAGGGTGTGGACCACACCAAGGATTCGGCCCCGGCGATGCTGGCGAAAGTAAAAACGGATACCGCGCACGTATGACGCGTTTGTTAGACTCCAGAGCCGGAAGGCACTCATCGACTTCACTGCGAGAACAACTCATGCGAACCGCCAACCCTCATCATTGGTATCGTCTGTTTCGTTCTGAGCCTGTGCGTGGTCGGCGTGTCCGCGAGTATGCCGATCATTAATGGCCCGCGGGCGAGTTGGAGCGAGGCGATGATGGGCATCATCCCCGGCGCGGTGTGCGGCGTGTTGTCGCTGATTATCGCCGGAGTGGGGTTGATGCTCGTGATGACGGCGCCGAAATCGGATGCTGAAGCGAGTGGCCGAGGCCGCGACGGGGAGGTCGACAAATAACTGCGAAACGCGTGTTACAATGTACGCTAGCACGCGATTCGATATCCATGCGCTTTCTCAACCGGCATCTGGTAACCCTCCCCACCCATGCAACCCGCCACCACCGAACGCATCGAAGCTGCCTATCAGACCGCGCTGTCGGCTCTGCTGACGGAACGCACGCCGGACGGCCATTGGATCGGCGAGCTGTCCACATCCTCGCTCTCCACAGCAACGGCGGTCATGGCGCTGCACCTCGTGCAGGCGAACGGCGGGCCGGGGCATCCGTCGCTCATCGCCAGTGGATTGAAGTGGTTGGCGGACCATCAGAATCCCGACGGCGGGTGGGGCGATACGACGGTCAGCCTGAGCAACATCTCGACGACGATGCTGTGCCGATCGGCGTTTTATTTAACGAAGCCGATGGACGGTTCACCCCCACCAATCGCTGCGCTCATGATGGGTCTTGAGGATTGCGCCAAGCCCCACCATGAGCGCAGCGATTGGTGGGGGTTTGCAAACACAATAACCCGCGCCGAAGCCTGGCTCACCCAACACTACGGCCCGCCGAACCAATGGCCCGAAGCGATTCGGCAGCGCTATGGCAAGGACCGCACATTTGCGACGCCGATCTTGACGACGTGTGCGCTTGCGGGATTGGTGTTGTGGGACGCGGTGCCGCCGTTGCCTTTTGAGTTGGCGGTGCTGCCTCAATCGTGGTTCCGGTTCGTGAAGATGCATGTCGTCAGCTATGCGCTGCCGGCACTCATCGCGATTGGGCAGTGCATCTATTTTCATAAACGACCCTGGAACCCACTGACGCGGTTGATGCGAGCGCTAAGCCGCAAGCGGACGTTGCGGGTACTCCAAAACATTCAGCCATCGTCGGGCGGCTACCTCGAAGCGATCCCGCTGACGAGCTTCGTCACGATGAGCCTGGCGTCGATCGGGCACGCGGATCATCCCGTCGCGCGGGAAGGCGTGCGGTTTATCGTCAACTCGGTCAGGCCCGATGGCAGCTGGCCGATCGACACGAATCTCGCCACCTGGGTGACGACGCTGGCCGTCAACGCGCTCGCCGCCGCAGGTGAGTTGGAATCGCTCGATCGCAAGGAGCAGCTGCGCGACTGGATTCTAAACCAGCAATATAAAGTGCGCCACCCCTACACCGGCGCCGACCCCGGCGGCTGGGCCTGGACCGATTTGCCGGGCGGCGTGCCGGATGCGGACGATACGCCGGGGGCGATCTTGGCGCTTTCTCATCTGAGTGAGGTGAAAGATCCGATTCAGGAGGCAACATTGTGGCTGCTTGGATTGCAAAATCGTGATGGCGGCCTGCCGACTTTCTGCCGAGGTTGGGGACACCTTCCATTCGACCGCAGCGGAACGGACTTGACTGCCCATTTCTTGCGATCGCTCATTAACGTCATTGGACTGGAGTGCACATTCCAATTGGCTCATGGCAATGCTCCAAAGTTTAGATGGCCGAGTGATGCGAAACGATTGCCAGTTATTTATTGGACTTGCGTTACGGCTATTCCACGTGCCATCGCCTACCTAGCCCGCACGCAGCGTCCTGACGGCTCCTGGCTGCCGCTCTGGTTTGGCAATCAGCACATGCCCAATGATGAAAATCCGACATATGGCACTAGCCGAGTGCTAGCCAGTTACCGCGATCTTGGTATGATGAACACGTTACCCGCGCAACGTGGAATTGCCTGGCTTCTCCAGAACCAAAATCTTGACGGCGGTTGGGGCGGTGGTCTCGGCTCGCCTTCGAGCATCGAAGAGACGGCTTTGGCGCTGGATATTTTGGTTGATTTGCCCGGGCGAGCCGAGCCGCGTGAGCGGCCGGTTGAACGCGCCAGTGCCGAAATCAACCTGCCGCTTACGCGGCTAGGCTCGCCGAGTGAGGACGATGCCGCGGTGAATAAAGCCGTTGCCTGGCTCGTCGAGAGAATTGAGAATAACGGTCTGTCCCACCCAACCCCGATCGGGTTTTATTTCGCGAAACTCTGGTATTTTGAGAAATTGTATCCGATAATCTTCAGCGTATCCGCCCTTGGCCGCGTACGAAAAACTAGTTAGCCCGCCATTTATGGCGGGACGATGCTTCAGAGGACACCGCACGTGGTAGAACCTCCCGTAGACAAAGCCAAAAAAGTCAACAACGCGCATCTCAAGAATGTGCCGCAAGAACGCGAGATGCGTGATCGCATCCGTGCCGAGGCGGTGCAATTCGTCAAGAATATTGACCGGTCAAAGACGCTGACGAAGCCGATCTTACAAAAGATGGGCGAGGATCTTCTGCGCGACACCCGCTTGCCGGAAGAATTCCTCGGCTTCTCGATGGTGTCGATCTCGAACGAGTTCTGGCGCGAGCAGGTCAGCGCGGTCGATTTCAAGCGACGGTTGTTGCTCTTGCCGCACTGCTTGAAGAACGCGGAAGGCTGCCCCGCCGACTACGACGAGTTCGGCCTCGATTGCCGTAAGTGCGGCGCGTGCGAAGTCGCCGACTTCAAGACGAAAGCGGAAGACCTCGGCTACAAGGTGCTGGTGTCGGAAGGCACGCCGATCGTGCTCAAGATCATCGTCAGTGGGCATGTCGATGCGATCGTCGGCGTGGCCTGCTTGAACGTGCTGGAAAAAGCAATCGACAAGATTCTTATGGCCGGCATCCCGTGCGTCGCCGCCCCGCTGTTGTCGAGCAATTGCAAAAGCACGTCGGTGGATAACGATTGGGTCTTCGAGATGATTGGCCTAAAGACTGCGCCGCCGGAAAAGAAGACGAAGACGTATGTGCATCTGATGCGTGCGTCGAATCAGATGTTCGAGCCTGCCAATTTGAACAAGCTCGCGCCCCGACAACGCAACAAGAACCCGCTCGACGGCGTGCAATCGGAAGACCCGTTGACGCTACACGAAAATATTTCCTACGATTGGCTGATGCAGGGCGGCAAGCGCTCGCGCCCCTTCATTACGCTCGCCACCTATGACGCGCTGACGGGCGGCAAGGGCACGCTGTCGGCAGAAGGACTTGAACTTTCCGATTCCGTCAAACGCTCGGCTCTTGCAATCGAGACGTTCCACAAGGCATCGCTTGTCCATGACGACATCGAAGACGACGACACCTACCGCTATGGCCAACAGACACTGCACCGCAAATACGGCATCGGCACGGCGATCAACGTCGGCGACTACCTCATTGGCCTGGGCTATCGGCTCGTCAGCCGCGAACGCAAGGTGCTCGGCTCCGAGATCGCCGCGGACATCCTCGATAAACTCGCCGACGCGCATCTGAAGCTGAGTGAAGGCCAAGGTGCCGAGTTGCTGTGGCGCGACGCCAAAGACAAGACGATCAACACGCTCGAAGCGATGAAGATTTACGCCCTGAAGACCTCGCCGGCGTTTGAAGCCGCTCTGTATTCGGGCGTTCGGCTTGCCGGGGCGGCGGACAAGTACGAGAAGATGGTCACCGACTTCAGTCGGCATTTGGGCGTGGCGTTCCAGATTCTCAACGACCTCAAAGATTGGCAGGGCGACGCCGACAACAAGATGGTCGCCGGCCAGGACGTGCTCGCTGGTCGCCCGACGTTGCTGCTTGCACTGGCGTTGGAAGCACTCAGCGGCGGCGATCGCGAGGAACTGCTGGCGATCGTGCAGGGGGATCATCCGCGCCGCAACGAGGACTTGTTGCCTCGCGTTCGCCAGTTGTTCGCCAAAGCGAACGTGTTTGAGAAGACCGAGAAACTGATCGAGAAATATCGCGCCCGTGCCGAGGCGATTGCCGACGAAGTCGAACCGTTGGAGTTGCGCGAGTTATTGTACTACCTCGTGGACACAGTGCTCGACCGCCCGGAAGCGGAGCACAACGATGCCGAGCCGGTGATGGTGTCGCTGTCGTTGCCGTTGGTGCATGCGTAGAATTCACGCTTTTGAATTCCGCTTGCGGCTTAGCGCTCGCATGGGATAATCTGAGCGCTAAGCCGCAAGCGGAATTGAAGAAAGAGCAAAGGCCCCTCCGATGTCGGTCGGTCCCGATATTGCCACGTTGTTTCAACTCTTTCCGCCTGCGTCCTTTCTGCGCGATTTCGACGTCATCTCCGCCGATCAGGTTCCGCAGCCGTATCACGATTTGCTTGTCCACGAACATCACATGACCGTGACGGTGGAAGCCCATCACCAATCGCTCGTCGATGTCAAGGTTCTCGAACGCATCCGCGATGGCGACAAATACGCTCGCAAAATCCTCCTGTCCAAACAGAGCGATGGCCGAATCGTGCAGTTCGGTCTGGTGCTGATTTGGCTGCACTCTTGCAGTCCGGAAGTGCGTGCGGAAATACTCGCGGAAAAAACGCCGCTTGGGCGGATTCTCATCAATCACAACGTGCTCCGCCGTATCGAACCGACCGACTACCTGCGCGTGGCGCCCGGCCCCGAAATGGTCGCCTGGTTCGGCACCGACGCACCCGCGTACGGCCGACTCGCGCTGATCTACTGCGACGAAAAACCGGCGATCGAACTCTTGGAGATCGTAACGCCGGAGTGATGCGGTTGTTAGCGTCCGCCCACTGCAACGCTGTCGGTCTCCACGCGGATGCGGTAGGAACCGGTGGATGCGTTATTCCACGGACTGGGAACGATCAGTAAGTACAGTCGACCTTCTTCAGTGGCAACACCGTCGTAGCGGTCGCCGATGTAGAACGCCTTGCCGTTCTCGCCGATCTTGCCGATCAACGAGCCCGCCAGAAATTGCCCGCCTTTGCCTGCGGTGTTATATCCCTTCGGAGCAGAAACGTACTGCCCTGGCCCCTGGGGCCAAAGTTCGACTTGGCCTTCCCCCGTCACGATGACACGTTGCGCAGCGTCGATGTTAATATTGGAATCGCACCACTGATCCAGCGAGCTGCCGTGCTTGGTGGCATCGACGACCAACTCCTGTCTCCCAGCTTGCTGCTTCACGTGGACCGCACGCAGTTCGCTAAGCTTGAGTATCACCTGCCCGAAATGAGGCGAACTCGCCCTGAGCGTCGCCGCGTCGATGCGACCGATAACGACGAACTCGGCCGTGTGGATCACGTCTTCATCGCGCAGCTTTAACAGATCGGACTGCACGCGCTCGGAAATCTGTTTGACCAGACCGGTGGCACGATAAGCGACTTCTTGATCGCCGCTGCGCGACGCCTTTTGCAGCGAAGGCAGCGCGAAATGCCCGGCCAGGACGAGATCCTTGCCTGCGCCGTCGCGTTCCTTGTAGACCTGGCTGGATAGCCGTTTGATCGAACTCGTGATCTGTTGATGCACATCGACGGGGATATGCAAGCCAAGTTCGATGCGGCGAATATCCTGCAGCGGGATCGTCAGCTTGCCGTACTTCGTCTTCACATCCAGCGACGGTTCGAGCAGCGTCATGCGCACGACGCTGCCGTCGTGAAAGCGAACTTCGGAGAGAAACTTCGGCGAGGGAGAGCTGGTTGATTCTTGGGCCGCACTTCGAGATGAAACGGCCAATGCGATGAACAAAGACGATGCCAATGCCAAATTGAATGGAATCCTACCCACGTTTGGCCTCCCAAAAAATGAGGATGAAATGCGATTGGGAAAAGCTAGCGAAGCACCTCCTGACTAGGCCGAGGCCAACCCCAATGGGCCGCCTCGAGCAATCGCATTATGTGCCTACAAGTACATTGAATCGCATCGGCAAAAAAAAAGATAGGGCAGTTTGAAAATAATATTGCCGATTCGTGAATATTCTGTATGTAGTGCGATGGCGCGTCTCGCTCGCCCTCGCCGGCGCATCCGCCCATATTGCCCACGGGAAGAAATGATTTCCAAGCCCGCAGGCGACGCAGGAGCCTGCAGGGTTCGACCCGCGCAGCCTCCTGCGTCGCCTGCGGGCTTGGTATTAAATCGTCACTGCTTCAAGATTGGCCGCAGCGCTTTCTCGAACACATCAGCATGCCGCAGAAAGCCAAGGTCGGTGGGGTGCGATGCGTCCACCGTGCCTTCGTTGTCATCGCCGAGCAGATTCGCGCCGGGTAAGTAGTGCAAGCCTTTCACGCCGGTTTTTTCCAATCCTTCGTAGATCGACTTCAACGCCGCCTGGCTTGATAGATTGCGCTGCTTCGGGCCGGGAAGGAGATGGGCGTTGTCGTAGATGCGATCCTCGACGAGCAAGATCGGCGTCATCGGGCGTTTCGCGCGCAGCAGCTTCACCAATGGCTCGGTATTCGTGGCGACTTCCTTCGCGCTCATGTTGGGCAGGCAGTCGATCACGTACACGGACGCATCGATCTCGGCGATCAGTTTGACGACCTCCTCCTCCATTCGCCCATTGCCCGAGAACCCAAGGTTGACGACGGGATAGCCCAGCCGACGCCCAAGAATCGCGGTGTGGACCATGCCGGTGCGCGACGCACAGCCGCCTTGCGTGATCGACGTGCCATAGAAAACGATCGGCTTGCGGTCAGCGGGATACGTCGCGCCCTTGGCGAGAATCTTGTCCTTGGCGATGCCGATCTCGACCGAGGTGACACCGTTATAGAGCGGCAGATACACCATGTACTCGCGCGTGCCGGCGGGGATGCCCGTGGCGAGCGTCGCGGTGTTTTCCAGTTGCGTCGGCTGGCCCACGCCCAGCCAGCGCCAGCCCTTGTCGGTCTTCACGTAGAGGTCCAGTCCGCTGACGCCCGTGGCGGCCATGTGCGGCATCGCGAGCTTGGGAGAGATCAGCTTCCAGCGTGCCTGGATCGCCGCGGCATCGGTGGTAAAGCGCACGCACAACCCCGCCGAATGCCGGCTCAGCGACCAGACCGGCGGCCGCACGAGCTTCTCCGCGCGTTCGGGCAGGCGGTCGTAATACGCCTTGGTGTCGGCGAAGGCCTTGCCTTCGAGGTCGAGGTGCTTCACGTCGTACCAGAGGAGGTCTTTTTCCGCTACGGCTTTTTTCGGATCGAGGGTTTGCTGAGCTTCGATCGAGTGCGTAACGGATAAGGCGACGAATAGAACAAGAGATGCCAATCGCATGGAAGAATCTCCGATGGTGGTGTTGGTTGATATTTCAATAATGTATCGTTTGGTGCATTCGTTAGCGACGCTTCGCAGAAGCGTGATTGGGCGCTTCTACGAAGCGTCACTAGATGGGCCGAGGTTTCTTCAGGAGATATCATGAAGCGATTCATCGTGTCGTTGTTTCTCATCCTCGCAACCGTCGTGCCTTGTTCCGGGCAAGGTAAGCCGAACACACTGACGCCGAAGGAAATCGCCGACGGCTGGATCCTGCTCTTCGACGGCGAGACGACGTTTGGGTGGAACCATGACGGAGAGGTAAGCGTTGCGGATGGATCGTTAGTTCTGTCGGGGGAAAAATCGAGTGCCTTTCACGGTACGGGCTGGGGAAGTTTCGAGCTTAAGTTCGATTATCGTCTAGATAATCGGAAAAATAAAGGATCGGGAAATCTAGGCATGAAAAGCGGAGCGGGAGGTCAATTGGCAGGCGAGAAGGGTAAATGGCAGGGTTCGCGTGTTTATTATGATTTCGATCCGAAAACCAACCGGTTCGTGTTCCAGAACCGGGACGCAATCGAATTGCCAGACATCGCGGCCGAAGGATATGGTCGCGTTGCGCAGAAACGGCTGGGAAATTCTCCGACCGATCATTTTGGGTTCTTAACATTCCGTGAAGCCAAGCTTGAAGTTCGCAACATTAAGCTCCTGCCTCTTGCGAAAATCACATTTGCACCAAAGGCCGAGGACTATAGACCACACACGTTTCCGATGGCATCCCTATTCAACGGCAAAGACCTCGCCGGCTGGAACGTCTTTCCTGGCAAGAAGTCGAAGTTCGCGGTCATCGACAGCGCCATCAACGTCAAAGACGGACCGGGCGATCTTCAGACCGCTGGTAAGTACAAGGACTTCGTGTTGCAGCTCGAAGCGATCTCCAACGGCAAGCATCTCAACAGCGGTATCTTCTTTCGTTGCCGCGATGGCGAATATCAGAACGGCTACGAGGCCCAGATTCATAACGGGTTCGCCGAGACACCGAAGAAATACTTACTCGAAGAGTACGACCCGAACACGAACAAACTGATCGGCAAGAAAGAGGCGATGTACAACGCCAGCGATTTCGGCACCGGCGCCATCTATCGCCGAGTGCCCGCACGTAAGCAGATGTCGAAGGACGGCGAATGGTTCGGCATGACCGTCGTCGCGCAGGGCAACCGCTTCGCCACTTGGGTCAACGGCATCCAGGTCACCGACTGGACCGACAACCGGCCCAAGAGCGATAACGCCCGCACCGGCTGCAGGCTCGAAGGCGGCCACCTCAGCATCCAGGGCCATGACCCGACCACCGACCTGAGCTTCCGCAACTTCCGCATCGCGGAGTACAAGTAATCTGCCGTATCTGTTTCGCCGATTGCGCCTGTTGAGCGCTAAGCCGCAAGCGGCAGATTCGGTCACCCTTGGGATTGAGATTGCTAATGCGACCGAAAACGTCCGGCGGCGGTTGGGCCGCCATCTGGTATACGCTTCGCATGGCTCGGCGCGTTGGCTTTCGCCGACTGTGGAACGCGATGCGCTCGAAGAACGCGTGCAAGACCTGCGCGCTCGGCATGGGCGGGCAGTCGGGCGGGATGCGTAACGAACTTGGTCATTGGCCTGAAGTCTGCAAGAAATCGTTCCAGGCAATGGTCGCCGACATGCAGGCGGGCATCACGCCGGAGTTCTTCGCGAAGATGTCGCTCGCCCAGATGCAAACGCTGTCGCCTCGCGAACTCGAATGGTGCGGTCGGCTCACCTCGCCGCGCTATGCCGGGCCGGGCGATACGCACTATCGCGAAGTCGATTGGGATTTCGCACTGTCACGGATCGTCGAGCAACTCAAGCGGACGCAACCCGACGAGAACTTCTTCTATTGCAGCGGGCGATCATCGAACGAGGCGGCCTTCGTGCTGCAACTCTTCTCGCGGCTCTATGGCACGAACTACGTCAACAACTGCTCGTTCTACTGCCATCAAGCGAGCGGCGTCGCTTTATCGAACGCGCTTGGCACAGGCACGGCGACCGTCACGCTCGACGATGTCGAACACTCCGACCTGTTCTTTCTCATCGGCGGCAACCCGGCATCGAACCATCCGCGCCTAATGCGCACGCTCATGCTCCTCAAACGGCGTGGCGGGCAGGTCATCGTCATCAACCCGATCAAGGAAGTCGGCCTCGTCAACTTCAGCGTGCCTTCCGATGTGCGCAGTCTCCTGTTCGGTTCGAAAATCGCCAGCCAATATCTGCAGCCGCACGTCGGCGGCGACATCGCGCTCCTACTCGGCATCGCCAAACGCGTGCTTGAAAAAGGTTCCGAGGAGCGTGCGTTCTTCGCTCACACCGAAAACGTCGAGGCATTCCTTGAACAAGTGCACGCAACGACCTGGGACGAAATCGAACGCAACAGCGGCGTTAAGCGAGCCGACATCGAGCGAACCGGCGACGCTTATTGCGGTGCCAAGAACGTCATCTTCGGTTGGACTATGGGCATCACGCATCACACGCACGGCGTCGAGAACGTGCACGCCATCGTCAACCTCGCGCTGTTGCGCGGCATGGTCGGCCGAGCCGGCGCTGGGCTGTTGCCGATCCGCGGGCATTCCAACGTGCAGGGCATCGGCTCGATGGGCGTGGCACCGAACCTCAAAGAGGTGGTGTTCAATAACCTCGAAAAACATCTGAACGTAAAATTACCTACCACGCCCGGCCTGGACACAATGGCCTGCATGGACGCCGCCGATCAGGGCCGCGTGCGCTCGGCAATCTGCCTGGGCGGGAACCTGTTTGGCAGCAATCCCGATGCGAAGTATGCCCATCGCGCGCTGGGCAAACTCGAACTGGTGACGTATCTCAACACGACGCTGAACACCGGTCATGCCTGGGGCCGGGGCCGCGAGACGTTGATTCTGCCAGTGATCGCCCGCGATGAGGAGCCGGAACCGACGACGCAGGAATCTATGTTCAACTTCGTCCGCCTCAGTGATGGCGCAAGCCCCACCATGAGCGCAGCGATTGGTGGGGGTGAACGGCGTTCCGAAGTCCGCATCTTGTGCGACATCGCCGATCGCCTACTTGGCTCGGCAGGGCCAGTCGATTGGCGGTCGTTGCGCTCGCATTGCAACGTCCGCCAGATGATTGCGAAGATCATTCCCGGTTATGCCGCGATTGGCGAGATCGATGCGACCAAGCACGAGTTCCAGATCGAGGGCCGAACGTTTCATGCGCCGACGTTCAAGACCGCGACAGGCAAGGCACAGTTTCGCGCCGTACCGATTCCGCCATTGCGAGGGCAAGCCAATCATCTGCGATTGATGACGATCCGCTCCGAAGGGCAGTTCAACACCGTTGTCTACGAGGAAGAGGACATCTACCGTGGCCAAGAGCGGCGCGATGTGATTCTGATGGCACAAGCTGACATCGATCGGCTTGGCCTGAAGATCGACCAACGTGTCTTCGTGACGAGCGCGACGGGCGAGATGGCGAACATCCTCGTGCGTGCGGTGGACATTACGCCGGGCAATGCCGCGATGTATTTCCCCGAGGCGAACGTCCTCGTGCCGACGACCGTTGATCCAGCGTCGAAGACGCCGGCGTTCAAATCGGTGCTGGTGACGGTGAACATCGATCGGCCCACGGCAGCGTCGGATCGCATTCCGCTGGCGATGGTTGGGGGGTGAGGTACGTCGATCTCCGCCGCTTGCGGCTTAGAGTTCGCGTGCGATGATCTGAGCGCTAAGCCGCAAGCGGAATACAAAATACATGACTTTTTCCGCCTGCCCTGGGATTCGCAATTTCTTCACGTATGATGTTAGCAAGAGCCAACCGCACGGATCGTGGACGGCTTGCGGTCGTCCGCGGGACGGCTTGAATCGGTTGCCAAGGACGGTTGGTGGTTTACGAAAAACATCGACAGGCCCGAAAAATTCGCCTGGCGATGGGATAACAAGAACTGCCGAAACTTGTACCGAGCAATTAGCGATGCTATTGACGCTTTTGGGATTCTTGCTGGCGTTTCTTATCCTGGCCGGGATCGTCTACCGGTTTGACAAGGCTGCCATCGAGACACTGATTTCGTTCGTTCGCCCACCAGCGCTCGTGCCGATTCGTCGGGGCGGGCGTTGCCGTGCTTTCACGACAGCCACCTGGTGGCTTTATCCAATCATGGCTCCACCAGATGGGCATCGTGCCCAAACGCGCCGGTCCCATCCGTTTCGGCGTACTTGATAATCGAATGGCTTGAACGGTCCGTGTACGTTGCAACCCGACAGAACGGTAGGCCTTTCCGCACATTCTTTTATTTCGCGGAAGTCCGAATCCGAGCTTGCCTGGTCAGGTGCATTGGCGGAATTCGAGCGTTCTCAAGACACACCGGTGTGAACTCACGCGCTGGCAGTCGATTCCCATCGCAATAGCATTTTCGGGCCACGATTTGGGAGTGGCTTATTCATGGAAATTGTCTGGGGTTTAGTCGGCTCGGCGATCGGTTTGATGGCGGGCGTCGCCATCTGTTTCGTTTGGCTTCGCCGAGTCGAGAATCAAAATTACCTCAACGCCGAGGCCCGCTCGAAAGAGATCATCTCGCAGGCGGAGCGCAATTCCGAGAACATCCTCAAGGAATCAGAACTGAAGGCCAAGGACGAATTCTTCAAACGCCGCGAGGAACTCAATCGCGACCTGGAGCAATCGCGCAATCAGCAACGCGATCAAGAGCGTCGGCTCGATAAGAAGGAAGGCCTGCTCGAACAGCAAAGCGAAATTCTGCTCAAAAAAGAAAAGAATAACCAGCACACTGAAAAGAAGCTGCACGAACGCAAGGAACATCTCGACAAGAAAATCCAGGACACCGAAAAATTGGCCGAGGACCAGGCGCGAAAACTGCACGACATCACCGGCATGTCACGCGACGAAGCCGAGAAGACGCTGCTCGACCGGCTAGGCCATGAGTTGGCGGACGAGGTGGCATCGCGTATTCAGAAGCACGAAGAAGCGATCAAGTTGGTGAGCGAGGAGAAGGCACGCCGAATCATCGCCACGTCGATCCACCGCTACGCCGCCGACCATACTGCCGACACGACCGTGAGCACGGTTGACATCCCGTCCGACGACATGAAGGGCCGAATCATTGGCCGCGAAGGTCGCAACATCCGCACATTCGAGAAAGCGACCGGCGTAGACGTGATCGTTGACGACACGCCCGGCGTGGTCATCGTCAGCGCGTTCGACAATGTTCGCCGGGAGATCGCCAGGATTTCGCTGGGCAAGCTGATTCAGGACGGCCGCATCCATCCCTCGCGCATCGAGGAAGTCGTCAAGGAAACCGCCGAGGAGATGGACCGCAATATTATGGAGATCGGCAAGGCCGCGGTGATGGAGGCGAACGTCGGGCATCTCCACGAGAAGCTCGTGCATCTTCTCGGTCGCCTCAAGTTTCGCACCAGCTACAGCCAGAACGTATTGAATCACAGTCTTGAAGTAGCCTATCTCACCGGCATGATGGCCGATGAAATCGGGCTGGACGGTCGCCTGGCACGCCGCTGCGGGTTGCTTCACGATATCGGCAAGGCGGCCGACCACGAGATGGAAGGCGGACATCCCAAGATCGGCGCGGAGTTGGCGAAGCGCTACGGCGAGACCTCGAAAGAGGTATTGCACGCGATCATCGGGCATCATGATGACGTGACGGTGGACCACATTTACACGGTGCTCGTCGCCGCCGCCGACGCCATCAGTGCCGCTCGGCCCGGTGCGCGGCGTGAAACGCTCGAAAAATATGTAAAACGACTCGAGGAGCTGGAAGCCCTGGCGCAAGGCTTTCCGGGCGTCGAGCATGCGTTCGCGATCCAGGCAGGCCGAGAGTTGCGCGTTATCGCGAATGCGCACACGCTGTCCGACAGCGAAGCGTTGAAGACGTGTCGTGAAATTGCGAAATCGATCGAGCAGCAACTAAATTACCCGGGCGAGATTAAGGTAACGGTCGTGCGCGAAACGCGCTCAGTGGAGTTCGCACGCTGAACGGGATTGGTGTCAACTTGCTGATGGTGATCCGAAAAACTTACCACAGAGATCACGGAGAACACGGAGAAATGCCAAGAATTGTAAGACCAAGCATCGGTGTTATCGGGTCTGTGTTGCCTAAGAAACGCCTTGGCAAACTTTGATCAATCAGCGGCATTCTTTTTTTCCTCTCTGTGTTCTCTGTGTCCTCTGTGGTGAGTCTTTCGAGTTGATGCAGATGGAGGCCGACGTATGCTCAGAGGAGTTGCGGTATCTCCCGGAGTCGCCGTGGCGCGGGCCTACTGCGTTGATACCGCGCTTGCGCAGCGAGAACCGCAACATCTGAGTGCGGCGGCGTTATCGGATGAAGTAGGGCGTTTCGACGCCGCCTGCCATGCCGCCAGCCTGGAGATGGATGCCGTCATCACGCGTGTGCAACAACAACTCGGCGAGAGCGAGGCCGACATTTTTCGCGGGCATCGCCAATTGCTTCGCGATCCGGCCCTGGTCTCGAAAGTCAAATCAACGATCTTACAACGCCACGTTGATGCGCGAACGGCCCTGCATGAATTAATCGACGAATACGCGATTCTCTTCGACAAAATCCAAGACGAGTATCTCAAAGAACGCATGAGCGACATCCGCGACGTCGTCACACGGATCATGAATCATTTGACGATGGACGAAAAGCCGCAAAGCCTGACTGGGCACGAGCCGATCATCCTCGTCGCACCGGAGATTCTGCCGTCGCAGGCGTTGTTGCTCGAAAAACTTTACGTCGTCGGCATCATCACCGAGGCCGGCGGAAGCACCGGGCATGCCGCGATTCTGGCGCGGTCGCTGGGCATACCGGCGGTGTCTGGGTTGCGCGGCATCCTGAAGGAAATCGTCACGGGCGACTTGATCGCGCTCGATGGCCGAGCGGGGTTTGTGCACCTAAAGCCCGACCGCGAGACCGAGGCAGCGTATCGCAAATTGCAGCGCGAATACTTTCACTTGCGTGATCGACTCGTTGAAAACCGCGACCAGGAGGCCGTCACGCCCGATGGCACAAGACCCGAACTGCTGGCGAACGTCAACAGCGTCGCCGACGCGGAGTCCGCCGTCCGGATGGGCGCAACAGGCGTGGGACTTTATCGCACCGAGTACCTGTTCCTCACGCATACCAGCGTTCCGACCGAGGAGGATCAGCTTGCCACCTATACCGCGGTGATCCAGGCGGCGCCGAATCGGACGGTCACGATTCGCACGCTCGACATCGGCGGCGACAAGCTGGTCCCGTACTTCGGGCATGAACACGAGGCCAATCCTTTCATGGGCTGGCGGAGCATTCGTATCACGTCGTCCTACCCGGACTTTTTTCAAACACAGCTGCGAGCAATTCTTCGGGCTGCAGTGCATGGCAAAGTCAGCCTGCTCGTACCGATGATCAGCACGCTGGAAGAAGTTCGCACGATCAAGAAAATGCTGCGGCAAACGATCGAGCAACTTGAGCGCGACAAGATTCCGTTCGCGAAAGACGTGCCCTTCGGCATCATGCTCGAAGTGCCGGCAGCGGCGTTATGTGTCTATTCGTTGCTTCGCGAGGTCGATTTCGTGTCGATCGGGTCGAATGATCTGACGCAGTACGTGATGGCCGCCGACCGCGACAATCCGAAGGTCGCGCATCTGTGCGAGCCGTTTAGCCCGGCGGTATTTCGACTGATGCGATATATCATCCGGGCGTGCGTGAAGCACAACAAGCCAGTGACATTGTGCGGCGAAATGGCAGGCCGACCGCGCTGCTTCCTGCCGCTCTTCGGCATGGGCCTGCGACGCTTCAGCATGAGCCCGGCGTTCGTGCCGACCATCAAGGAGCTGGTGCGCTGTACGCCGCGGGAAATCGCCGAAGAGACGGCGGTTCGCGTGGTACGTCTGCGAACCTACAAGAAAGTGCGGAATTATCTGTCGAAAGTGGCACGGCAGGTATGCCCGAACGTGACATTCCTGGACACGACGAGATGAGTGTGCTTTACTCAGAAAACTATCTTTCTCACGTCTTCTTTTCCCGCACAATTTCGGCATTGGAAAACTCCACGCCGATGACCGACGTCGCCGACACATCCTTGCCAGATAACTTTACAAGTCCGCGGCGAAGCTGCACGCGCCAGAGAAAACTCTCGTTTTTCGCGGCGATCTGGGCCACCTCTTGGGCACGATAGGCGCCATCCGTAGTGAGGATGACGAAGACCTGTTCATTTGGTCGAATATAGCCGTTGCCCGTGTGCTCGTTGGCGTTCAACGCCTTGGCGTAACCGAGATAGCCGCCGAGAACCTCGCTGACGCTGCGGGATTTCGATTCCAGAAAGGTGAATGGTTTGCTGTCGCGATTGGCGACGTAGCGCACGAAGTTATCGCTCATCGGCTCGAAGGCGGTGTTCGACGACGTATTCTTCGCGCGAAGAATAAGCCGAAGGTCTCCCTCCGAAGTGAGCTGAATTCTCTCGGGCGTGACAAGGAGATCGCCGACCTGGATTGGTTTGCCGATCGGCACGACGCGATGCGCTAGCAACGGATGATTATGCACCGGCTGAGCCTTGGACACCCGCTTGGCTCCGCCTTTGTTCGGGTTCGGCATCGGATCATTGAGAAACTCGTAGGGATCGTTGCTGCCTTGTTTTGCGAAAAAGACCAGATACACAATAAACGTCGTGGTCACGATCGCATACGGAATCAAGAAGATCATGGCGATCAACGGCATCACGCCGCGATCGTACACCGGGCGTTCGCGCTTCAATGTCGAGAGGTCGGCTTCATCGACAGGCTCGGCAGCTTCCTCGGCCTTCGGCGCGGGCTTGCGCGGGCGAGAAACCTCTTTCGCCCGCGGATCGATCTTCAGCGTCTCGTCAATGTCCTCGTGCAGCGCTTTCGTCGGCAACTCGACTTTCGGCGCCGCCTTGTTGCCGAACACGACATCGGTGGCGTCCTGCGGCGAGAATATGCTTTCGCCGCTGGCGTCCACGCTGGGTGCCTCGGTCACGGCGGCGGAGAATGCCGAGCGAGGCGGCGTCTGCACGACGCATCGGCAGTGCGGACATTGCACCTGTCCACCCAGATGCTCCACGCCGATCGCCATCACCTTCTTACATTGTCCACATTGCAGTTGAACGGTTTCCATCAATCTACTTGCTCCATGAAGTTCGATCCACGCGGACGCTTTTCTGCATTCCGCTTGCGGCTTAGCGCTCGGATAATCCCTTGCGAACGCCACGATGTTGTCCTAAGATCCCGATCAACGAATAGCGATTCCTATAGCCTAACGAATTGACGTCTACCCGTGAAGAGCAATCAACCGTCGCGGCAATTCCGTTCACTACTCGCTAGGCACCATTTCATTTCTTCACAACGGCAATCAATATCGAGGTCATGCTTTCGCTCGTAAACACAACCGTCTGCCGTTGATTCGCGGCTTCGATCACCAGCTTGCCCTGCAACAACCATCGGCGGTCGTGTTGGGCGACATGCCCCGCCTGGCGATTGAACGTCAGCATTCCTTCGCTCTTCTCGGTTTCGATCGTCCCTTGCACTACGCGAAACACCACGGCCGATTCGTTCTTGGGTAGCTCATATTTCGTCGTGATCGTCGTGGCGATTCGTGCGGTATTATCCTTGTCCGACTCATAGGTGTAGATTGCCTTCGCCTGAAACGTCCCGAAATGCGGGATCGGCTCGACAAACGCCCGCTGCCACGAATCGCCCGGCTTGACCGCCTTATCGGGCAGTTGAACGAAGATGTCGCCAAAGGCGTCGCGCAGCATCACCTCGGGGTACGCCTGCCGAACCACCTTCGTGGCACCCTTCCTGCCGCCGGCGACGCGCATCAGGAAGTCTTCGTATCCACCGAATTCGACGATCCGCCCATCGGGGGCGACGCGCATCGTGAAGTTCGCGCCTTGTATCTTCTCGTGAAGATTTGCGTCCAGCAGTTCCTCCTTGACGACGCCGACGAGATGATGGCGAACCTCGGCTAACGTGGCTAGCACGATAAATTCATCGCCGCGCTGCTCGGTCGCTTGCAGCCGAACGCGCCAGATACTCTTGCGCTCTTCGGTAGTCGCCTTGCCTTGAATCTCCACGATCTGCTTCTGCGCGATCGTTCGCTCCACGTCATAAACCGTGCCCGGCTTCAGAGTCCAGCGCAACAACGTCTGGGCGTTGGCATCCAGGCCACACAGGCATCCGGCAAGCAAGGCCAAGGCAAACCGCGCCAGAGCGCTCTCATGATTGCGGTTCATGCGATTATTACTCCTGTCGGAAGCGCGAGAAATGGACCTGGTATTATCCTACCTCGTTTCTTGGGCATTTCTTTGCGTCTCTGCGCCTTTGCGCGAGATTACTACTCACGGCGGCCCAACCTCGTCGCTGGTGGGGCGATGCTCCAGCCAATGGTCGAGCCAGCGATAGGACTGCCGACGGCCTTCTTGCGGATAGCTATGCTTGCCGCGATGATTGATCAACCCGATGCGCTCCTCCGCGCCGAGCAAGCGATAGACCGGCAGCACGGCATGGACGAACGGCCAGCTGGCGTCGCCGTCGGCGCTGTCGCCGCCGAGCAGCAAGATCGGCCTCGGGGCGCACAGTGCGAGCACCTGATGGTTTTCCATCGTGGGGATGTGCTCCTTCATTTTCTCGGTGAGATACCACGGCGCGGTCCAGTTGCTCATTTTCAGCCCGATGCCGCCTTCGTTGAACACGCCGGCTTTGTAGCGTGACTCGAACGCCATCGCATAGAGCACCTCTTTGGCGCCGAGCGAGAAACCGATGCAGCCGATGCGTTGCGCATCGACGTAGGCCAGCGATTCAAGGAAGTCGACGCAGCGGATGGCGTCGAAGACCATTTTGCCCATGCCGGTAAGGCCGGCCCATTGTACGCTGACCGCCGCTGCCTGTTTACCTGGCCCGCCGGCTTTCATGATGTAGCATTCCGGCGACAGCACGACATAGCCGCGTTTGACGAGATGCACGCCAAGAGCCAGCGCGGGCTTCTTGCCAAGACCCGCCGGCTCTTTCAACGTGTCAGCCGTGGTCTGGTGAAAGACGACGACGGCGGGGCGTTTCTCGCCTTTCTTGATGCCATCGGGTATCAGCAAATAGGCCGACACGCGATCGCCTACGGCACTCGCAAAGCTCAACAGTTGGCGTTGGTAGCCGTCACATTGCTCGGTCGATTCGATCTTCACTTCCAGACCGGCGGGCTTCTTCGGAAACGTGCCAAGCTTGGTCTGCCAAAGCTCGGCGAGTTCCTGGCGTTTCGCCGGCCAGGCGTCCTTCGTCGTAATCGGTTTTTCGCCGAGCAGAAGAAGTGGCCGCAAGCCGAGATCGGGTATCTTGGCGTTGGCGTACGGCTTCTGCGCCGCCTCACGCCAGTCGTTCGCCGGTTGTGCCGGCACGGCGATTGCTGCGGTGATACCGAAGATCAGACAGAGCAAATGGCGCATGCGTGAACCTCCGAGCGTGGTGTTTGTAGTTGTTTTATGGAGGCGGGACGAAATGATTGCACGTATCCCAACGACGCGGGAATTCTCGCCGAATCGCCGTCGTGGAAGAATCATGTTCGGGTGGTTATTGCAGGTAGCGTCACGCGTCGACGCTGACGCACACTACCAACCGGCCGGAAAAATTCGGGACGACGATCTAGTGGCGCGCGACTTCGATAGCCAGGAGTTGTGCTAAAGCCTCACGAACCACCGCGCTCCGATTCTGCAACGAATGCTTGGCAGCGTATTCGTCAATGGCTTTGACCACCAGAGCTTCGTTGGCATCGAATACGGTTCCGACGGCAACTCGTTCCTTGTGTTCAGCCGCCACTACTTGGGCCCATTGTTTCAACTCAGGCAACTCTTCTTCGATCTCCTGTCTAATCTGTTGGTGGCGTGCTTTCTCTTCTGGCGTTGCCGGGCGCTTGATACGATGGCGAATGTCGTGTGTCATGATTACTTCCCTTAATGATGAATAAGGCCAGGCCTTAGCCCTCGACTTCAAATGCCGTGACAGGGTAAACCGTACATTCATCGATTTCTTCGTAAACCACTACCACAAGTCGGCCATCCGATGTGTAACCCGTGGCGATCGGTCGCCCCGAACTGCGGCTGATTTTCTTTTCGAGGGGATTGCAGATTACCGCTTCAACATCCTCGGGCGTAAGTCCATGCTCCGCGATGTGTTCGACATTGCC
The DNA here is from genome assembly GCA_945861245.1 of Singulisphaera sp. GP187. GTDB lineage: Bacteria > Planctomycetota > Planctomycetia > Gemmatales > Gemmataceae > SIAQ01. The sequence goes on from CAMAUE010000027.1 coordinate 22,505, forward strand.
TCCGGGTTCATCGTTCCAAACAATATCGTACCACGGTATACTTCTCCCCTCCACTTCAGCAGTGAGCGACAGATCGCAATCGAAACGAGTGCATAACCACGTTTTCGCTTGAGAATCCGGCCAAGTTCAAGTAGGGTGCGTCAAGCGTCAGCGCCGACGCACCAGGGGGCCGGATGGTGGTTCGGCCTGCTTAACTTGATCGTCCCCGTTTCCTATTCACGGGCCCGATTTTCTTACACAAGGGTGGGGACAGTTTGGCCGGGAACCAAGCCGCCGACACCTTCCAGGATGATGCGTCGAAACGTGTCCGCGCTGCCGAGGCGACAGCGAACGTCCAGGATTTCCAGCCCCGCCAGGCATCCTGCCTCATCATAATCGGCGACGATGCCATCTGCCAGGTGTTGAGAAGTAACGGTCGTCTCCGCGAAGACAATGCTGAGAGCGTCGGCCTCGGCGTCGTAGATGATCTTCATGGCAGCCTCTCAGAAGAAGTAGGTATAGACGGTGATGACCACGATTTCCGCCAGGTCTTCCACGAAAACAGGCCGGACGCGCTTCGTGGTGTAAACGGTGCCGTTCCAGTACCGGCCGTAGACGAATTCCTTACTCGTCTCCTGCCTTCCATGAGAAGCGGGACGCCACACGCCGGTACGGATCGCGTCTTCGACTTCGGCGACTGTGAAACCGCGGCGCGACAGGTATCCCTGAGCATGGGCGGTTAGTCGGATGGGCTTCATGGCGTCTCCCGCACGGGACGAGCGACTTAGCGAAGGGGCTTCTGCGCGGCCGGTCTGACGCAACTCATCGTTCGGGTCGGCTTGCTCTCAAATCGACTCCCGACCGATTTACTCGGTCCCATTTACGGCGGCTGAAACGACCGTTGGGGATTTTTCCCTGAGCAACACGCAGCAAATCGCCGAGAATGCGACAATCTAGGCTGCTTCGCCGAATTGACGCGCACGATCCCAATAGAAGATAATCTTGCCTTTGTTGTTCAACTCTATGAATAACAGTATGTCCCTTTTTATGTCGTCGCGGTAGGACGCTCGATCGGGCCGACCGACCTGGTGTATCTTCTTGATGTAGTCAAGTTTTGAGTCATAAGTAATTTCGACTACAGGAGGAAAATACGCGACCCATCCGACGCCAAGCAACATCATTCCAAGGACGATTGCCTGGCGAACATTCAGAGGCAAAGATCGCAATCGTAAGGACTGCATAATCACGCTTTCTCTTAAAAATCCGGCTGTATTGCCAAGTTCAAGTAGGTTGCGTCAAGCGCCAGCGCCGACGCACCATGTACCCGCAAGTGCCTGGTGCGTCGGCGCTGGCGCTTGACGCACCCTACGAGCTGGGCGTCGAGTCTTCCTCCTGTTTTAGACGCTGCGCCTTCGTCGTTCGCTGCCAGGCTACCCGTAATATGAGCAACGAAGTAGGAAAACACAACAAACTCGCTGGAAGATACTCAGGGCCGTAAATGTACCGATACTGGATAGGATTGAGGAATGGAAAAACACCAAATCCAAAAGCCACCACGCCGATAATGGCCAAGAATATTGCAATGATTTCGTATTTGGTCGATCGTCGCATTTACATTGACCCCGCGAGGCGACAATAAACGCTATCCCCCACCAATCGCTGCGTTCATGGTGGGGCTTGGTGCGTATTCAATTTGCAACCACATGATTACAGCAACTCCCGCATCACTCGACCACCGTTAATGATGGCAACAGGCCGGCCTTCCGGGGTGAGGAATTCGTCGGCGATGTTGATGCCCATGAGGTGATAGATCGTCGCGGCGAGGTTTTCCGGGCCGTGCGGGTTGCCGGCGGGGCGTTCGGCACGCCCGTCCGAAGCGCCGATGGCGCGACCGCCGCGGATGCCGCCGCCGCCGAGTGCGACCGTGAACGACGGGCCCCAGTGATCCCGGCCGGCGTTGCGGTTGATTCTTGGCGTGCGCCCGAACTCGCCGGTGATGCAGACCAGCGTGCGTTCGAGCATGCCGCGGTCGGCGAGATCGCGGAACAAAGCAGCGATGCCCGAATCCAGATGCGGCAGCAGTTCCCGGCGAAGCGTCGCAAAGTTGTTATCGTGCGTGTCCCAGTTCGAGTGGTCGATCGTCACGCAGCGCACGCCGGCTTCGACCAGGCGACGCGCCATCAAGCACGATTGCCCGAGCGTGTTGCGGCCATACTCGTCGCGCAACCGTGGCGATTCGGCTTGCAGATCGAACGCTCGCCGAGCTTCCGGCGAGACCATGAGGTTGAACGCATCGCGCTGAAAATCGCTGACGGCGCGAGCATGACGATTGGCGTCGCGCTCGGCGGATTCCTGATAACGGTCCAGCTGTCGCAGTAATTGGCGGCGTGATTCGAGCCGACTCGTCGCCAAGGCGGGCGGCGGGACGATGTCGGGCACGGTGAAATTCGGTGCGTTCGGGTCAGCATCGATCACGAACGGCGCCACGCTCGAACCGAGGTACGCCGGGCCGCCGCTCGGATGAATGCGCGGCAAGCAGACATAGGGCGGCACACCGGCGCGCGGTCCCAGCTTGCGCGCGATGACCGAGCCGAGCGCCGGCCTCTGGTTGTTCGGCGACACGCTCGGATTGAATCCCGCTTGCGGAAAGTAACCCGTGAAGATGTAATGATCCGAAGCGCCGTGATCGGAGTTGTGATGCCGAAACGACCGGATCAGCGAGAACTTGTCCTGCTGCCTTGCGGACAACGGCAAATGCTCGCAAACCTGAATGCCGGGCACGTTGGTCGCGATGGGATTGAACTCGCCGCGAAACTCGGCGGGCGCGTTCGGCTTCATATCCCAGGTGTCGATGGTGCTTAGGCCGCCGTGCAGGAACAAGAAGATCAGCGAGACATCGCGCGTCTCGTGACCGTTCGCGCGGGCGCGCTCTTGTGCCTGAAGGATGGTCGGCAGGTTTAGGCCAAGCCCAAACGCACCGGCGGCCCCCATATGGATGAAGTCACGACGATTGATACCGTTGCAAAGTCGATTCGCGGTCATTGCGTAAGCCCCCTTACCTTGTATTAGAGCAGATAACCGTCCGTTTGCCAAGCGGAAAACACGAGGAAAGCGCGGAACTCTTTGCCGGCACACGATTACAATTGCCTCTTGCCAGTCCAGACGGAGTTGTCTATCACAATCCGAAGTTGAAAACGGCTACATCTTTTTTTGGAAGGAATCGAATGAACTTGCTGCACAAATGCGGTGTTGCTGCTCTCCTGTCGCTGGTTTGCATAACGGGATTGCAGGCACAAGAATCCCCGCCGGCCGCGGCGCTCAGACGCCTACTCGAAGGCAACGCACGGTTCGCCGCCGACAAGCCGAGGATAGGCGCGGTCGGAGCCGATCGGCGCAAGGAACTGGTGAAAGAGCATAAGCCATTCGCGGTGGTTCTGACGTGTGCGGATGCGCGGGTAGTTCCGGCGCTACTGTTCGACGCCGGTCTGGGCGACCTGTTCGAGTTGGCAGTCGCCGGCAATATAACCGATAAGGCCATCCTCGGTTCGATCGAATATGCCATCGAACATTTGCACGCACCGTTGATCGTCGTACTCGGCCATGATTCGTGTGGCGCAGTGACGGCGGCGGTGAACGGCGCGAAATTGCCGGGCGACCTCGGCTGGCTCATCAAACAGGTCAAAGTGGGAGACAACCTGCCGGCCGACAAGGACGCCAAACTCGCGGCAGCCGTACGCAACAACGTCCGTGCCGCGGCGAAAGATCTCGAAGAACGTAGCAACCTTATCCACGAAAAAATCAAGGACAAGAAGGTCAACATCGTCACCGCGGTCTACTCTCTTAAGACCGGCAATATTGAATGGCTGAGCCATCAAGAAAAGAAGAAACCCGCAGACGTGGAAAAGAAACCCGCAGTCGAGAAGAAACCCGCAGCACCGAGTTCCAACACCGCGGCGATTCTGCCACCCGCGATCGAGACAAACTATGTCGAAGTCCGTCGATTCCCGCGTTTGCGAAGTTTTTTCGAGCGCCTACGCGAATGAGTTAGCTTGACCGAGGCCGTACCTGTTCCTGTACAGTTTAGCCCAGCAGTTCCCGCATGGGGCGATGTTCGCCGACGAGGAACTGCGGGCGGCCTGCCATGTCGATGTAATGTGTCGTCGTCACATCAATGCCGAGTCGCTGATACAACGTCGCGAACACTTCGCGAAAATGCACCGGACGAACGCGCGGTTCGTCCGCCAAGCGGCTCGTCTCGCCAATCACTTGGCCCATGCGCAACCCACCGCCGGCGACGAGCGCGCTACACACTCGTGGCCAATGGTCGCGCCCGGCATTGGCGTTGATCCGCGGCGTGCGGCCGAACTCGCCCCACACGACCACCGCGACATCGTTGAACAGATCGCGTTCCTGCAAATCCTGAATGAGCGCCGACAAGCCGAGATCGAGCAGCGGAAACGTACCGCGCGCCGCCGGGAAGAGATCGCGATGCCAATCGTAATTGTGATCGCCGCGCAACACCCGTCCGAACGGCCATTGCGTGAACGCTAATGTCACACAGCGAGCGCCGGCCTCGATGACACGGCGCGCCAATAGGAACTGGTCGAGATAGTGCTTCCCATCGCGCTCGTTCGGATACGCACGGTCCAGGCCATAGCGTGAGCGTGTTTGGGCGTCCTCGCGGGTCAAATCCAAGGCGTTCGCCAAGCGTGCCGACGTCAGCATCTCGATTGCCTGCCGCTGATACGAATCGACGCCGCTGACGACATTGGCCGCATCGGTCTCACGGCGATAGTTGTCGAAACTCGCCAGCATCGATTGGCGATCGCGCAGGCGATCGAGCGTGATGCCGCCCAACGTGATATTGCGGCGATCCACGGCCTGTGACACGAACCCCGCATGCGCAACGCCGAGATAACCTGGCTGGCCCGGCGGCGTGCGCAAGATAAAGCGTGCGTCGGCGTCAGTCGGCGTCAAGTCAACGCTCGTGGGCACACCTGCGACGCGCGGGCCGAGCGATCGTGACAGCACGCTGCCAAACGACGGCCAATCGCCTTGCGGAAAGCCCGGTATGATTGGCGAGGAATCCATCGGCGGGTGCGATTCCCAGCCCGTTGTGCACCAGTGTAGATTGTGATCGTCGCGGAAACCCGTGAGTGACCGCAGGATCGTCATCTTGTCCGCGGCACGGGCGAGACGCGGGAACAGTTCGCATATTTGTGTGCCGGGCACATTGGTGGCGATGGGACGAAATTCGCCGCGAATCTCGGCGGGGGCGTCGGGTTTGAGGTCGAAGGAATCGATATGCGAAGGTCCGCCGGGCAACAGGACCATGATGACGCCTTTGAGTCGACCCCTGTCGGAGTCGGCTTGCGGCGTTTGCGCTTGGGCACGGAGCACGTCAGGAAGTGCGAGTCCGCCCATGCCGAGCGCGCCGATCTTCAGCCAGCTGCGGCGGTTCAAACCATTGCCGGGACCGGGGATCGTGAGCATGAGAGAGTGCCTCGTGTTTAGCCGCTCGCCTTTGGCGAGCGCGAGCGCGGCGTTGGACCGATACGTCGAAAAAGCGCCGCGCCCGCGCTCGCCAAAGGCGAGCGGCTAAACGAAACATGGGATCACACCAGATTCGCCAGGCGACCGCTGCTGTCGCCGAGACGATCAACGGCACTGTTGACGCGGTCAAGCATCGACAACCAAAGGTTGTTGAGCGGCGTGTTGTTGGCGTAGCGGAGGTGGCGACCGGTGCGGATCGTGCCGGAGCCGCGACCGATTTGTAGGATCGGCAAGTCGTCGTGGTTGTGGCGGTTGCCGTCGCTGTTGCCCGAACCGTAGGCGATCATGCAATTGTCGAGCAGCGTGCCTTCGCCTTCGCGGATGTTCTTCATGCGGTTGAGCATGTAGGCGAGTTGCGTGACATGGAAGCGGTTGATGTTCGCGATCTTCGTCATCTTCGCGCGGTCGTTGCCGTGATGCGAAAGATCGTGATGGCCTTCGGGCACGCCGATGACCGAGTAGGGCCGATTGCTGCCTTCGTTGGCGAAGACAAACGTGCTGACGCGCGTGATGTCGGCCTGGAACGCGACGACCAGCAAATCCGCCAGCAGACGAATGTGATCCTGGTAGTTGCTTGGAATGCCGGTTGGTTGCGTCATGGTCGGCCGCGCGGGTTCGGGCATGCGGGCGGCGCGCTCGATGCGTTGCTCGATGTCGCGAATCGATGTCAGATACTCGTCCATCCGTCGGCGGTCGTTGCTGCCGAGGTTCGGGACAAGGGTGTTGGCGTCTTCGCGGACGAAGTCGAGAATGCTGCGGCGATTGCGTTCTCGGCGAGCACGGTCGCCGTCGTTGCCTGTCGCGAACAGTCGCTCGAAGATCAAACGCGGGTTGTTGAGTTTGGGCACGGGCGTCGTGGCGGAGCGCCAGGAGATCGTGGAGGAATAAACGCAGCTGTAGCCGGAGTCACAGTTGCCGGCCATCGCGCTGGGGTCGGCACCGATTTCCAGTGAGGACAAGCGAGTCTCGTTGCTAAGCCTGGTCGCGGCAACTTGATCAACGGACGTGCCGCAACGGATGTCGGTGCCATCAGTCTTGCGCGGTTGCGCGCCGGTGAGGAAGGCCGCCATGGCGCGGGCGTGATCGCCGGCACCGTCGCCGTTCGGACGGGCCTTGTCGGCAGTCAGACCGGTGAGCACGTTGACGTACTCACGTACTTCCGCCAGCGGTTCGAGGATGCGAGGCAACGTGAAGCCCGTGCCTTCCGCAGTCGGGGTCCAATCGGCCATGTTCTTGCCATTCGGGACGTACAAGAACGCGACGCGCGTCGGCACACGATTCGCCGCCGGCGCCTGGCTGGCCCACGCTTGCAAGGGGCCCATCGCTTCGAGCCAGGGCAGTGCAATGGAAGCACCGAGGCCTTTGAGCACAGTTCGGCGTGACAAATGGTTAGTCATTCTTTTGGTCCTTTCCGCGTCGCATGCGGAAGAATATCGGTGGGATAAGGCGAAAAACGAAAGCCGGCGGGATACTCATGTTTAATTACATAGGATACCACGTTTTTCGTCCAGTCAAAAGGTCAAATATGGCAATCTGCAGGATTTTCGGGGGCGTGGTTATGCTGGCTGAACCGAAGTGCATTATCATCGCTTCGGCTTGAAAAATTGCTTCAACTCGGCACGCACTTGCTCCACCGTCTCTGCTTTCTTCGCAAATTCGACGAGGCGGCGAAGCGTTTCCACGTCGTCAAGCTTGCGAACGATGGCAATGTCTTGGCGGCTTGCGCCGCCAAAGCGGCACTCCATCGCTGTCAGCAGGCTGCCGACCAACTCGCCACGCGCTTCGCCACGCGCTTCGCCAATAGCCTTGCCACGCGCTTCGCCAATAGCCTTGCCACGCGCTTCGCCGATAGCTTCCCCGCGCGCGATTGCGCGGCGTTCGATTCCGGTGACATACGGCATCTTCTTCTCCTTCTCGAATGTGTCGATTTCCTCTTGCACGACTTTGTCCCAATCGTCCGGCAGTTGCATCAGCCAATCGATCAGGCGAAACAACTCCCGCACTCGTTCCTTGCTGAATTTCCGCTCGTACAAATTGCGGATGAATCGCACCTTCCACGTCGCTCGGCTTCTCGGGTCCTGCTTTGTCGCTTGCGCCTTCAGATGAGCCAAGATCACCGATGCGAACGGATTGTCGCTCGCTTCCAACTCCTCGATGCGATCCGCGTAGTCATGCAACTTCACCGTCGCCATCGTCAGCTTTAAGCCAAATCCCAGCACCGATTCCTCGTGCTCGCTGGGACGCCAATTCTTGCTCTCGTCCGCCAAGATCGCCACGCTCACGATCGGCAGTTGAAACTTCAGATGCAGCGCGCAACGGTATTTTAGCATCCGCTTGCCGAACTGCTTGTCTTTTTGTGCTTGAATTTCGATGTGAATCAGCAGCACCGCTTTGCGCCCGTTCTTCAGCGTCACTCGGTACAGCCGATCCAGATGCTGATTCCCCGTGCGTGAACGAGGTACGAGTTTACGCAATTCACTGTCAAGCGATTCATAACCGACGATCCACTCGATCTGCGCAAAAATTTCCAGCAGGCAAAGCTCGAAAAACTCTGCCAGGTACTTATCCAGCGCGTCCTTCCACGGACTGTCGATGTCATCGGCCATGGCGAATCTCACGTCATCGCTTCGGTTAGTTGTCCCCTTGGTCCTTGCCTCGGCGCATGCGGAAGAGGTCGCTCTTGGTTATTTCGACCACCAGGGTGGAAAAGCGAAAATCATTCTTGGCGAGCACGGTCACGATCCGGTCAATGGCTGATTTGTCGTAGTATTCCACGCCTCGACCGATGCCATAGGTGACCATCTTCTCGGTCAAATTTCGGCTGAAAAGTTCGTTTCTCTTCAGCAAAATCTGTTTAAGCTCCTTCGGGCCGTTGAACTTCTGTCCGCCAGGCAACTCACCCGACGCGTCAATCGGATGCTCGCCGTCTTTAGCACGGAACTTGCCGATCGCGTTGTAATTCTCAAACGCGAAGCCCGGTGGATCGAGGCGATTGTGGCAATTGGTGCATGCCGGGTTCTTGCGATGCTGCTCCATGCGTTCGCGCAGTGTGCCTTTGAGTTCACCTTTTTCTTCGAGTTCGGGCACGTTGGGCGGCGGGGGCGGCGGGGGCGTGCCGAGAACTTGCTCCAGCACCCATTTGCCACGTTTGACCGGCGACGTGCGTGTCGGGTTCGACGTCAGCGTGAGGATGCTCGCATGCGTCAGGATGCCGCCGCGCTCGTTGTCGGCGAACGTCACACGGACGAACTCGTCGCTCGGCTTGCCGCCGCCGAACTTGCGCACAAACGGCGTGCCCGGTTTCGTGATCGGCTTCTGGTACAGCCGATTGCCGTTCGTGTCGGCGATGCCATAATGGCGGGCGAGCCGTTCGTTCAGGAAGCTGAAATTGCTATCGATCAAGTCGAGGATGTTGCGATCTTCCTTCATGATGGCGTTGAAAAATAATTCCGTTTCCTTGATCATCGCCCGGCGCAGCGATTCATCGAAATCGGGAAACAACTTCGCATCCGGGGCGTGCGACTTTAGCAAGCGCAGCTGCAGCCATTGCCCGGCAAAGTTTTCGACCATCGCATACGAACGCGGGTCGGTCAGCATGCGTTTCGCTTGCGTTTCCAGATTCGCGTGCAGCTGATTCTTGGCCGCCAAGTCGAGCAATTCGTCGTCGGGCATCGTGCTCCACAGGAAGTACGACAGCCGCGATGCGAGTTGATAGTCGTCGATCAGGTGCGGGTCTTTGCTGTCAGGCCTATGGTCGAGTTCGACGCGGAAGAGAAACTTCGGCGAGCACAGAACGGCTTGCAGCGCGACCTGAATGCCAGCCTCCCACGGTTCGCCTGCCTTCTCTGTTTTCTCGACGAGTCCGATCAAGCGATCCACTTCGATTTTCGTCACGGGCCGGCGATACGCCTTCGACGTGAAGCGTGCGAGAATCTCGCGCGTCGCTTCCGGCCTGGCAGCGCCCTCTTTGTATGCCATGATCTTTTTGTGAGGGATCGGCCTGGTGTCAAGCGGGCCTTCGAGCTGAAACATCTCGAGCATGAAGGCGCGATCTTTCTTGCTCGCTTCGTCCTTGCCTTCGTTGAGCAACACCGCGCCCATGCGCTGTGAGCCTTTGGCAAGCTCGAGTTTCACCTCATAGGATTGCGGCGCCTTCGGATCTTTCGCATTGACCTCGAAAACCTGGACCTGCTTGCCATTGATGGTCAGCGCGATTTTCACCGGCTCCTTGCCAACTTGCACGCCATAGCCTCGGATGCGAGCCTTGAACTCGCCGTCCTGCGTGAGGTTTTGCTGCGTGTGCGATGGAATCTTGGTTTGCGTGATCGCGCGGAATCGGCCCACTTTGTCCGGGTTCGGCACGCTCGGTTCGGTGAAACGAGAAATGACCGTACGCGTCGGCGGCTTCGGAGCGGCGCCGACGAGAATCGCCTGTTGCGTGATCGTTTCCGCAGCGGCGAGGTAGCGCTCCATCAGCACCGGCGAAATCGACAGCACGTCGCCGATGTTGTCAAAGCCATGCCCGACGTCGTCCGCAGGGAAGTCGTCCGCCGGTTTGAAATCGACGCCGACGAGATCGCGAATCGTGTTGTTGTACTCCGTGCGATTGAGTCGCCGCATCGTCACTCGCCCCGGATCGCGTGGCCCCGAGGAATCAGCCAACGCGAACAGATCGTTCACCGCCTTGAGGAACGCATCGGTGTCCTTCAGGTCAGGCCTGGGTTGCTTCTCCGGCGGCATCTCGCCCATGTGCACCATGCGCAACACTTCATGCCAGCGTTTGCGGTCCTTCAGAATCGACTTCGCGTCGGTGTAGACATGCAGCACCAGATCGGCGTTTTTCTTCTTCGGCCCGTGACACTGCACGCAATGCTTGTTCAAGAACGGCACGACGATCTTCTCGATCGGCTCGTTCGCCTTCGCTGAAATCGCCGGTTGCGCGTCGGTTCGGCGTACGCCAATCACGATGCCAGCGAGGATCAGAAACGAAGAGACTGCAAGGATGAAACGTCGCATATTCAAAAGAGTCCAAACGGAGGGTGGTTTCAGGTATTATACACGCCGAACGGGATTCGGAATAGGGTCGATTGGCCTAGTGTACTAACTCTCTAACGCGCTCTCCATTTTCGGTGTTTGTTCCTTGCGCTACACTGCACGCAGGTAGATTTGACTCATGAGCCGAGCGTCCTGATGCCAGCCAATCCGAGACGCTCCCGTCCGGCCGCGCGTCTTCGGCTTTTTCTTTGACGCGCCCCTCAAAAGTACGAGGCTGAAGCGTAAGCGACAGTAATTATCGCCTTACCGTCGCTTACGCTTCCGGCTCGCGGAGCGCCATTCGCTGAGCACGCCTCGCCATAAATTCCAGCGACCGCCTCCGGGCTTTTCGCTAACATTTACCTCAAGAATCCCTCGTTCCCCGTTTCGGAGGCTTTACGCCATGATTCGTCGATTTCTCCTGCCCGCGCTCGCGCTGGCATTACTTGCCATCTTCTCGATCAACACCATTGCCCAAAAGAAGAAAGCCCCGCCTGCTACTTCCAACGACGCGGTGCACGACCCCGCAGTCGCCGTCAAGAACCTCGACGTGCATCCCGATCTCCAGGCGTCGCTCTTCACCTCTGAGCCGAAGATCACCAACCCCGTTAACCTCGACATCGACCACCGTGGCCGAGTGTGGATCTGCGACATCGTCAACTACCGAGGCAACAATGGCAAACGCAAAGACGGCGATCGCATCCTCATCCTCGACGACACCGATGGCGACGGCGTGGCCGACAAAGTCACTACCTTTTACCAGGGCCGCGATATCGATTCCGCCATGGGTGTCTGCGTCCTCGGCAACAAGGTCATCGTCTCCGCGCCGGCCAACATCATCGTCTTCACCAAAGACGACAACGACAAAGTCATCAACAAGGAATTCCTCTTCACCAAGACCGGCAACGCCCAGCACGATCATTCCTCCCACTCGTTCGTCTTCGGGCCCGATGGCCGACTCTACTGGAACTTCGGTAACACCGGCGGCGCAGTTCACGACAAGAACGGCAAACCCGTCGTCGATCTCGCCGGCAATGTCGTCAACGACAAGGCCAAACCCTATCGCCAGGGCATGGTCTTTCGCTGCGAGATGGATGGCTCCAACTTCGAAGTGCTCGGCCATAATTTCCGCAACAACTACGAAGTCGCCGTCGATTCCTTCGGCACCCTTTGGCAGTCCGACAACGACGACGACGGCAACCGGGGCGTGCGCATCAACTTCGTCATGGAGTATGGCAACTATGGCTACGTCGATGAAATGACCGGCGCCGGCTGGCAGAAACCGCGCACCAATATGGAGAAGGAAATCCCGCTCAAGCACTGGCACCTCAACGACCCCGGCGTCGTGCCTAACCTGCTGCAGACGTATCAAGGCTCGCCGACCGGCATCTGCCTTTATGAAGGCAACCTGCTGCCCAAGACGTTCCAGAACCAGATGATCCACTGCGACGCTGGCCCAAGCATCGTGCGTGCCTATCCCGTGACGACCGATGGGGCGGGATATAAAGCAAGCATCGTCAACATTCTCGATGGCGCGAAGAAGAACAACTGGTTCCGCCCCGCCGACGTTTGCACCGCGCCGGACGGCTCGATCTTCGTCACCGACTGGTACGATCCCGGCGTCGGCGGCCATGCCCAGCGCGATTCCGATCGTGGCCGAGTGTTTCGCGTCGCTCCGCCGGGCGTGAAGTACAGCGTGCCGAAGCAGAGCTTTAACACGATTGAAGGCAACATGGAGGCGCTAAAGAGTCCCAACCTGGCGACGCGCTATATGGCGTGGACCAATCTGCACAAATTTGGAACCTGGGCCGAGGTGCAATTGCTCAAACTGTACGACTCCAAAATTCCACAAGAACGTGCTCGCGCCCTGTGGCTGCTTGGCCGCATCGAGGGCAAGGGGCAGCATTACGTTGACAAAGCGATTGCCGACAAGGATGCCGATATTCGCATCGTCGGCATTCGGCTTGCTCGGCAACTCAAGCTCGACGTGATTCCCGTGGTCCGCACGCTGGCTGCAGACAAGGATAGCGCCGTATTGCGTGAATGCGCCATCGCGCTGCGTCATAGTAAATCCGCCGATGCACCATTGCTGTGGGCGCAGCTTGCCAACCGGCACGATGGCACGGACCGCTGGTATCTCGAAGCGCTTGGCATCGGCGCGGACAAGAACTGGAACGCGTTCCTCGAACATTACACGCAAAAAGGCCCGACGGTTTCCTTGCTCGCCAAAAACACCCGCGACATCGCCTGGCGTTCCCGCGCGAATGTGACGCCGAACCTCCTGGCGACTGCGATCCTGTTTCCAGAGGTGCCGACGGACGAACTTCCACGCCTCTTCCGTGCCTTCGACTTCCAGCAGGACAGCGACATCAAAACCGAAGCCCTCGTCAAGCTCGCGTTCGGTATTTACGCCGATCCGGCTCGGCGCAAGCTCATCACGACCGAAGCGATCAGTCGGCTGAAGAACTTCGACGTCAAGAATCCGCAATACGCCACGGCTCTGAATAAACTGCTCGATCAATCGCTCAATACGCCGATGTATGTCGAGTTAGTCGGCAAGTTCAACATTGTCGAACGGTACGGCTCGTTGCTCGCCATCGCCCAGAATCAACCGAGCGAGCAGCTTGGCATCGACGCGATGACGCTTCTCCTGGAGCGCAACGCCAAGCTCGCCTTGCCTGGCCTGACGCATAAACAGATCAATGCCGCGTTGGCCACGGTGCAAGCGATCGGCAACTCGGCCCATGTCAACGGCAACGCGCTACTGCTGCCGATCATCCAGGACGCCAAGGCCGACCTTGAACTGCGCCGTCAGGCAACCCGTGCCTTGGCGCGAAACCAGCCCGGTGCGCGCGACCTCATCAATCTCTTTCGGACGTATCAACTCGCCAGGGAACTCCATATCACCGCCGGCAGCGTGCTCAGCGCATCGTCGGCCAAGGACGTTCGCGAGCAGGCGGTAAAATTCTTCCCGCAGCCGACGACCAAGGACAAGAAGCCGCTGCCCGCCATCAGCGAACTCGTCAAGAGCAAGGGCAATGCCACGAACGGCGCGATCGTCTTCGCCAAGCAAGGGACCTGCGCGAAGTGCCATCAGGTCAACGGCGAGTTCAAGAACGTCGGCCCGGACCTCTCCGAGATCGGCAAGAAGCTGGCCCGCGAGGCGATGTTCGAGTCGATCCTTTACCCCAGTGCCGGCATCGCTCATAGCTTTGAAACGTGGGTTGTCGAGACGAAGAAGGGCACAACCGCCAGCGGCTTGCTCGTCAGCAGTACGCCGGACGAAACCGCGATCAAAGATGCTGAATCGATCGTGCGAACCTTCAAAGCCGCGGAGATCGAGTCGTTGACGAAGTCGTCGATTTCGCTCATGCCCGCCGATCTGCATCAGTCGATGTCGACACAGGAACTCACCGATGTCGTCGAGTACCTGCTGACGTTGCGTGAAGCACGGAAGAAGTAGCGTGATATAATGCAAGCCCAGGGTTGAGCGCCGCGAAACCCGGGGCCTACCGGAGGTTGAAACATGGTCGTCCGCAATCCGATTGACGAAATCACCGAAGCCCTGCACGCGCTGCCGACGGATAAATTGGCGTCGGTGAAGGACTTCGTCGATTTCCTGAAGTCGCACGCCAATCCGCTCGCCGAGGTCGATGACAGCGATAAATGGACCGAGGAGGATATGCGGGATTTCCGGACAGCAAGCGCCCGTTATGGTGAAACGGTTGCGCCATGGGATGAGGTTGTCTCGCAATCCACAAGCCCAACGCAGGAGGCGAAACAATGACGCCCGAACCTGGCACGATCGTCGCCTGCCTCTTCCAGGGCGTGCACACTGCCAAAACGCGCCCGGCCGTCATCGTTTCGACAATGGATTATCATGCGGCCGTCCCGATGTCATCTTGGCCCTGATAACAACGAAGCTATCGGCAGCAACGGCGATCACGGACTATGTCCTTCAAGACTGGAACTTGGCGGGGCTGCATCATCCGTCGGCATTTCGCGCATTCCTCGAAACACATCCGGCATCCGCCATCCAATTTGAGATCGGCAAACTCAGCGATCGCGATTGGCAGGAGGTCCAGGCGCGGTTGCGACTGGCGATTGCCGTTGTGTGATTTTTCGTCACGCTGTCCGCAGCATTTCCGCGAAGGCTTCCTCGGCGCCGGTCTTTTGCCAGGCTCGCCACCATGTCTCAAACTTGCGGCGTTGTGTGAGCAAGCGCTGCTCGTGAAAGCGTGAAAGCGCGTCGATGCCCGTCGTGCACGATTTCCAGTAGCGCCGTTCACGCCCAGCCATCTGCCGGCGCAGATCGTCCAGCCATTTCCAGGCGGTCCAGCTGTCATTGGCCAGGCCCAGGATTTCTTGCATCTCGACGACGGCTGCATAGTGAACCTCGCGAAACTCCGGCGGGAAGCAGTTCGCCAACAGCTCCATGGCATAGCGAAGTTGCTTGCCCAGGATGCGAATCTGATGCAGCGCTTCGTATTCGTTCAGGTCGCCCTGGGTCGCGGCGTGCAGTTCACGCAATAGCGTCGGCAGCATGGACTGGGCGAGCGAGCGCACCGTGCTGTCGCCGGGCTTTGCCTGGATGAGCGTATGCAGAACCTCGTCGATCCAGCCTGCGAACGGGCCGGCTTCGTCGGCGTGAGCGGCGACAAGATGCTCCTGGGCAGCGAGTCGGCGGCTTTGAGCGACGCCGGCGAGGAAGATAAGCCCCGGGCGATGCGTGTTGGCAGCGCGCGACATTCGCCCTTCAATCATTTCGAGAAACACATCCCAATCGCGTGCCTCGCCGGCGGATCGGCGAATACGGCGCAGCGACTGGCGCGTTCGTTTATGCAGCCGAGCGGGAAGGCAGTCGGTAAAGATTCGTAGCGCCGCCGCCGCCCGCCGAGTGCTCACGCGCAACTGATGGACATGCTCGACATCCTCCGCCGACTGGAACACCGCCGCCGGCAGTCGTTCGCGAACGATCGGCAGCCGACGTTCCAGCGCGATCCGGGCAGCCTCCACCAACGGCATCTCGGCTCGCAACTCCGCAATCCATTTGTCATCCGCCATATCGATCGTACTCCAAAGTTTTTTCCATCAGCTGCTCTTGGGGTGAGATTTGCGATTTGCGGAAATCAACGACCAGGATAAACTACTGCCTCCACGCATTCCTGCAAGCAACGATCATGGCCCGTCGTTCGCCATAGGGTTGTACTTTCCTCGCCATGCTACTGGGGTTGTTTGATGGTACGACTCCTGACAAAGTTGAAACAACCGACAAAAGTCGCTTTACGAGCCGGAAGCGTAAGCGACGGGCTGGAGAAATCCGTCGCTTACGCTTCCGGCTCGTACTTTTGTCGGGCGTGTCAAAGTTGACGCCACCGACAAAACTGGATTTCCGAGGCTGAAGTATAAGCGAGGCCAACTGAATGCCTCGCTTACGCTTCAGCCTCTGACGGAAATTTGACTCTCAAGAAACCAGACTTTTCGCCCGCGTGTCAAAGTTGCTCACAGAACGCGCCGGTTCGAGACTATCACACGTTCATCACAATTTACGCCAATCCCGTAGAGGCGAGTGACCGGCTTTTTGAATTCCTTAAAGTAATGCTGCGTAAAGCCCCTCTCATCCCGCAAGACGAGATTCTCATCGAACGAACAGTAGTTTTACTTGTGTAGATATCCGCCAAAACTGTTGCACCTTTGGTGAGTGAACATTTCACGAACCCCCGCTCTCCACTAACATAATCCCAACGGACGAACTGCCGAGGCCTCATTGCTCGCATCCGTGTTCCGTCCGCAGCTTGTTTCCCTGGCATGGAGTCACTGTAATGTCCGCGAATGAAACCACACCCACACCCACACCCGCTTCCAACTTCATCCTCCAGCTCATCGACGAGCACAACGCCAACGGCAAGTTCGCGGGCCGGGTCGCTACGCGGTTTCCGCCGGAGCCGAACGGCTACTTGCACATCGGGCATGCGAAGTCGATCTGCCTGAACTTCGGCATCGCCAAGAAGTACGGCGGCACGTGCAACCTGCGCTTTGACGACACCAACCCGTCGAAGGAAGAGCAAGAATACGTCGATTCGATCATGGACGATGTTCGCTGGGTGGGCTTTCAGTGGGATGGCCTATACTACGCATCTGACTACTTCGAGCAGATTTATCAATGGGCCATCGTGCTCGTCAAAAAGGGCAAGGCGTTTGTCTGCGATCAGACGCCCGATCAGGTTCGCGAGACCCGGGGCACGCCGAACCGCGCCGGCGAGAACAGTCCGTTTCGTGATCGCTCCGTTGAAGAGAACCTCAAACTATTCGAGGGCATGAAGGCCGGCGAATTCGCCGACGGCTCACGCACGCTGCGAGCCAAGATCGACATGGGCCACGCCAACATCAACCTGCGCGATCCGATCCTGTATCGCATCCTGCGTGCCCACCATCATCGCACGGGAGACAAATGGTGCATCTACCCGATGTACGACTGGGCCCATGGCCAATGCGATTCCATCGAGCAAATCACGCACTCGATCTGCACGCTCGAATTCGAGCACCATCGCCCGCTCTACGACTGGTTCATCAGGGAGCTCGGCATCTATGCGCCACAACAGATCGAATTCTCCCGGCTCAACCTCACGTACACCGTCATGAGCAAGCGCAAGCTGTTGACGCTTGTTAAAGAAAAACACCTATCCGGTTGGGACGACCCGCGCATGCCGACGATCTCCGGGCTGCGGCGTCGCGGCTACACGCCCGAGGCGATTCGGGCGTTCTGCGAGCGCATCGGCGTGTCGAAGTACGAAGGCACGATCGAGATGGCCTGGCTGGAGGACGCCCTGCGCGCCGACCTGAACAAGAAAGCCGAGCGCCGCTTGGCGG
This sequence comes from Singulisphaera sp. GP187, assembly GCA_945861245.1. Taxonomy (GTDB): domain Bacteria; phylum Planctomycetota; class Planctomycetia; order Gemmatales; family Gemmataceae; genus SIAQ01. The sequence continues at coordinate 39,941 of CAMAUE010000027.1, forward strand.
TGTTGAGGCCGATCAAAGTGGTGATCGACAATTACCCCGAAGGCCAGGTCGAGGAACTCGACGCCGTCAACAATCCCGAGGATCCCGCCGCCGGTATGCGCAAGGTGCCGTTCTCGCGCGTGCTTTACATCGAGCGCGACGACTTTCGCGAGGACGCTCCGAAGGGCTTCTTCCGCCTCGCGCCTGGTAAAGAAGTTCGGCTGCGATGGGCGTATTTCGTCAAGTGCAACGAAGTCGTCAAGGATGCTTCGGGCAACATCACCGAGCTGCGCTGCACCTACGATCCCGCGACCAAAGGCGGCAACTCGCCCGATGGCCGCAAGGTGAAAGGCACGATCCACTGGGTCAGCGCCAAGCACGCGATCCCGTCAGAGGTTCGGCTCTACGATCACCTGTGCAAAGTCGCGTTCCCCGATGAAGTGCCCGAGGGCCAGGACTTCACCGTGAACCTGAACCCAACCTCGCTGGAAGTCGTGACGGCGATGCTGGAACCGAGTTTGAAGGATGTCGCGATCGGCACAAAGGTGCAGTTCGAGCGGCTCGGCTACTTCAGCGTGGACAAGGATTCGGCACCAGGCAAGCTGGTCTTCAACCGCGCGGTGACGCTGGCGGACACATGGGCCAAGATGGAGAAGAAGGGGAAGTGAAACCCAAGCTCGTAGGTGAACGCAGCGAACCTCCGCGATCCAGCACGGCAGACGGCAACGACCTCGCTCCGATTTTGTTTCCCTTTCCAGCCCCATGCGTTACAATGGCCTGTCGCTGCCAGCGAATAATATTGCGTCGTTCAGGGTTTGCGGAGTTCTTCCATGTGGCTCTTCTTCCAATGCGTGTTCGAAGCGGTCGTGGACTTGGTACGCCGCTGCACCGCGGAGTGGTTTCGCAAGGCCGCCGAGCAAGGAGATGCAGACGCGCAGTTCAACTTGGGCGTCATGTTCGCCAATGGTCAGGGCGTGGCGAAGGACGATGCGGAAGCGGTGGCATGGTATCGCAAGGCCGCCGAGCAAGGACATGCAGCCGCGCAGTTCAACTTGGGCGTCATGTACGCCAATGGTCAGGGCGTGGCGAAGGACGACGCGCAAGCGGTGGAGTGGTATCGCAAGGCCACCGAGCAAGGACATGCAGACGAGCCGTTCAACTTGCAAGGACATGCAGGCGCGCAGTTCAACTTGGGCAACATGTACAACGATGGTTGGGGCGTGGCGAAGGACGACGCGCAAGCGGTGGAGTGGTTTCGCAAGGCCGCCGATCAAGGAGATGCAGACGCGCAGTTCAACTTGGGCAACATATACAACGATGGTTGGGGCGTGGCGAAGGACGACGCGCAAGCGGTGGCGTGGTGTCGCAAGGCCGCCGATCAAGGACATGCAGTCGCGCAGTTCAACTTGGGCGTCATGTACGCCAATGGTCAGGGCGTGGCGAAGGACGACGCGCAAGCGGTGGCGTGGTATCGCAAGGCCGCCGCGCAAGGATACGCAGCCGCGCAGTTCAACTTGGGCGTCATGTACGCCAATGGTCAGGGCGTGGCGAAGAACGACAAGATAGCGGTGGCGTGGTATCGCATGGCCGCCGAGCAAGGAGTTGCAGCCGCGCAGTTCAACTTGGGCAACATGTACAACGATGGTCGGGGCGTGGCGAAGGACGACGCGCAAGCGGTGGAGTGGTATCGCAAGGCCGCCGAGCAAGGAGTTGCAGGCGCGCAGTTCAACTTGGGCGTCATGTACAACGATGGTCCGGGCGTGGCGAAGGACGGCGCGCAAGCGGTGGAGTGGTATCGCAAGGCCGCCGAGCAAGGAAATGCAGCCGCGCAGTGCAACTTGGGCAACATGTACTACGTTGGTCTGGGCGTGGCGAAGGACGACGCGCAAGCGGTGGAGTGGTATCGCAAGGCCGCCGATCAAGGACATGCAGACGCGCAGTTCAACTTGGGCCACATGTACGTGGCGAAGGACCACGCGCAAGCGGTGGCGTGGTATCGCAAGGCCGCCGATCAAGGACATGCAGGCGCGCAGTTCATCTTGGGCGTCACGTACTACGATGGTCCGGGCGTGGCGAAGGACGACGCGCAAGCGGTGGAGTGGTATCGCGAGGCCGCCGATCAAGGAGATGCAGACGCGCAGTTCAACTTGGGCAACATGTACAACGTTGGTCTGGGCGTGGCGAAGGACGACGCGCAAGCGGTGGAGTGGTATCGCAAGGCCGCCGAGCAAGGACATGCAGACGCGCAGTTCAACTTGGGCGTCATGTACTACGATGGTCAGGGCGTGGCGAAGGACGACGCGCAAGCGGTGGAGTGGTTTCGCAAGGTCGCCGATCAAGAACATGCAGACGAGCCGTTCGACTTGAGCGTCATGTACGCCAATGATCAGGGCGTGGCGAAGGACGACGCGCAAGCGGTGGAGTGGTATCGCAAGGCCGCCGAGCAAGGACATGCAGGCGCGCAGTTCAACTTGGGCGAGATGTATGAAAACGGCAAAGGCGTGGATGAAGATACAACGAGCGCGATTCATTGGTATCAAAAGGCTGCGGAGCAAGGCAACGAAAACGCGATCAAGGCGATAAAGAGGCTCGGAACGAAGGCGTGATTCGAGGGGCGCCCTCTCCTGATGCGTCGCTGCCGAAACATGAATCTGGTACAATGCACACGCCCTGCTCGCCGCAAGAATCACGGAGTCTCCCATGCAAGCCATCACGTTGAAAGAGGCCAAGCGGAACCTCCCGCGGCTCGTCGAACAGGTTCTGGCGGACGCGGAGGCGCGCATCGTGGTCACGGACCAGGGCGGGCAGGTCGTGGTCATGCCCCTCGACGAATTCAACTCGTGGAAAGAGACGTTGTATCTCTTGTCCAGCCCAGCCAATGCGGCGCATCTACGGCGTTCGATTGCCGAGGCGGACTCAGGCAAGGCGAACATCGTTTGGTGGCTCTCCCTCATTATTGTGGAAGAAGCTCACGCAAAGGCGCAAAGGCGCAAAGGGAAATCAAGCTAAGTACTTTCTCGCTCTATTCTTCTGTATTTCTTTGCGGCTTTGCGCCTTTGCGTGAGGTGCATTTTTCCACAGCAATGGCGCAGAGCCCGTTTGGTTTACACGGTCAAGGCCGACGACGTGATTGTCATCGCATGCCGCCACCATTACGGCGATTAACCGCGTCCCGTAGCGGCGGCGATCATGCCCCCAGTTCGCTCACCGCTTCCCAATCCTCTTCCGCCTTTCGCACCCACGTCGCTGTTTTTCACGCTCGCAGCCAACCTATCGCAATCATCGAGAGGATGGCGATCGCCAGGGCGATGCGATAGAGGATGAAAACCAGCATCGAATGTTCGCGCAGGTATCGTAATAGCCAGGCGATTGCGAGGTAGCCGACGATGGCTGACACCACGCCGCCGACGAGCATGGCGATGGCTTGATCGGTCATGCGTTCTTGCATGGCCGGTTCGGCGCGGGCGGCTTTGAGCCAATCGTAGAGTTCCTTCATGCCGGCAGCGAGGACGCTCGGCAGCGACAAGAGGAACGAGAATCGCGCCGCCGTCGGCCTCGCAAGCCCCACAAACAGCCCGGCTGTGATGGTCGTGCCGGAGCGCGATCCGCCCGGCATGAGGGCGAGCGCCTGAAAGCAGCCGATGACGAAAGCGTCGAGGTAAGTGATTTCGTCGTGGCCGCGAAAGGTCTGCCGCCGGGCGGAGCGCCATTCGGAAATCGCCATCATCAATGAAAAGGTAATGGCGGCCCAAGCGATCGACTGCGGATCGTAGAACGTTTCCTTGAACCAGCGGTGAAAAAATAGCCCCACGACAACCACCGGCAACGTGCCGACGAGTATCTGCTTGGCCGTCCTGCCTTCCGGCGTCGCGCTCGTAAACAGCCGACGCTCGGCGATGTCGCGAATAAACCCGCGCACTAGGCGAGCGACGTCGCCACGAAAATACCAGTATACCGCGACCAGTGTACCGAGCTGAATAACGACGGTGAATGGATCGTCCTTGAGTTCCTGGCGTGATCGGCCCAGCAACTCCTGAACAACCAGCAGATGTGCGGTACTGCTGATTGGCAGGAACTCCGTCAGCCCCTGGATCACGCCAAGCAAAACGGCTTGCCAAAGCGGCATGTGAATCCTCGAATGTGTAACCCAGTAAGCGCGACGCACGATAGAGATCGTAGAACACCGGAAGTCAATGGTCTCATACTACAGCGCAGTTTTCGTGGGGACAGGCTTGGCAGCCCGCCCGGAGCACCAACACGAGTGGAAAACTTGTCCCGACGACTTATTATTGACGCCACCGACAACCATGAACGCGCCGAACGCTGCGCGATACAATAGTGTTTAACGGCTAGATAAGAATTTTACAACGAACCACTAACTGACATGCCGAATCGACAGATCGCACTTGTGACAGGTAGCGGCAAACGCCGCGTCGGCGCGCATATTGCCGACGCGCTGGCGGAGCGCGGCTATGCTCTGGCGATCCACTATCGCACGTCCAGAGACGAGGCGGCGGCGGCGGTCGAACGCTATCAACGCCAAGGCGTGGAGGCGATCGCACTGCCTGCCGATCTCGCGGATGAAGCGGCCGTGCGCGAATTGATCCGGGCGACGCTCGATCGCTTTGGCCGGCTTGATGTCCTCGTCAACTGTGCCGCCACATGGAGCAGCAAGCCACTCGAAGATGTCACTGCCGCGGATGTGCGCGGATTCTTCGAGATCAACACGCTTGGCACTTTTCTCTGCACGCAGCACGCCGGCCTGGCGATGGTCAAGCAACCCGAAGGTGGCAGCATCATCACTATCGGCGATTGGGCGACGCATCGGCCTTACCTCAACTACGCCGCCTATTTCGCGTCCAAAGGCGCCATCCCGACACTCACGCGCGTCATGGCGGTTGAGCTTGGCACGCGCAACCCGGCCGTGCGAGTCAACTGCATTCTGCCCGGCCCCGTCATGCTCCCACTCGATTTGCCCGAGGCTGAAAGACGCCAGGCGATCGACGCCACGCTCGTGAAACGCGAAGGCCGACCGGAGAACATCGCCCAGGCGGTGATGTTCCTGATCGACAACGACTTCGTGACGGGCGCGTGCGTGCCGGTCGATGGCGGGCGCTCGATCTACGCACCGGATAGTTGATGTTCGGTTTCCTCCGCTTGCGGCTTAGCGCTCTCGTGGGATTATCCGAGCGCTAAGCCGCAAGCGGAATACAAAATACGACAACGATTAAGGAGGCAAACATGCGCAGAACAATCGCGATTCTCACGTTGGCGTTCATCGGCATCGGCGTTTTCACGTACGCCCAGCAACCGCCGCCGGCGTTGCCGCAAAAAGGGTCGGGGCCAGGCAAGGCGATGTCGCCTCAGGACGCGCAGAAGCTGTTCAAACTCGACGACGGCCTGCGTATCGAACTGGTGGCGTGCGAACCGCAGTTGGAAAGCCCCGTCGCGATGCAGTTCGATCCAGAAGGCCGACTGTGGGTCGTCGAGATGCGCGACTATCCGAATGGGCCGGGCAAAGGCGAGAAGCCCGCGGGCCGCATTCGCATTCTCGAAGACAAAGACGGTGACGGCTTCTTCGAGACCTCGACGATCTGGGCCGACAACCTGCTGTTCGCCAACGGCCTATTGCTGTGGAAAGACGGCGCGATCGTCACCATGGCTCCGAAGATCACCCACCTGCGCGACACGAAAAACGTCGGCAAGGCTGATACGGAAAACGTCTTATACACCGGTTTCGCCGAGCAGAACCCGCAACTGCGCGTCAGCCATCCGAACCTCGGCCCCGATGGCTGGATCTACTGTGCCAACGGCCTACGCGGCGGTAAGGTGATCCACGCGCCAAGCCCGCAGGCGACCAAGGAGCCTGCGGGGTCGCCCGTCGATCTTAGCAACATGGACTTCCGCTTCGACCCCGTCAACCTCGCCAAATACGAAGCGATCACCGGTCCGGGGCAATTTGGCAATACGTTCGATGAATGGGGCAACCGCTTCGTGTGCGACAACCGCCATCACCTGCGCCACGTCGTCATGGAAAACCGCTACATCAAACGCAATCCGTACCTCGCCGCCCCGTCACTTCTCGAAGACATCAGCGTGCTCGACGACGGTCCGCTCTCCTCCGGCGGTAAGGTTTATCCGCTGAGCAAAAACTGGACGACATCCAGCCTGCACGAAGGCCGATTCACCGCCGCGTGTGGCGTTTTCATCTATCACGGCGGCTTGCTTGATACTATCTCGAGGAAGGAGCGATGGTTCTCTTACAAGGGCGCCGCCTTCACCTGCGAACCGACCGGCAACCTCGTACACATGGAGATTCTCACGCCCAAAGGCGCCACCTTCAGCGCCAAGCCGCA
>CAMAUE010000028.1 GCA_945861245.1 Singulisphaera sp. GP187
CATGAGAGACATCCGTGAGATCAGCAACCGACCTCTGCATGTCAGAAAGCGACGTACAGCAAGTCGATGGCCATGACTCACAGATATGGAGAAGGCCGCTATAGCGCAAGCCCCTCAAACTGCCCAGTTATGCGCGCTGGCCGTGCGGATGATCCCCTCTTGATTCATCCTCGCGTTGGGCCCGATCGACGAATTCGCCGATGGCAGATCTACCCGCGTGAAACGGAACCGATTAGCCCGTTTGCGGTTTCATTGTTTCCAGATGGAGTTGACGCTTCTGTCACTAATCTGTGAGCGCATTGCACAGCGTCTGCCGCGGTTTGTTCTGCGTGTCAACTTTGACTCGCCCGACTAAAGCCAGATTTTCGTCCGAGGCTGAAGCGTAAGCGAGGCATTCAGGCTGCCTCGCTTACGCTTCAGCCTCGGAAATTCAGTTTTGTCGGTGGCGTCAACTATTGGAGTACGCTTGTTTAATTGGACATCGCCACATATTGAAGACGAGGGCCTTGGTGGGCGTGTTTTTTCTTAGGCCTGGGCTGACAGAAACGGCCTTGCAGACCGCTGACAAAATCATGGTTCGTAAAAAAGTGGCGATGTCCAGTTAAGCGGGATGCGGAAAGTCTGTCGATAGGAAGGGTGCGGGCGCTTCTGCGGTTTTACGTGACAATTTTTTCCGATATTTGGTTGCATTGGCAGAAGGGAATCGCCATAATACTATTGATTGATTTCGAGTTATCGCCGGCGGTGTTTTCCTCTCCACGCGGAGACTTGCCGCTTGGCGAGATATGACGATATTGTTATTTGTTCTTCCGAAGCGGACATGGAAAAAAACCACAGAACGTTCCGACAGAACTCGCGAACGTCACCATGATGAAACCAACCCCCGCAAGCAAGCCGGAGCCAGTTCGCAAAGAACCTGCTTCCTCCACGAACACCAAGCTGGTAGCTATTGACACGGTCGCGATGAAAATGCCGAATCCACTCAAACAAACCATTGTGACGAATAAGCCGATCGACACGGTGGAAGGTGCCCTCGTCAAGCCGGCGGGCGCTGCGAAAGCGGCGTCGATGCTCGGAGCCTACAAGCTTCTCAAGAAAATCGGCCAGGGCGGTATGGGGGCGGTTTACAAAGGCCAAAAAGACAATGGCCCGATCGTCGCCATCAAGGTTCTCGCCAAAGAATTAGCCGCCAAAGAAGCCTACGTTGCACGCTTCAAACGCGAAGCAGACGTTATGAAAAAACTCAACCATCCTAATATTCTTGGTTGCCATGAGTACAACAACGAAAAAGGCTATTACTACATTGTCATGGATTTCGTCGAAGGCGGTAGCGTCGAGAGTTGGCTGAAGAAGCTTGGGAAATTCAGCATAGGTGATGCTTTCCACATTATCCTGAAGACAGCCGAGGGGTTACAGCATGCCCACGAGCAAGGCCTGATCCATCGCGATATCAAACCGGATAATCTGCTCATCACCAAGGACGGGGTCATCAAGGTGGCTGACCTTGGCCTGGCGAAAGATACCGAAGACCTATCGCTTACGAAAACCGGTGCCGGCGCGGGTACGCCAATCTACATGGCGCCGGAACAAGCGCGCGACGTGAAATACGTTGACGCCCGAGTCGACATCTATGCCCTGGGCGTGATGTTCTATGTGTTTCTCACTGGTCAAACGCCGTTTCAGGGCACTACGTTTATCGAACTCATCTCGGCGAAGGAAAAAGGCAAATTCGATCCGATCCGCAAGCACAACAATGAGGTGCCGGCCAGGGTCGATCTCATCGTCGACAAGATGATGTCCAAGGATCCCAAGTTGCGTTTCGCGTCATGCGAAGAGGTCATCAACCAACTCGCACCGTTCGGATTGCACAACGAGACGCTAAGCTTTTTAGGCGCCGATCTGCCAACGACCGTCGACAACAAGAAGCCTACCGTGAAAAATGCGCTGACCTCAGGTCCGGCCAAGCTATTCTCGACAACGACGGCGCCGACCAATCTAGTCAGCAAGACTTCGATCCGGGACCAGGACGAAGATGTCGAGAAGGGCGTTTGGTATTGGAACATGGTCTTACCGACGGGGGAGATTGTCAACAAGAAGGTGACAACCGCTGAAGTGAAAATGCTGATAAAAGGCGGCAGCATCAAAAAAAAATCGGAAGTTAGCAAAACCCAAACCGGTGGTTACCGTCACGCGGCGACCTTCGGCGAATTCATGCAGGCGTTTTTGAACCTCAAAACTGCCAAAAAAGCGAATTCCAAAACAAAAAATCGCTATCAGCAACTGGCGGATGAAGACGCCGAGCAACGCAAATTGGGTGAGAATGGCAAGGCGTCCGGAGGCATGGGTGGAGCCCTTTTCGGTGTTTTCTTTATACTCATTATCCTGGTAGCCGTGGGTGTCGGTGGTTGGTTCCTTTGGCCGTACGTTTTTAAGCCCTAATTAGAGCTATAGCCGGCCATTACCGTAGCCATCAATCGACAAAAACAAACTCATTTGCGTTGAACAGTAGGCGACATGCGTTCGCCAAACCGTGGCGTTCGACGTACGCCGTCATTGCCGTTCGCTCTAGCGCGGTCGGTATTCGACCGAACGCTAGGCCGTACGCTGTCTCCACCTGAGCGGCTGTCGTTTTTGCATCCGCCTTCACGCGCTCGGCAAAGAACTCGGCTTGTCTCACCATGAACGGATTGTTCAACAGCGTGAGTGCTTGCAATGCCGTCATCGTCGAGTTGCGAACGGGCACGTTGATATTCGGATCGGCACAATCCAGCGCCTCCAGAAACGGGTTCGGCACGCTGCGCACCACGAAGCGGTAGACCGTACGCCGCTGCGACTCGGGCCGATTGATGAAGTTCACGTCGAGATGATCGTACACTGGCGAATGATCGTCCTTGAACCGAAACAGCTCATACCCCGGGCCATACATCGTGTAGTCCATTTTGCCGCTCACCGCCAGCACACTGTCGCGAATCGATTCGGCATCGAGCCGTTGGCGGTTCATGCGCCAAAGGTAACGATTGTCGGCGTCTTTCTTGGCATTCTCGGCGTCATGCGTCGAGGCTTGCCGATAGGTCGCGCTGAGCATGATCTTGCGGTGTAGCTTCTTGAACGAATCGGCATCGCGGAACTCGTGCGCCAGCCAATCGAGTAGTTCGGGATGGCTGGGTCGGCTGCCGTTGCGGCCGAAATCGCTTGGCGTATCGACGATGCCTCTGCCAAAATGATACTGCCAAACGCGATTGACGATGCTTCGCCAAGTCAACACATTGGCGTCGTCGGTGATCCAGTCGGCGAGGGCGGCGCGATTTGCGCCTTCGCCCTCCGGTCGCTTTTGCTCCCGGCTCGCCGTGAAATGCCGGTCCAGGCCTTTGAGCAGCCGTAACGCGCCGGGCTGGACCAGATCGCCCTTGCGCTCGACATCGCCGCGAGCGAGGACGTGGATAGGCCGTGGCGTGATCGGCATGACGGCGTAGACCTTCATCGAATCCTTGAGCGTCGCCAGTTGGGCGTTGGCGATGTCCAACTGTTTGGCCAAATGGATCATTTCGCTGCGAGTCTCGGCATCAATGAGCGAATCGAAAACCTTCCGCCGTTCAAGTTCCACGCGATGAATCTGGACCTCGTGTGCGAGCCGGGTGTGGGCTTCGGCGCTTGGCACGAGCTTGCCACGGCTCGTGAAGTCATCGACGAGGTGCCGCGTGCTCCAACGTCCCGCTTCGATGGAATCGAGTGTCGACACTTTCGCGCCGAGAGCAGCGTTCTTGGCGTTGCGTGCGTAGACTTGCACTTCCGCAAGAGCGAGGACGTAATCGTTAGTGCGTTTCCACAGCCGATTTGCCGTCACGCGGACGAAGCGTGCCTGCTTGCCGACGACGACGGCGACGGGCTGTTCGCCGGGATTGGCGACATCGTAGCGCGAATGATCGACAATGGTCTCGGCTTTCGCGAAAGCCTCGTCGTCGCTAAGTGTGATCTTGTAGCGCAGCGGAAAGCCGAAGCCGGGCGAATCGGGGAAGTCGGTCGGTCGCGCGGGCAGCAGGCGGATCGCTGTGATGTCGGTCGGCTTGCCCAGGTCGATCTGGACCCACTTGATGGCGTCGGGCGTTTTGGCGATGCCGCTGTGGTAGCCGTTGGTCGGGCTGAATTGATTTGGCACCGTGATCGGCATCCGCGTGAGTTGATGACGCACAGATGCGATGTTTGCGTCGATTTTCGCTAACTCCGGCGACGCCAGATTGGCGACCTTTTTCGTCAGAGCGTCGTATTTCCCCTGGGCCGCCTGACGTTTCGCCTCCAGGTCGGTTTTGAGTGCATGCATTTCCTTCGATGCCACCGCGCGATCGCCGCGCTCGACGCCGGCGAAGACCGATTGGAGCTGGTAGTATTCCTTCGTCGAGATCGGATCGAACTTGTGATCGTGGCACCGAGCGCAATGAGCCGTCATGCTGCAAAATGTCGAGATGGTGTTGGCGACCATGTCGTCGCGGTCGAGGACGCGCGTTTTTTCCTTGTCCACCGTGCTTTCGCGCAACTCGACCTGACCGACGAAATCCCACGGGCCGGCCACCACGAAACCCGTCGCGATAATACCGTCGGGATCGCCTGGAAACAACACATCGCCGGCGACTTGGTTGCGAATGAATCGGCGGTAAGGCATATCGGTATTGAACGCGCGGATGACCCAATCGCGAAACAGCCAGGCCCACAATCGCCGCTTGTCCTTGTCGTACCCATGCGTATCGGCATAGTGGACGAGGTCAAGCCATAGCCGAGCCCAGCGTTCGCCATAGCGAGGCGAATCTAACAGGCGATCGACAAGTTCGGCCAGTACCGCTTCCCGTTTAGCGCCTGCAGCATCCCACGCTTTGACAAACTCGTCCACCTCGTTCGGCGTCGGCGGCAGGCCGTGCAAGTCGAACGTCATACGTCGGATCAACGTGGTAGCGTCGGCCTCGCGCGTCGGCCTCATGCCTTTGGCCTCGAGCGTGGCCAGGATGAACGCATCGATCTCGTTCTTGATCCACTCCTTGTCCTTCACCGTCGGCTGGGTTGGTTTTGCAATGGGCTGGAACGACCACCAGGACTCGGCAGCTTTCTTGTTGACGTTGTCGGCGAGCGTCAAGCCTTTAGGCCACGCCGCGCCGCCGTCGATCCAGCGTGCGAAGAGCGCGATCTCGTCGGCCGTGAGGGGAGTGCGCTTCTGCGGCATCTTCGGCTGCGGGCCACGTATCATGTGCAACAGTAGGCTTTTTGCGGAATCGCCGGCGATGACGGCTGGGCCTTTGTCACCGCCGGTGAGCGTCGTGTCGCGTGTGGAAAGGTCGAGACCGCCGCGTGAACGTTCGGGATTGTGGCACGAGAGACAATGTTTCTTGAGCAGAGGCGCGATCTTGTCCGCGAAAAATGCGTCGTCCGGCCTCAGGACTTCCGGCTGGGCAAGTCCAAATGCCGCCAGGAAAGCGAATGCGAAAACGAGTCCGATTGTGAATTGGGATGCAAGATTCATGGCGCTATTATGTGCGAAAAGAAACAGGTCCGCAAGTCTTGCGCGTTCGGAAGGTCGATTTACGAGCCGGAAGCGTAAGCGACGGACTGGCGAAATCCGTCGCTTACGCTTCCGGCTCGTACCGTTGTCGGGCGCGTCCTTATTGTTCCTTCTTCCTCTTCATCGCGTCGACAGCGGCATCAAGGGCCTTTTTCTGAAGTTGATCGCGAGCCTGCAGCACCGCTTCGTCGGCGCGATCGCGGTATTCTTGTGGTATCCATCTGTAGGCCATCTGTGTTCCCTTGGCGAAGTATGGCGCCAGCACGGCGTTCTCAAACCATCCCTGAAAGATCGGCAGCGCCAATGCCGCCATCAAAGCACAAATGCCCGATGCCACCGCCGCCATTTTGACGACACCAAGCACGGCGCCGAGTAGTCGGTCAACGGTTTCGAGTTTGGTGGCCTTAATTACCTTGTACAGGAGATGAGTAACCAGGTAGAGAACGAGATACACCACCAGGAAGACGCCGATAAACGCAACGATGCGGAAGATGGGAGGATTGACGTTGCGCCATTGCTCAGATAGCCAATCGCTCACATTGCCGCTGCACAGAATCGCCATATAGAGCGATGCGCCCAGGCAAACTACGCGCGCGGCTTGCCAGAGCAACCCGGTGCAGAATCCCATGGCGGCGCCGATTCCTAATGCCACAAGAATGACGATATCAAGCCAATGCATGCGATGGTGCCGTTTGTCATCAATAATTACCTTCCAGATTATAACATATCTGAAGGCCCGCGAGAGCCGATTCGGTCGGAATTCGATGGACTGCTCCTTGGAGAGGCCCCTATGTTCGTGACGCCATTCGATTTTCCGCTCTCCGATCCGCGCCATCCGTTCCACGTTGCGCATATGGAGATGGCGATAGACGAGGCCCGCATCGCGGCCGATGAGGACGAGGTGCCGATCGGCTGCGTGATCGTGTCGCGCGAAAAGGGCGTTATCGCCCGCGCTCACAACCAGCGCGAAACGCTGAACGATCCGACGGGGCACGCGGAGATGATTGCCATCACCCAGGCGGCGGCGGCGCTGGGGTCATGGCGGCTGGAGAACTGCATTCTCTACGTTACGCTCGAACCCTGTCCCATGTGCGCCGGCGCGATCGTGCTCGCCCGTTTGCCGATGGTCGTCTATGGTGCCCTCGATCCCAAAGCCGGCGCTTGCGAATCGCTGTACCGGATCACGAATGACGCTCGGCTCAACCACCGCGCCCAATCCGTGAGCGGCGTGCTTGCGGAGCAATGTTCGGGCCTGTTGTCCGACTTTTTCGCGGCAAAACGAAAACGCCGAAAAGGAGAGTCCGGCGGGTTAAACGGTTCGTGAGGCCGGCGGATCAGAATTGTTTGCATGAATTCGACTTTCATGCTGTATACGAGCTTGGAGACTTTGAATCGGGCGTGGTAGACTAAATATTAATGCAATGACAACAGTCGTCGAAGACCACCGTAGCTATTCTTGCGTGTTCCTTGCATACCCATCACGCGGAGCGTGATGTCTACGATAATCGCGGACTTTGTCGGCGGCTTATTCCGAGGCGAGGATGATGAAGAAGCTTCTTGCCGTTCTTGCGTTGTTCATCGTGACGGTCGCTACACTGCACGGGCAGGCGCCGTTTCGGGTGTTCACAAGTCCGAAGATGCCGAGTCGCGATTCGCTGGATCGCATGAGTTTGCGCGTTGCCTGGACGACACGGGTGGCGGTGCATGGGCAACGCGATGGAATCTTCAGCATCCAGCTCATTCCCGACCAGAAGCCGCAGATCATTGTGCAGACCTGGAAAGGCGCAGTCTACCTATTCGATGCCGAAACCGGCGACCTGGTCTGGAAGAACGTAAACGTCAACCAAGACTGGTGGCCGCCGCAGTCCGCGGGCTTCAACAGTCAGGCGATTTTCGTCACACGAAAAAACACGCTCCACGTACTCAACCGCGCTGACGGCCGACAGCGCGTCTTTACTTATGACCCGGTGATAAAGCTGATCGACTTCGGCCGTGAGCTAAACTTCACGCCGAATGCCGCGCTTGTCGGCGAGGATGGCGCGGTCTATCTGCCCATGGGCGATCGCATCCAGGCCTTCAAGGTTCCCGACTATCTGCGCTATGATGAGGTCCGCATTGAGGCGGTCAAGCTGCAAAGGGATCATGCCCTGCGCGAGGACAAGAAGGACGGGAAAGAAGTCAAGAAAGACGAATATGTCGAAAAGAAATCACCCACGAAAAAGGACGATCTCTCTCGCATCGTGTTCGATTCCCCGCCGCTCGAATTCGCCTGGGGGTATGCATTTCCCGATCGCTTGATTACCAGCCCGCCCTTCGTGAGCAATACGTCGCTCAGCTTCGTCACTACGGATGGCACGCTGTTTTCATTCGTGCGCACCGGCGAAGGCGCACGGGCGGACCGCGCGGTCCAATTTCAGACGACGGGCAAGGTCCTCGCCCCGCCGGGCTACCATAACCTTAGCTTTGCCCATAAAGACAAGCTCGTGTTCGAGCCGACGGCGTACATCGGCTCGCTCGATTTTTCGGTTTATGCAGTCCATGCCGAGACCGGTCGCTTGTTTTGGCGGCATCTTTCGGGTTCGCCTATCCTGCAGAAGCCTGAAGTCAACGACGATCATGTCTTCGTGGTGCCGGAGCGAGTCGGCCTGCGCTGCCTTCGCCGTGAGACCGGAGGGGAACTCTGGACGAACCGCGAGGCGACACGGTTTCTCGCCGCCAATCGGCAATACGTCTACGCCCTCGATCAGGTCGGTCGGTTTTTCGTGCTCGACGCGCGACGAGGCACAACGCTAGCACGAATGGATATGGCTGAGTGGAATATTCAAATCGCCAACGAATGGAACGATCGGCTCTACTTCGCCGCCAATGACGGGCAGATTCTGTGCTTGCGTCATAGTGGTCTAGCGAAGCCGCTGATAATGAAAACGGACGATGCGCCGCTTCGTCGACAACGGGAGAAGGAAGAGAAGGAACTGAAAGAAAAGAAAAAAGAAGAGGAGAAGAAGGACGACAAAGAGAAGGAAAAAGCCGCAGTGCCGCGGCGAGGTTTCGACATTTCCAAACGGATCGAATCATTTCCGAGCCTGAGCGTCAGCGAAGGGGCCTCCGCAGCCCTTCGCTGGCGCTCAGGCTCGGATCAATTAATCTCAACCCTGGCAGACCGATGACCCGCCTACGCATCCTGACAACGGTTGCGCTGTTCGCCGTGGCGGTCGTGCCGTTGTCGCTGCCGTTTTTGGAGATTGGCCGCCGCGAGGCATGGGGCTGGACCGATGCCGATTTCCACCGTCTCGTTCGCCTGTCGGCCAACACACTTGGATTGTGTCTTGGAACAGTGATGATTACGCTGCCGATGGGAATTGCATTGGCAGTCGTGCTATTCCGTACCTCATTTTTTGGTCGACGATTGCTTGCAACCCTACTGGCGTTTCTGCTTTTTCTACCGCTGCCTGTCTTGATCGCGTCCTGGCAGGGAATGCTGGATTTCGATCTGCGTCGATTCGCACTGGAGCGCCCGCTGTCCGTCGGATTCCCTGCGGCGGTCTGGATACAGTCGCTGTCGGCGTTGCCCTGGGCGGTGTTGTTGGTCGGCGTCGGCCTGACGTGGATCGAGCCGGAGTTGGAGGAAGAAGCCGCGCAGATCGTCGGTCCGTGGCGTGTGCTTTTTCGCGTGACGTTGCCGCGCGTCAGAGCAAGCATTTTCGCTGCGGGATTGTTCATCGTGTTGCAGTCGGCGGGTGAAATCGCGATCACCGACATGTGCCAGGTTGCCACATTGGCGGACGAGGCGCACACGCAGTTCACGCAAGACAATCAAGCCGGGCTTACGCGGACGCTGATCGTCGCCTCGCCGATGCTGATAATTGCCTGGATCGTGGTGCTAGGTGTTATTTCGTATATCGAAAAGACGCTGCCGCCGTTGTCAGCGCCGACGCGATTGCCTTGCGATTTTTCGTTCGGCGGTTGGGGATTGCCGGGTGCCTTTGCGTGGATAGCGTTTGGCCTAATGGTCATCCCGTTGTTTGGGCTGATTTGGAAACTCGGCGCTGTCGGGCATCCGGCGCGGTGGAGCTTGGCGTCGGCCTGGCATTACCTCGGCAGCGAAGCGAACGTGATGGGCCGACCGCTGATTCAGTCCTTGGCGACGTCGCTCGCCGCCGGTGTCCTCTGCGCGTTTGCCGCGCTCATCTGCTGTTGGCTGGCGCGCGACAGCCGATGGTTTCGTGTGCTCCTGTTCGGCGTTACGGCGGCGATCTGGGTGCTGCCCGGTCCAGTCGTCGGCATTGCCTTGGCGAACGCCATCCAGCTCATCATCCAGCTTCCCGATGGCCCATGGACCTGGCTTCTGTACAGCCAGCCTTCGCCTGTGCCGATCGTCTGGGCACAGAGTCTTCGCGCGTTCCCGATTGCCGTGGTCCTGCTTTGGCCCGTCGTGCGCATGATCCCCGAAGCCTGGTTTGAAGAAGCGAAGCTGAGCGGACTCGATGCGATCGGCACCTTCCGCCATGTCGTGCTCGCATCCTGCAAGCCCACGCTATTCGCCGCCACGATGGCCACCATCGCTTTGTGCGTTGGCGAAATCGGCGCCAGTGCCCGTGTCGAAACCACCAGTTGGGAGGCGTTCACGAAGATGCTGTTTGACCGCCTGCACAATGCCGTGGACAATTCCTTCGCCGCCCTGGCGCTGCTGATGCTGGCGGGGATTGCGACGTGCCTCGGAATTGGGACGATCGTACGATGGTTGCTTTCGCCCGAAAATTGACAAGGTTGCCTCGGTCAACAGCGTGGTCACGAAATACAATAGCGAGAATAACTTCCCAAATTGTTGCGTTCCGCTCGCGGCTTAGCGCTCGGAATGCCTATACCAGCGCTAAGCCGCAGGCGGACACCAGGGACGTTCAACCTCGAGGTTTAGGATCATGCACGCACGCATTGCGATTATCGCGATTTTTCTTTTTTGCTGCCAGTACGCACATGCCGTGATCGTCGCGAAGACGCCACTCAAGGCGATCGAAGGCTCGGCGACGTTCGTGCTCGTGGGCAAGGTGGACAAGCATTATCCCGAACGACCGGCGATGATGGTCGTCGCCATTGAAGACATCAAAGGTAAGGCGCCGTTCCGCGAGTTGCCGATCAATCTGCTCGTCACCGATCCGGAATCGCGCAAGAAGAATCAGATCGAGCCGTTGCTGAAACGCTTTGGACCGGACCTGGAGATTGTTTTTTTCATCACGCAGAAGGAGGAAAACCTGATCACCTTCGCGTTCGCCAATGGTACATGGTTTCAACTGCACGGCACGGCCACGGAGAAGGACAAGGCTGTTTTTCAGCTTTTGTCGGCGGAGCCGTATTTTCGCAAATCGTTCAACGGCACGACAGCAGAGCTGCGAAAGCTGCTCAAGGATTCCGCCGCGGGCAAGATCAAACTGCCGTCGAAAGTCGATGACAAAGTCGAACCTGGCTTCGGCCCGGAATACACGCCGAAGAAAAGCTCTGCTCTGCCGGTCGACCGGTTCTTCGGTGCTGCACCAATCATGGGCGGTTCGCTGTTCGCTGTGATCCCCACGATTGGACTGGGCGCTCCGCTGGCGATCCTGGCGATCCTGTTTCCGAGCGTGTTCGGCGGCGTGTTCGTGCTGTTTCGGCAATGGATGGCGTTCATCACGCTCTTGAGTCTCAATAGCACCCTACTGCTCCTGCATGTTCTGGGGACCGGTTTCTTGCCGCGCGATAGCTGGTGGACGACACGGGCGGCGGCGTGGATCGTCATGAGCATTGTCAGCTTCGCCTGCACCTACTGGGCGTGGCGTCGGCAACTGAGCATGCTCGCCGACGGCGAACCCGAAACGCCCGCGCGAACCGAATTGGCGGTCCTCGGCTTCATGACCGGCGGCTGTGTTCTGATGACGCTTGGCCTTGCGATTTTCTCGCAGCCAATCCGCTGGTCGGACCTAGGCTGGACGTTGACGGTGGTCATGACGCTGGCGATCGTCGCCGGCACGCTGCATCGCGTTTGGCAGGCGACGCGCCGCCCCGGACCGTTCGCCGCGCCGCCGATTTCGACCGAAGGCGTCATCGCCGCCGCGATGCTGTGCGGACATCTCGCATTCTTTCCGTTGTTCACATCGGGAAGCGTTGATGCCTCAGGCGCTATCACAGGCAAACAACAGGTGGGAAGCGTACAAGGCAAGGTCTCGGCCGTCCAGCAGAAGTGGGTTTATACGGCTCCGGAGAACGTGTTCGGCATGTTCGCGAATTCGCCTTTGATCGATGGCGATGCCGTCTATTCGTCGTACTCCGACGCAACGCAGCGTGCCACAATGGTGCGCCTCGACCGCCATACCGGCGTACAGAAGTGGCAGTTCTACGGCAAGAAGGCCGACCTGCGCCAGATGATCTCAACGGCATGTATCGCCGACGGCAAGCTCTACTTCGGCGAAGGCTTTCACGATGACCAGAACTGCCGACTCTTCTGCGTCGATGCCGAGAAGGGCAAAGAACTATGGTCGTTCGCTACCAAAGGCCAAACCGAATCGAGTCCGGCCGTTGCCCATGGCAAGGTCTATATCGGCGCGGGCAACGACGGCGTCTATTGCCTGGATACGCAGAAAAGCCACGAAGCGGGCAAGGGCGTCGTCGCCTGGCGTTTCCCACCCGCAGACTACAAAGGCCGGCTGCTGCGTTTTGGCGGCGGCATGGTCATCGTCGACGATCGCTTGTACTGCGCCACTGGCGAGGATCGCAATGAAACCAAGGACAAGGGCGAGACCGCGCTCTTCTGTTTCGACGCCAACACGGGCAAAGAACTATGGCGCAAGACCGCACCGTATCCGGTTTGGCCTGCACCGGTTGTCCGTGACGGGCTTGTGTTCGTCGCATCAGGTAACGGCGATGTGTTCTCCGATGTCAAGGAACCCGAGAAAACCGGCGGCTCCGTGCAATGCTTCAACGCCAAGGACGGCAAGGAACTGTGGGCGAAGTCGTTTCCCAACGGAATCATCGATTCTCCCGCCGTCGATGGGCATCGTATCTATTTCGGCTGCAGGGACGGCCATGCCTACTGTATCAACCGAGCGACGGGCGAGACAATCTGGAAATACTTCCTGGAATCGCCGATCGTCTCAACGCCGGTCCTCGACTGCGATGCAGGTCGCGAACGCTCGCTCAGCGTTTTTTATGTAACCACCGGCGGCCGAGTCTCCTGCATGAATGCCCACGATGGCGAGATGAATTGGCAGTTCGACCTGAAAGAAAAACGCCCGCTGACATCAACCTCGCCTCGGCTCGTCGTGACGCGCATCGACGACGGCTATCGCCGTCAGCTCTATTTCGGGTGCGGCATCGGCGGCGGTGCGATTGAAGTCTACGACAATCAGCCGACATTTTATTGCCTCGAAGACAAGGTTCTTGTGAAATGACCTCCAAGCCCGCAGGCGAGCGTAGTGAGCTTGCGCGGATTGAACCCGCGCAGGCTCGCTACGCTCGCCTGCGGGCTTGATAACCACCCCACCCGATTCCACCTCATGATCTACTTTTTCGGCAACGGCAACGCAGACGGTAACGGCGAGATCAAGCACCTCATCGGCGGCAAAGGCGCGAGCCTCGCCGATATGACGCGTGCCGGCCTCAACGTCCCGCCTGGTTTCACCATCTCTACGGAAGCCTGCGATTATTATCACACGCACGCCAAGCAGTGGCCCACCGATCTCGAAACGGCCGTGCGAGAGAATTTCGTCAGACTCGAAAAACTCGCAGGCCGTGCGTTCGGCGTCGGCGCGCGGCCGTTGCTCGTCGCCGTCCGCTCAGGTGCCGCGCAGTCGATGCCTGGCATGATGGACACGTTACTCAACGTCGGCCTGAACCCAGAATGCGTCGTCGCCATCGCTGAGCGCAGCGGCGATCCGCGTGGTGTTTGGCGAGCGTATCTGCATTTCCTCCGCATGTTCGCCCATACCGTCGCCAATGTGCAACACGAAAGCCTCGACGACACGGATCTCGACGCTGACCACCTCCGAACCGCATGCGATCTGTTGCGCAGTCGTTATCGTGCCGCTGTCGGCAACGACCTCCCGACCGACCCGTGGACGATGTTGCGCGTTGCCATCAATACCGTGTTCGAGTCCTGGCAGAACGAACGCGCCATCACCTATCGCAAACACAACAAGATCGACGGGCTTATCGGCACCGCAGTCACCGTGCAGATGATGTGTCCGTCGGAAGTCTCCGGCATCCTGTTCACCGCCAATCCGGTGAGCCAGGCCGGCGAGATCATCATCGAGTCGTCGTTCGGTCTCGGCGAGGCGATCGTGCTCGGCAAAGTCACGCCGGATCGTTTCGTCTTCGACAAGACGACGCTAGCGGTCAAGGAACGTGTGATTACGCGCAAAGACAAACGGCTCGAAACGTTCGTCGAGGAAGGCACAGGCCAAACCGGCGGGCGCGACGACGCCTCGCTCCGCGACGAGCAAGCACGCGATCTCGCTCAATTGGGGCTGCGAGTCGAGGCGTTCTTCGGCTCGCCATGCGACATCGAATGGGCGATTTCGCGTGGCCAATACTTTCTGCTACAAGCAAGACCGATCCGCTTCAAGGAAAGCGACACACCGACATTCGACGCGGCCCAACGTGAGCGCGTTCGCCTGGAGGAAATCGCGACGTTGCGAGCCAATGTGGAGCCGACGGGCACAGTGTGGAGCCGATTCAACCTTGCCGAGATTCTGCCCGAGCCGACGCCGATGACGTGGGCGATCGTGAAGCGTTTCATGTCGGGCCGCGGCGGGTTCGGGCAGATGTATCGCGACATCGGATTCAATCCCGATCCGGCTCTTGACGACCTCGGCATGTTCGATCTCGTTTGTGGCAGGCCGTATTGCAATCTGAGTCGGGAACCGCGAATGCAGTATAGGGATTTGCCGTTCGAGCATCGCTTTGACGTGCTGAAACGAAATCCGAACAAGGCACTCTATCCGCAAGCGACGTTCAATCCGCGGCGAGCGGGTTTGGCGTTCTTCATCAAGCTGCCAATTATTTTCTTCCGCATGTGGTGGTCGCAGATTCAGCAGCAACGGCTGATCCAAACGTTTGCGGACGATTTCGAGAAAGTCGTTCTGCCGCCGTACCTGGCCGAGATTGACAAAGCGCGAACCGAGGATTGGTCGAAGCTGTCGGGCCGAGACGTGCTTGCCAAGATGGATGCGTGGATCGCACTGACGCTATTCGATTTCGCCAGGCATAGCTTGAAGCCGACGGCGCTGGCGGCGATGGTGCTCGGTAATCTCGAACGTGCGTTTGCCGCTCGGCTGCGGCCTGCGAATGGCACGCCTGAAGAGTCGGCGGCGCTCGGACTGCAACGCGCCCAGGCGGCATTGCGCGAGTTGGTAATGGGCGTGCATCCCGACGAACACACCGACCTGCCCGCCGGGATTCGTGCGGTGCGCGAAGGGCGACTCGATCGTGCCGAGTTCTTGCGGCGTTTCGGTCATCGCGGCAGCCAGGAGATGGAACTGGCGAAACCACGCTGGATCGAGAACCATACCGCCCTCGATGCGATGCTCGACGCGCCGGCGCCGAGTGTCTCGGCTTACGACCCGGCCAAGATCGAAGAGAATTGGCAGCACGCCTGGCGGAAACTTGCCGATGATGCGCGGCTCCTGCCCACGCAACTGCCAGCGGTCGAAGCAGAGCTGCGCCGTCTACAACGTTACATGAGCCTGCGCGAGTCGGCGAAGCATCACCTGCTCCGCGGCTATCAGCAGATTCGCCGAGCACTCGTCGAACTGGATCGGCGTTATCAGCTCGACGGCGGCATTTTCTTTCTTACGCTTGACGATCTGCGAGAATTGACGAAGTTGGCCGAGGGGAAGGCGCCGATTGGTTTCTTCGAGAAGATCGAGACAAACCGCACACGTCGAGCGATCGCGCTGAGTCTGCCGCTGCCGACAGTCATTTATAGCGACGACCTCGAGGCAATCGGACGGGAGTTGGCGGTCGGCGCAGTAGACTTATTGCAAGGCGTGCCGTTGTCCGCCGGCGTGGTCGAGGCTCAGGCGTGGGTGCTGAGCGACCTGTCAGCTGCGGAGATGCCGCACGAGCCGTATATCTTGGTGTGCCCTTCGACGGACCCCGCGTGGGTTCCGCTGTTCGTGCATGCGCGTGGCCTGGTGATGGAGACCGGCGGGATGCTATCGCATGGCGCAATCGTCGCGCGCGAGTTCGGCCTACCGGCAGTGGCAGGCATCGCCGACGTGCATCGCCGACTCAAGACCGGCCAACGGTTACGCATCGACGGCGCGACTGGGACGGTGCAGGTGATCGGGTGACAGAAGGGCTCAAGCCCCAGGATGAGCGCAGCGATTCCTAGGGCTTGGACGGATGATTGCAAAGTGTTGTAATCTTTTCCATGTCGATAGTGCCGACTTGATGACAATTTTGCAAAACCAAAACAAGCCCAATCTGCCGTCTACTCCATTCGACGCCACAACCATTTTGTCACGAACTGGTTACAGCGAATCACAAGCGTGGCCTGAACTTTGGCACGCTGATTGCTTTTACTTTCTCTCGAATGAATCAACACAGGAAGGTTCAACGAGGTTGAACTTTCTCACGCCATAACTCCCGTCCCCTAACAAGTCATGACCCAATCCCCCTCCACCCGCTGGCAACAGCGGGTGGTGTCTTTTTGTACGGCAGGTCCAAACTCATCTTGACTCAAACTTTCTATTTCAACTACGCTGCCACCGCGTCAGGATGGACGCAATCTAAATTCCCAGAGAAATACACCGTCGCTTACGCTTCCGGCTCTGGAGTGCCAAGGAAACGGAGTTCTCGCATGTTGACCTCGCTACTACGCTACGCCAAGCGTTGGGTCTCGCCGACGGTCGCGCTGAATTCGCAGTATCCGCCGTGCGTACCGGAATGGTGCGACGCGATGGCGGAGTGCCAATCGGCAATTTGGTGGAAGGTCAAGCCGTACACGATGACCAGCGTCGAGCGTGTCGTCACGCTTTGTCAGAGCATTGCTTATCTTGAACGCCGCGATATTCCCGGCGCGATTGTCGAGTGCGGTGTGTGGAAGGGCGGCAGCATGTTGGCGGCGGCGCTGGCGCTGGAATCGCTTGGCGCTACCGATCGCGAATTGTTCCTCTTCGACACCTTCGCTGGCATGACCGAACCCGCCGACCTCGATGTCGATTGGCAAGGTAGATCTGCTCGTGAACTCCTACGGCTGCATTCGACCGAGGGTGAGTTGTACCGCGCAAATGCGTCGCTCGACGAGGTCAAACAAACGCTGATGCAATCGCGCTACCCGTGGGAGAAGCTGTGCTTTGTGCCTGGCAAGGTCGAGGACACGCTCCCACGCCATGCTCCAGGCCAAATCGCACTGCTTCGGCTCGATACCGATTGGCACGGCTCGACCCGGCATGAGTTGGAGCATCTTTATCCGAGGCTGGCGGACGGCGGCATCCTCATCATCGACGACTATGGCCATTGGCAGGGAGCGAAACGCGCCGTCGATGGCTACTTCCGCGACCACGGTATCGACGCCGACCTGCGCACGATCGATTTCACCGGACGATTGCTGGTCAAGACAGCGGATGTCCGCGTCATGGCGCGAGCGGCGTGAACGGCGTGAACAAAGAAACTAACCACAGAGGCACAGAGGACACAGAGAAAATGCTTGGGATTGTGCGTTGAAAGTCTCACGATTCGCTCTGTTCGTTTCGTCTCTTATTCTGCGTATTTCCTCTGTGTCCTCTGTGCCTCTGTGGTTAGTTCTGCATTTCCTTAGGGCGCGTCGAACATGCTTCTCACCACAACCACGAACCTGCGTTTGCTCAACCTCGGCTGCGGACGGCGATTTCATCCGGACTGGACGAATCTCGATTTGCATCCGTGCGATCCGGCCGTTGCGCTGTGGGATGTGCACCAGCCGTTGCCTTTTGCGGATGGCTCATTTGATATCGTCTATCATTCACATTTGTTGGAACATTTGCCCGCGGACTGTGCGTTGACGTTTCTTCGCGAATGCCGGCGTGTACTGACGCCCGGCGGGATCGTGCGGATCGCGGTTCCCGATCTCGAGGTTATCGTGCAACTTTATCTCAAAGCGATTCACGCGGCATGGGATGGCAACCGCGAGTCAATGCGCAATCATCGTTGGCTAGTCACCGAGTTGTACGACCAAACCACGCGCGAAACGCCCGGCGGAACGATTGCCAAGCAGGCGAATGGGCAAGAGCCATTCAGCACACTTGCCTGGGATCGCCTCGGCGAGGACGGCGCTATTTTGCGGCAATCCGTCGAACGAAAGTCCGCACCGCCAACCTGGCGTGACCGTCTTCGCGGCTGGGTCTTCGGATCGTGGCACGAGCGCATCATTCGCTGGTTGCTTGGCGACGAGTACGCTCTCCTTCAAGTTGGTCGTTTCCGCCGATCCGGCGAGATTCATCATTGGATGTATGACCGCGTATCACTGCGGACGCTGCTGCATCAGGCCGGCTTCGGGAACTTCCGCTGCGTGTCGGCGAACGAAAGCGCGATCGACGGGTGGACATCGTATCACCTCGACACGTTGGCAGATGGCAGTATTCGCAAGCCCGATTCCATTTACGTGGAGGCGCAAGCGTGAGCACGCCCACCATCGCCATCGTTTCGGATCATGAAACCGCTGGCGGGGCTGCGGTGGCGACTCGTCGCATCGAAGCGTCGCTTCGCCTGGGCATGCCGGATTGGCGGATCGCTCGCATCGCATTCTTTGGCGATGACCAGGAACGCGAATTGGGCCATCGGCACATCCTGCAACCTTGCGAGTCGCCGCTGGCAATGCAACTGATGCGACTGCCGCGCAAGCTCATGCCGAGCCGATTTCCCCGACCGGCGTCGCCTGCGTTTGCCGAGCGAAGTTTGAAACAGGCCCTCAGCGAAATTCGACCGGACGTCATCCAGTTGAACAATGTGCATGGCGCGGCCGATTGGGGCTGGGGATCGTGGATGGTCGAAACGTGCTTGCAGTTCGCACCGGTCGTGTGGACGTTGCACGATATGTGGAGTTTTACAGGCCGATGTGCGTATGCCTACGACTGCGAGAGATTCGTGGCGGGCTGCGATGCGACCTGTCCGACGGCCAACGAGTATCCACGTCTCGCGCTGGAGCAAATCGGCCCGGCCTGGCGCGAAAGGCGCACGCTGTATGCACGACATCGACAGCGTTTGACGATCGTAATGCCCTCACGCTGGTTGGCGTCGCAAGCGCGGCGCGGGTTATTCGCCGAGCACCGGATCGACGTGATCCCGTATGGCGTGCCTGCGGCGGACCAGATTCCGCGACGCGAGGCGAGAATGGCGCTCGGGTTGGCGGCCGATGGTCCGGTGCTGCTGTTGGCGGCCGTCGATCTGAGGGAACGCCGCAAGGGTGCTGACATCCTGCGTGAGCTTTGGTTGAACAAGCCGCATCGCCCGCTGACGTTGCTGACGATGGGTTCCGGTGTCGTGCCTGTCGCCGATTCCCCGATTCGCGTGCATTCGCTGGGCTACGTCGCAGATGACCGGACCAAGACGCTAGCCTACGCCGCGGCCGATGCCCTGTTGCATCCGGCGCCGGTCGATAACCTTCCCAACACGGTGTTGGAAGCGATGGCCAGCGGCACGCCGACGATCGCTTTGCCCATCGGCGGGTTGCCGGAACTCGTCAGCCCGGGCGTCACGGGTTGGCTTGCCGAGCGAGCGACAAGCGATGGGCTAAGCGAAGCCGTTGGCGCGGCACTGCGGGCGATTGAGTTCGGGCTGGACCTGCGCGAGTCATGTCGCGCGGTTGCGATGGCGGAGTATTCGCTGCGATTGCAAGGCGAGCGGTATCGCGCGTTGATTGACGAGATGTACCCGTTTAGCCGCTCGCCTTTGGCGAGCGCGACTCAAGCGTCGTGCGTCACCCGTTCGCGCTCGCCAAAGGCGAACGGCTAAACCGAAAGATATTGTCCAACCGCGCGAAGAGTATCAACGTGCGATCTGTAGGATGAAAATGTGTTGCGAGTTTTTTCAAACTTCCGCCGGATTTGTTCTCTTTCCAGCATTTCGGCGCTATAATATTCTGCACGGGCGAAGGGACCCCGGTCGGAACAGGAAACCGGGGCGGTGAAGAGGCGATCACCCTGAGGCAACACAGATTCTCCCGTGGCGATTACGCGGATTGAATGGGCGATAACCTGGGCAACAGCGTGTTCCTTTTCTGCCAATCTTTCCGGTGGGATTGGAACGTCGCTATTGCGATAGGTGGTTTACTCGGAGTCTTGTTTCTCGGATCGTGGGCGATTTGGCAGGTCAAAAGTTGGCGCGAGGTGGAAGCCCAAGCTCCCCCTCTTACCATCCCTCATCAGCTGGAACACTATCGGAACATGGTGGACCAGGGGCTTCTTGACCCGACTGAATTCGAGCAGATCCGTGAACGACTCGGCAACCAAAACCACGGGGAGATTTCCCCGCCTGCCCAACCTCCCGCGTCTGAGCCACCGGAACCATCTAAATGAGATTTGTGTGTTGTTTCCGTTCCCATTTAATGACGTTTATCCTTGATCGACGCGCGATCACCACGTAGAATCGGCATAGAGTGCAATTGAAGGCCGTCCTCCTGTCTCGACGAGCCTTCCCGATCCATGCGGAATGTTCCCCCTCTGCATCGGATCGTCTTGGACCCATGCCAACAACGGACGAGCGGCCAACCCCCTGGTCGTCGTAAGGAGATTCGATGTCCATGAACACTTCGGGATCGGGAAGCGGCGGACGGAAACAAGCACCCACAGGCAGTACAGGCCGCAATCGCAACGCCTTCTGCTCCTTCTGCCGAAAAAGTTATCGCGACGTCGGCCCCCTGGTCGAAGGGCCAGGCGATGTCTACATCTGCGGCGAGTGCGTCGAGCTTTGCCAATCGATCATCGATCAAGAGCGCAAACGGCGAGGCATTAACAAGAATTCCATAACCAACATTCCATCCCCGCGCTCGATCAAGGAAAAGGTCGATCAATACGTCATCGGACAGAACCGAGCGAAGAAAATCCTCTCGGTCGCGGTTCACAATCACTACAAGCGACTCAGCATTGGCGACGAAGGCCATAGCGATGTCGAGGTCGATAAGAGCAACATCCTCCTGATCGGCCCGACCGGCAGCGGCAAAACGCTCCTCGCTCGCACGCTCGCCAAAACCCTCGACGTGCCGTTCGCCATCGGCGACGCCACCACATTAACCGAAGCGGGCTACGTTGGCGAAGATGTCGAGAACCTGCTGCTCAAACTGCTTCACGCCGCCGACTTCGACATCGAAGCCGCTCAGCGAGGCATCGTCTATATCGATGAAGTCGATAAGATCGCAAAAACCTCCCAGAACGTCAGCATCACCCGCGACGTCTCCGGCGAAGGCGTCCAGCAGGCCCTCCTCAAAATACTCGAAGGTACCGTCAGCAACGTGCCTCCGCAGGGTGGCCGTAAACATCCCGAACAACAGTACATCCAACTCGACACGACGAACATCCTCTTCATCTGCGGCGGCACGTTCGTCGGCCTCGAAGATATCATCGCTCGCCGATTGGGCAAAAAGACCATCGGCTTCGGCGCCAACTCCGAGCATCGTGAACGCGAGCTTGGCGAAATCCTCAGCCACGTTACCAGCGACGACCTGATCCAATTCGGCATGATCCCCGAGTTCATCGGACGTATGCCGATCCTCGCCCCGCTCGATCCGCTCGATGAGGATTCGCTCGTCCGCATCCTCACAGAGCCGCGCAACGCTCTCGCTCGGCAATTTCGCAAGCTCTTCGACATGGAAGGCTGCGAACTCGAGTTCACCGAAGGCTCGCTCCGCCTGATCGCGAAGATGGCGCATGACCGCGACACCGGCGCTCGCGGGCTCCGCAGCATCGTGGAAGATGTGATGACCGACCTGATGTTCGAACTGCCCGAACTTCAGGAGAAGGGCAAGTTCACCGTCACCGAGGCGGTTATCCGCCGCGAAGAGAGCCTGTACAACAAGGCGATGACACCCGATAAGAAGAGCGCGTAATCGTCGCAATTTGTTTAGCCGCTCGCCTTTGGCGAGCGCGGACGTGTCGTCGTGCGGCACACGTCCGCGCTCGCCAGAGTCGATCGGCTAAACAATTTATTCACATCACGTTACGTCAATCGATTTGACTTTTATCTCCCTTTCGTGTAAGATGCCATTCAGCAGCCAAATTCGGTTCCGCAGGGGATCGATACGGGGGACCCAATGAGGATTGGTTCGCCAATTCTCCGGGGCGCAGGTCGCAAGACCGGGGCACTTTCAAGCTCTAGCCCGTCAGCTAACCTCGTCGGCAAGTCCGGAGCGTTCTCCGGGCGGGTTGAAAGGGCCACCTATCCAACACACGGAAAGTGCCCACGTTTCGTTCGCGTTCCACGTGCCTGATGACATTGGCGAATTGATCGGGATCCATTCCTGGCGAATTCACCTACGCGCATCGATCCACGTACAGTCGCGCATGAGCATTTCGTAACGAGGTGATGCCATGACGTTCACCACACGTCTCGGTTTGTTCCTGACCATCGCCATTGCCGGGCTTATCGCCTGGCAGTGGAACGCGGCCCTGGACGGGTCGCACGATGTCACGCAACTCGCGGTTCGCCAATTCCACAACGACGCCGCAGTCCCAGGCCAACTTGCCCAAGCCTCGCTGGCCCAGCAATGGTGGCCCCTCGCCTGGCCGTTGGTGCTGGCGATGCTCGGAGCCGTCATGTTCTGGGATGACCTGGTTCGGCTCTGGAAGATGCGCGAGTCGGCGTAAACGAATTCAAAACCATAACTCAATTCATTCGTCTCGGTCGCCTGCGGCCTTGCGCTCGACGCATCACGCGCGAGCGCTAAGCCGCAAGCGGCGGAAAAAAAGGGGAAACCTATGCAACGCAATCTCATCACCGCCGCCGTCGCCGTGCCTGTCGCCGTTTTTAGCTTGGTGCTGGCGGTCGTGCTATTTGTTCGCCCGTATGACGTGCCGGAGTTTGTCGAAGTGGACACCAGCGAGTCGGCATTTTTGATTCCGCTCGAGGGCGACACCTCAAACCAGGCCGCGTTTCAGTCGGTGAAGTTCCTGGAAGAAAAAAAAGTCGCCACCAAGCGTGTGCAGATCACGCATCGCTGGCAGCAGATGGGCTACCTGCCGAACAGTGGCCAATATGTCGCCACGGTTCGGCTTGTCAAAGTCGATCGCCGACCGATCACGCGGGAATGGACGCGCTCCGCGAAATCGGGCACTTCGTCCAAGGACCAGGCGATTGCCACCGAATCGAAAGACAGCGTGAACTTCCACATGGGCATCAGCTGCACCGCGTTCATTCCCGAGGAGTCAGCGGCGGTGTACCTTTACAGCTATCCGTCGAAGAGCCTGGCCGAGATGCTCGACATGGAAGTGCGCGCCCGCATCCACCAGATCATCGCCGAGGAAGCGGGCAAGTACAACCTGTTCGACCTGCCGACGAAAAAGAACGACATCATGAAAGCGGTGCGCGACGATGTGACGCTGTTCTTCAAAAAGAAAGGCATCGAGATCACCACGCTGGCCATGCTCGGCGGCTTGAATTTTGAGAACCCCGAAATCCAACGGGTGATCGACGACGCCGCCAAAGCCGCTCAACTCAAAGTGGCGGCGGAGGCGAAACGGGCGGCGCAGGAAGTTGAGAACAAGACGCTGTTGCTCGCCGCCGACGGTAAAGCCTTGGCCGGCAAGCGTGAAGCGGAAGGTAAAGTCGAAGTCGAAATTGTGCGCATCGAAGGCGAGGCGAAGATTCGTCTGCGCGAAGCCGAAGCTCAAGGCGAGGCGCTGAAGACGACGGCGGATGCCAAAGCGTATGAGGCGCAGAAAGCCGCCGAGAATGGCGAAACCTACATCCGACTCCGCTTGCTCGAATCGGAGTTACTGCGCTGGCGGCAGTGGGATGGCCGCTACCCGCAGTACGTCGTGCAGATGGGCGGCGCGACGCCCGGCGCCATCATGCTGCCGCCGATGCCCGCGCCAATGACGGTCGGGGTGAAGTAGGGTATTGGTTTTCGGCTTGCGGCTTAGCGTTCGCCGGGTGTCGCGCGAGCGCTAAACGACAAGCGGAAGATCTGTTAATGATGCGAATGCGAGGAATCGTGCCCGTGCTCGTCTCCATGCGCTGGCGGATCGAGATTGAGTTCGTGCGGCGTCCAGTGCAATACGCTTTGCAAGCAACCGCAGAACATCGCGATGCCGGCGAGCATGCCTACAAATCCGAGCTGCCACCAGAAGTTCGGCACCGTAACGCCGATGCAATCGCACGCACGACTATCGAGCCGCGACCAGACAATAGCGATCAACAACATCAACAGGACCGCCGGAATCCAGGCGCCATTGGCGAGGAAATTCCGTGCCCGGTGCCAATTGACTCCCCACAAGCACCATGCACCCCAAACGATCCACACCAGCCACAGAAAGCCCAGCGAGGCCAGCTGACCGAGCAACGTGAGCAGTGTTTGCAGCAATTGGCCAAGCGTTTGGAGTATTGTGGGATCTTGCACAGCGTCCATGATGAGTCCTTGTTTTCGTTTTTCAAGACCACGCGGCGCAGGCGGCGACGCTCTGTCAGATTAGCGGTCGGCATGGAGGTTGGCAACCAAACCCTCGGCGATTGCGTGCCGGGCACGTATCATGGACCCCAGAGCAATAGTAGCACGACGCTCTGTGTCGTAGAGCCTACGACAACGACGACGAGGAGCGTCACGCTACATTAAATGTTTAGGACAATCCATGCGAAAAATCTTGATTGCGAGCGTGCTGACGCTTCTAAGCCTGGCATCGTGGCTGCATGCTGAATTGGTCACGCGGCGAGTTTCCGACCCTGAGCATGAGATCATGGGGCATGGTCTTCGTGTTTACGTCGATACCTTCAAGGCCAACGAACGCGCCGTGGCGCTCGCCTCGGGCAATGGCGATTCCTGCCTGGCGCTCTACGTTTTCGATACCGACGGTAACTGCGTCGCCGCCGACGACCGCTCCGATCCCGCCACCGGCGACGATTGCGGCGTCGAATGGATTCCGACCGCCCAGGCGAAATATTCCGTCGAGGCACGCAATCTCGGATCGCGAAAGAATGAATTCCGAATTCGGCTCCGGTAATGCGAATTGCGTTCTAAGCGGAAATTATGCAAGACGGTCCTCTCAATATACAATTTGCAGGGAATAAATATGATCCGCTTGGCTATCTTGGTTTGCGTCGGATTGGTCGCGTTTGTCCCGTTCGGCGTCGGTTCGCCAGTAGATGGCGGCCTGGCCGGTAAGCAGGATATCGGCCCCGGCCAATCCTATCGCGTGAGTAGATCGTTCCGCGCCGGCGAACGGGCGGCCGTCCTGGCGTTAGTCCAATCGTCGCGAGTCGATTCCTCAGCGGTCAACCTGAGCATCACCGTTTATGACAAGAAAAGCACCGTCGTTGCTCAGGACAAAGCGGTAGGCAATGGGCAACACGACTTCGCTGTCGCCTTCTGGTATCCGCCACGCGATGGCGAGTACGTTATCGAAGTCAACAGCACCTCCGGTTTCGCCGTCCCAGTCTGGGTGGCGGTGAAATAGAACTTGGGAGCCTCCTCCGAACGGTTTGATTCAACATGGCCAAGATGGTCATCCGAAAAGGTATGGCCGCCTTGGATTCGTCGGTGGGGCAGGCTTTCCAGCCTGCCGTATTTTTTGACGATCAGGGGCAACCTACGGCAGGCTAGAAAGCCTGCCCCACGGCAAGCTACGTTAGGCTAGAAAGCCTGCCCCATGGGCCAAGACCCCAGTACGAATTTCAACATGGCCAAGGGGGCATCCCCAAAAGCATGGCCATCTTGACCAACTTGATACGCGATGCTCTTGGCCCAGGAGCCCTTACCACCGACTACGGACCTTCACGTTACGCTATTCCGACTCGTCTTGAATCTTTCATTAGCTATGTTTATTATCCCACCGCTCTTTTCAAGGATGAAGGCGGAGCGGTTTCATGGATTCGGAACACGATACGTGTAATAAACCTGGCCTGCTGGCACAGTCGCTGGTCTACGCCGTGGGGTTGGTCTGTTGTCGGCCCTACTTGGCACTGCTGCTCACCGCGCTCACATGCGTCGCGTGCGGTGTATTTACGTGGACCAAGCTCGCCTATCTTACCCATCGCAACGATCTCATCAGCGGTAAGAAGGAATATCTCAAACGCTGGCACCGCTATGTCGAAGAGTTCGGCGACGACGATGACATGGTCGTCGTCGTTCGCGGCGCTTCCCGCGAGAAACTTCAGCAAACTCTCGATGAGGTCGCGGCGGAGATACAGCAGCGGCCCGAACGCTTCCATCGCCTGTTCTACAAAGTCGATCTTCAGCCGCTGCATTCGCGCTCGCTGATGTTCTTGCCGACCGACCAGATCCGTGGGATTCAGGATCACCTTCAAGGCATGTCGCTCTTGCTTGAGCCGCCGGTGCTTGGCACGCTCTTCGACAAATGGGTCGGCTGGCGGAATCTGAGCATTCAGCAACTGCTGCGCGAGAGCGAACGCCGGCTTGCGGTATTCGACGCCGATCAGCCGAATCTCGAAGCCGAGCAATTCTTTCGTCAACTTGACGCTATCAGCCGCGGCGCATGCGACTACCTCGCTTCCGAGTCACGCTATCGCAATCCCTGGCGCGGCGCGATGCCGACAGGAAAGGGGCCGAGCGAAGCGGACTTGCTCGCCAAGCCGCAATATTTCTTTAGCAACGATGGCACGCTCGCATTCCTTCTCGTCAGTCCAATGACGGAAAAGGACAACGGCAACTTCACATCCGCCCAGTACAGCATTGCGGAGTTGCGCGAAATCCTGACACGGTTGCGTGCGAAACATTCCGATATCGAGTTCGGGTTGACCGGTTTGCCCGTACTCGAAAACGATGAAATGGTCGCCTCGCAGCGCGACAGCAACTTCGCCTCCTGGCTCGCGCTCATCGGTGTCGCGCTGCTCTATCTCATCGTCTATCGCGGCTATCGCTATCCGCTGATGACCGTTGGCGCGCTCATGGTCGGCACGCTCTGGGCATTGGGCTGGGTCACGCTGACCGTCGGGCATCTCAATATTCTTTCGTCGGCCTTTGCGGTGATGTTGATCGGCATGGGCGACTACGGCGTGCTCTGGGTCACGCGGTTTGGCCAGGAGCGCCAGGCCGGCCTCGACATTCCCGCCGCCATGCGTGAGACGGCGCTGCACGTCGGGCCAAGCATCGCGACGGCGGCGGTGACGACGGCGTTCGCGTTCTTCGCCGCCATGCTCGCCGATCTTCAGGCAGTAACCGAGCTCGGTTGGATCGCCGGATGCGGCGTGTTGCTCTGTGCCTTGTCGTGTTTCGTCGTCACGCCGGCGCTGTTGGCCATCTTCGATATTCGCGTGCACAGCCAAGATACGGGCAACGAACAGATTTTCTCCATGCAGGAACATCGGGAGGCTCGCCGTGAATGGCTCGGCTGGCTGATGCGCAAGCCGCGTTATGTCGTTATCACGGCGGTGGCGGTGACCATTGTTCTCGCCTGCTGTGCGTCGCAAATTCGCTATGACCACAATCTGCTCAACATGCAGGCCCAGTCGCTCGAATCGGTGCAGTGGGAGAAGACGCTCATCGAGCATACTACCGGTTCGAGTTGGTCCGCTGTCAATTGGTCCACAACGCCGGAGGAAGCGCTCGCGCTAAAAGCGAAGTACGAACAACTGCCTGAAGTGAGCAACGTCATCACGATCGCGTCGCTCATTCCACGTGATCAGGATCGCAAGCTCGAAAGCCTTCGCGATATTCAATATCGCCTACGTAAGCTGCCCAATCGCGGCGACATTCTCGAACGCGGCACGCCGAACCTTAACGACATTCAACTGACCGGCACGCGCGTATTGAAGGCCATTGCCAGGTTGCAAAAGGATCGGCCCAACGACGCGATCGCGAAACTGGAAGGCGGCTTGCAGCAGTTGCTCGCCGTCACTCAGCCAAGGTCTGCGGATTCCACGGAGGTCGGTTTCGGCGAGGCGCAGGACCACCCCGCAGGCCCACAGGTTATCGCGTATCACCTGCACCAGTACGAAGGAATAATGACGCGCGACCTCGCCGCCGACCTGCACCGTCTGCGCGATGTCTCCACGCCGACACCGATTCGGCTCGAAGACCTGCCGGCCTGTCTGCGCGAACGCTACATCGGCAAGAATGGCAAATGGCTGGTGCGCGTGTTCAGCCAGGAATGTCTGTGGAACTTCGAGCCGTTGGCGAGCTTCGTCAAGCAGGTCCGCACCGTCGATCCGGAGACGACGGGCAAACCGTTCACCACGCTCGAAGGCCTGAAGGCGATGCAAAGCGGCTTCCTCTGGGCCGGCGTCTATGCGCTGATCGCCATGATCCTCGTGCTCATGCTCGATTTCGGCACCGTCAAGCATACACTCGTCGCGCTGCTGCCGCTGGCGATGGGATTGGTCGCGACGATTGGCCTGATGGCGCTGTTCGGCGTGCCGTTGAACCCGGCGAATATGATCGCCTTCCCGCTCATCCTCGGCGTCGGCGCGGATAACGGCGTGCACGTGCTGCACGACTTCCGCAGCCGGGATCGCACGCAGCGCTATCGGCTCACCCACGCCACGGGCCGCGGCATCATGGTCGCCGCTTTGACGACGATCCTCGGATTCGGCACATTGATGTTCGCGCAACATCGCGGCATGGCGTCGCTCGGCTTGTTCCTGACAGTCGGCGTGAGTTGCTGCATGTTCACGGCGTTGGTGTTTCTGCCGGCGCTTTTGCACGTGTTGGGTCGCCGCGACAGTTCGCAGAACGGGCCGATGACATTGTCGACGCGACAAAGCGAAGCGGCGTAGTTTGGCGAGCCTAGCCGCGTAAGCGGCAGGTTGAATGGACGACATACAAAATCAACCTACCGCTTACGCGGCTAGGCTCGCCTGGATTACTCCCGCCCGAATCCAATCGACCGCACACGCACGAAGTCGCCGGTGTTGCCGACCGGGATCGGGTCGAAGCGAATGCCGACGATTGACCCGCGATAGGTTTTCGATTCCGCGAGATCGACCTCGTAAGAGCGGAGCTTTCCGTCGCCCTGGATGGGAAAACGCAGACTGTTCTTTTCCTTGAACTCCGGTTGATCGAACGTGGCCCAGTAGATTTGGGCGACTTTTTCCTTCGTGTTGAAGGCCGCCTCGATGCGTAGCTTCGGCGCATCCTCGGCAGCGAAGAACGTGGCCGGCGCGTGCATTTGCGGATCGTCCTTGTCGAGCAGCACTTTCAACTCGCCGCGGATCGGCCAACCGGCGTCGGCGGCGTTGACGTGATGCCAACCCTGGCGATCTTTGTCGAAGCGATACGTTGGCGGGGCAGGGCGTTTGGCATTCTTCACGACATGCGCGCGGATGTCAGTCAGCTTTCCGACGATAAGAATATACTCGTATTCGTGAACAATGTCGTGATCGAGGATTTCCTGACGATTCGGCGCGATGTAGCCGGCGGCGACATCTTTGGGCCCACCTCGACCGGGGTTGCCCGCGAATCCGCCGGTGAACTTGAACATGCCGGGATGCCAAACGCCCAGGCCCCAATCGTCGTCGTTGACATGCGCCGCCCAATTCTCAGTAGCCAGCCAATGCGACCATGGGCCTTTCTGATCCTTCGCCAGCACGATCTGCGCCAACGAGTCGTCCGTGAACGGCTTGCTACCAGTGTACGTCATGAGCCGATGGTACGGCGCGTTCGTGTAGACCGCGGGCATTTCCTGCGTGCGGGCGGGATATTGCATCATGTCGCCGCGCTGGTTGGTCAGTCGACACTTGACGCGTGCGGTGTTTCCTTCGAGGCGTATCCAGGACTCGAAACTGCATTCGCCGGGCTCGTTGTCGAGCGGCCATTGCATCGGGATGCACTTGACGTAGATCGTCTTGCCGTCGTTGCTCGAATCGATGATCTTGGAAGGGTTCTTGAAATCGTCACCGACTTGGATCGGGTTCCAGCCGAGATGCCGCCAATGTTTCGCAGGCTCCTTCTCGCCAGCGACAAAAGGCACCGGGCCGGCGTAATACGACATCTGAATCTGTCGGCCAAAGTCGAAGCTATTGACGAGATTCTTGTCCTGCCCCGAGGGGGAAAGGTAAGTGATCGCGCCGCCAAGCGTGAGATCGACACCGATCTTCACCGAGCCGTTGTCGAGGTGCGACATTTTAGGAAGATTTGAACCACAGAGGCATGGAATTTCCGAGCCTGAGCGCCAGCGAGGGGCTTCGTTCGGCCCTTCGCTGGCGCTCAGGCTCGGATCGGATTGCTTCTTCTTTTTCTTTTTCCCCGGCGGCATGTCGGGAAAGTCGAACTTCTCGGGCAACGGATTGGCGCTGCGAAGCGGTTGCGTGTCGCCGAGATCTTTTTGCCAGGCGGTGAGTCGGTCGGTCAAGCGCGAGATCGTCTTGGCATGGGCGGGGTCATAGGCGAGGTCTTTGATTTCGTGTGGGTCGGTTTCGAGGTCGAAGAGTTGCGTCTTGTTGATGTGCGGATAGACGATGATCTTCCAGCGTTCGTCGCGCACGCTGCGTTGGAATTGGCGATAGGCGAGGAAGACGGAATCGCGCACCTGTTTCGCGTCGCCCTTCAACACGGGAACCAAGCTTTTGCCGTCGCTGCCGGCGGGGCCTTTGATTTGGGCGAGATCGCCGAGCGTTGGGAAGATGTCGAAGAGGTAGGTCAGCGCATCGGTTTGCTGGCCTTTGGGAATGCCCGGCCCGGCCATGATGAGCGGCGCCCGCATCGAATGGTCGTATAGATTTTGTTTGCCGAACAGACCGTGACTGCCGATCGCCAGGCCATGATCGCTGGCGAAAACGATGATCGTGTCGTCCTCCAACCCCGCGTCGCGCAATGCTTGCAAAATGCGCCCGACCTGGGCATCGACGTAGGTCACGTACGCAAAGTAATCGGCCAGGTGTTGCCTGACAACGTCCGGTATGCGCGGCCAAGGGGCGAGCTTCTCATCGCGTATCACCATCTCGCCGTTGTTAAACGGATGCACTGGCATGAAGTTCGGCGGCAGCGGCGGCTTTTCCTTGTTGTACATCTCGTGATATTCCTTCGGCGCCACGCGCGGATCGTGTGGACCGTTCAACGAAGCGTAAGCGACGAACGGTTGGTTCCCGCCCTTCTGTGCCTTGATGAAGTCGATGACGCTGTCCGCGAAAAGTTCGCACGAGTGTTTGCCGGTGAGCTTTTTTTCGGTGAGCGTGCGTTTCTCGGTGATGTCGGAGACGGGCAGAGCGTACGGGCTGCCCATGCCGCCGAAGAAGATGTTCTTGCCCGCACTGAAGGCCGCCAGCACCGAAGCTTGCTGGTTGTGCCATTTGCCCGTGATGAACGTGCGATACCCAGCTCGCGCAAACATTTCGGGCCAGGTGTTGATGCCTTTAAGCCCGTCATTCACGCGAAACAGCGATCGGCCGCTCAGCATCATCGCGCGGGACGGCACGCAGACGGCGCCTTGCATCGCGCCCATGCAATACGCCCGGCGAAAGGCGGTGCCGCGCGCGACGAGCTTATCCAAGTTCGGCGTTTTGATCTGTTTATTGCCAAGAGCCGCAATCGTGTCGGCACGCTGATCGTCAGAAAAAATGAACAGCACGTTGGGCCGTTTTAGCTTCTCCTGTGCGGAAGCGCACGTGGGCACGGCGGCGAATAATACGAACAGAGCGATCACGCAATATTTCGATTTCATGGAAAGGTTCTCCGAATTGTTTAGCCGTTCGCCTTGGGCGAACGTGGACATGGCGACAGGCCAAACGAAAAAAAATTATCCACATCGCGCCAACGCCACGGCCACGCTAGCGGCCTCGAGTAGCGACGATGCGTCGGCCACGCCCAGGCCCGCGATGTCGTAGGCCGTGCCGTGGGCGACGCTGGTGCGGACGATCGGCAAGCCGAGCGTGACGTTGACCAGCGCTCGGCCGGCGAGCAGCTTGAGCGCGATATGGCCCTGATCGTGATAGATGGCGACGATGCCATCGAACCGCCCGGCCCGTGCTTGCATGAAGATGGCGTCACAGGCAATCGGCCCCCCAACGTCGATGCCGGCGGCCTGGCCTCGCGCGACTGCCGGCGCGATGAGCCGTGCTTCCTCGTCTCCGAAGATGCCACCGTCGCTCGCATGGGGATTGAGCGCACAGACGCCGACACGTGCCGGCTTTGCGCACAGCCTACCCATGACATCGGCCACCAGGCGAATTTTCTCGAACACCGAATCGGCGGTGAGGTTGGCGAACACATCACGCAGCGCCATGTGCAAGGTGACATGCACGACGCCGACGGAATTCCGCATCGGTTCCAGCGCCGGCGCGTACAGCATCATGCCGAAATCGCGCACGCCGGCTTTCTCCGCCAGTATCTCGGTGTGGCCCGGATAATGCAAACCGGCGGCGTGCAATCCTTCTTTGTTGAGCGGCAAAGTGACGATGCCGTCGGCCTGCTTCGCCAGCGTCAGGTCGATGGCAGTGCAGAGAAAATCGAACGCCGCCCCGCCTGCCCCAGCGCTGAGCTTGCCAGGAATGACGTGGGAAAGATCACGCTTCGTTGCCTGCAACACGGGGATCGCCCTTGGTTCCGGTTTGCCGTGCGTCACATCGTCGATCGCCGCGACACGCGCCGGCTGCGCTGCGAATTGCAACGCCGAGCGCATTGCCGAGACATCGCCCACGACAATGGGTTGACAGATGCCGCACAGGCCCGCCCACCCCTTCGCGATAATCTCCGGACCGATGCCCGCGACATCGCCCATCGTAATCAGCATTCGAGGCAATGTACTCATGCGGCAATTGTATGGGCAGATGCGACGGGAGTGTTTGCAATCCGGTCCGAGCTGCGCACGCAGTGAGCGGCCTGATTCAAACCGCTTAATGCGTGCGAGGCTCTGACACTATGGGCTTGACTGAATGTATCTCGACAAGCGCTCGCGTGGGTCCGTTTCCATATCACAACAAAATGACTCCATCATCACCCGTCGCATTGATCACGGGAACCGGCAGCGGTATCGGCCTCGCCCTGGCGCACCGGCTTGCGCGTGAAGGGTACGCCATCGCTGCACTGGACCGTACCGACGTCGGGCTACGCTCGCTGGCCGACGAGTTGCACTCGCTAGGCCATCGCGTCGCCTGGGTGCTTGCCGATGTCACCGATCCGCCCGGGTTGATCGCTGGAGTGCATGAGTTGGAGGCGCAACTGGGGCCGACCGATTTGTTGGTTGCCAACGCGGGCATTGGACTGGAGACGAGCGGATTGAAGTACGACATCGCCGCCATGAACAAGGTGCTGAATGTCAATCTGCTCGGCGTGTCCAACAGCATCGGCGCCGTTTTGCCGGGGATGGTCGAACGGCGGCGTGGGCATATCGTGGGCATCTCAAGCATTGCCTCGTATCGCGGTATGCCTCGGATGCTCGCATACAGCGCGAGCAAGGCCGGCGTCAATGCGATCCTGGATGGCCTGCGCGTCGAACTGAAACCGATCGGTATCCACGTTACAACGATATGCCCGGGCTGGATTCGCACGCCGATGACCGCGCAACTCGAAGGCGCGCTCGAACACATGGTCGATCTCGATACGGCCGTGGAAGAGATTGCTTATGCGATTCGGAAGAAGCTGCTGTTCTATACCTTCCCGCGCCGCATGCGTTGGAAGCTCGGCTTCCTGCGGACCTGGCCGCTCTCTTGGCAGGACGCCATGATTCGGAGCATGATGAATCAGGTAGATGTGAAGAAGGAGTCGAAGTAAGGCTAATTCAGAATTTTCACCATCGAGACACAGAGCGGAAAATCAAAAACAGGTATGATGCGCCATGCAGACCCGGTATCAATGTCGGGCAGTATCGAAAGTTCACGCCGCCGCAGCGAGACGCGGTGACTGCAAATTCGCGTACAAAGCAAGATGTCGCTCCGCTACGAGGCGCCAATCGTATGGGCGGACAGCGGCCTTCGCTTGCTCGCGCATGCGGGCCACCAGCGCGTCATTCGTGAACAGGCGAGTCAGGGCGTCGCTGAGTTGTTCGTCGTCTTCCGGCGGCACGAGTAGGCCGGTCTTGTTCGGTTGGATCAAGTCAGCCAGGCCCGGCATGTCGCTCGCAATCACGGGCAGGCCTGACGCGAAACTCTCCAGCACGACCAAGCCGAACGCCTCCGATTGCCGTGAGGGCACGACGGCGAAGCGGGCGTTCTGCAATACATTATTTTTCGCGGCGCCTGAAAGCTTGCCAAGAAATCGGACACGATCGGTAATGCCAAGCTGATCGCACAGCAGCTCAAGGTACGGTTGCTCCTCGCCGTCGCCGACGATCGCCAATGTTGCATCACATGTTTCGGCCGATCGGGCAAGCGCGTGCAGCAACACATCGACGCCTTTGCGATATTTCAGTCTGCCCAGAAAGACCGCGTAGCCGCCTGACGGAAAGTTCGGGATTCCCTGCGGAAGCGTTGTGGATGGCGTGTCAAACTCAGCCAAATTCACGCCGTTGGGAATATCAATGATTCGATGAGCGGCTTCAGGACAAAGTCGCGCGAAGCCGTCGTGCGTGAATCGGCTGATCGCGATAAGCGCATCGGCGGCTCGCAGGCTTTCGACGCAGCGTGTCTCGATTACTTTTTTCTTCAATCTTACGTTGTCGGCATAGACGTCGCCGCCGTGACTCGTGACGACGATCGGCACGCCTAGCTCATCCTTCACGAGCGACGCCAAATACATCGACGGGTAGATGCCATGGCAGTGTACGATATCGAAGCCAAGCCGCTGGTGCAGTTTGAGCAAATAGCGCCGATACCAGGCGACGAAAAGATGCGTCGAATAAAACCGCGGATGACGCTCGACACGGTAAGGCAAGAGGTGATCGGCGACATGCAGCTTACGCGGGTACGGCGCGAGGACCGTCGGTTCATGCCCCAGCGCGAGGTATTGCCTGGCCAAGGCGTCGATGACGAGTTCCTGCCCGCCAAGTTTGGGCAGAGCTGTTTCGGTGTACAAACAAATACGCATAACACCGTTCCCCTTTGGTCGACTGCACGGAGCGGTCACGAACAAGTCGCGAGACGAGCTTGCATCAAGAAAGTGTATTAACGTTTGCGCCGAATCCGTCAAGGCGGATTCGGGTGTATGAGCGTGCGTGCACGACAGCGCTTGCGTAGAGCCAAATTTTTACCACGGATAACACTGATTACGCGGATAGGAAATACCTTGATAGCGTTTTTACCTGTCCGTGATTTCAGTGCTATCAGTGGCTTATTTCGTATTGGTGCTGTCATGCACCGGGCGTGCGGCATGGAACCTCACGACCCAATATGCCGATCCAGCCAATCCTGCATATCTTTCAAAAACAGGGCTGGCGGTTGCTCAAACTCCAGCGTATGATGCGCGCCGGTGTATTCGATGATTTGCTTGTCGGGCGTTGCGAATTTATCGACGAATTCGCGCGTCAGGTCGTTGCGGATGATGCGATCCTCCGACGCCAGGAGCAGCAGCACCGGCACATGTACGTATTTCGGCGTGAACCGCAGATAGCCGTCGAGGCGGACGCTTTCAACGAGTAGCCGCGCGGTTGCTTGATGCAAACGCAGCGGATCGTCGCGCAGGAACTGCTGCCAAGTGGGCGACGACGTGAACAACTCGGGATCATTGAGCGGGATCGGGTACTTCGTGCGCGGCCGAAACAAGCGTGAGAAGAAGATACCGAACCGCTGCCAAAGTGTGGGCCGAACCTTGGCGAAGAACCCGGGGCAGAGCAGCATCAGGCCGTTGACCAGGCCAGGATGTCGGCGTTCCAGCGCGACTACAAGTTTCCCGCCCCACGAAATGCCCGCGAGGAAGACCGGCAACAGGCCGCGGGTCTGTTCATCTGCCGTCGTGCGTGGCAGCTTGGTCAGGAACTCGGCGATGTCGTCAAGCAGTCGGCGGAAGCTCGGCGCATCGCCTCGCGTTTCGGCGTTCATGCCGGAACCCCGGCGATCGAGAAAGTAGACCTCGTATCCCGCAAGGGCGAGTTGCGTACAGGAATATTCGTACCACCCCGCATGGCTCTGAATGCCGTGAACGAAGACCACGATTCCACGCGGTTTCTGCGTGGTAAGGTACTTGCGGTACTTCCAGCGATAACCATCGCTCGCTTGATGCTCTTCAATGGTGAACAGAGACGTCGGCTCAGCCAAGCAGCACCTCCTTGCGAACCGCGACGCGCGCAAGC
This sequence comes from Singulisphaera sp. GP187, assembly GCA_945861245.1. Classification (GTDB taxonomy): domain Bacteria; phylum Planctomycetota; class Planctomycetia; order Gemmatales; family Gemmataceae; genus SIAQ01. The sequence goes on from CAMAUE010000028.1 coordinate 35,812, forward strand.
GCAACGGCATCGACGGTGACGCCCAGCCCCGGTCCCGCCAGCGCCGGCGCCCAACCGCCCCAGCCGAACGTGATGTTGCTCGTTGCGAGGTTTTCGCGCACGAGATGGCTGTCGTAGCTGCCTTCCAAATAACGAATGTCCTTGACGCTGCTCGCGAAATGTCGCCCCGCCGCCGAAAGAATTGCCGACTCGCCGACCTGGCAACCGAGTTGATAGCCCAACCCCGCCTGCTTCGCCATTTGGGCAAGCCGAAGCGTCGCGATGAATCCACCGCACTTAGATAGCCGCAAATTGAAGAGATCGCACATGTTCAAAGCGATGGCTCGTTTGGCGTCAAACTCGCCGCACAACGATTCGTCGAGCATGATTGGCACGCCAACATCGCGGCGAACTCCCGCCAGCGCCTCCGACGCCTCGTGAGGTATCGGCTGCTCGACCGACGTGATGCCGAACGGCTTCAACTCAAGAATGCGATCGCGAACGCTGGCAGTGGTCCAGGCCTCGTTGGCGTCGATGCGAATGTCCATCTTCCGTCCGACTCGCCGCCGAATCGCACTCAGGCGATCGACATCATCTTGGCCTTTGATGCCGACTTTCACCTTGACTTGGCGGAAGCCGTAGACCCACATCTTCCACGCAGCAACGCGGGCCTTGAACCCTTTCGCTGATATGATGGCGCCGCTGTAGCGAACGTGGGCCTTCGGTTCGTACAGATTGGGTGCGAGCCGTTGCGTGACCGATGAGACCGGTTCGCGGAAGTGTTTGCCGAACGCATCAAGCAACGCAAGCTCAAGGGCGCAGCGTGCCCCGTTGCCCATGCAGCCGCGCTCGTCACCCGCAATCGGCGCGAGCTTCAAGCGTTCCGCCATGCCGATGGTCCAGTTGAAGTCCCGGCAATCGTCGAGCTGAGCCGAGAGGTCGCTTTGCATGAGCAGTGCGAGAGCCGAATCGATCGTCTCGCCCGTGACATACTCGCGTGGCACACCTTCACCGAAGCCTTGCGTGCCATCGTCGAGTGTGACGCGAATGACGACGTTGTCGGTCTCCGTGCGCGTATGAGAAGCATGCTGGATCGGCTTTTTAAGCGGAATCCGTACATGCCAGGCGATTATTTCCTTGACGCGCATCGACAGCCTCGAAATCGGGATGAATCCGCTTATTGTACTAATCCGTCGTCCGTAGTCCGTTAGGTTTTGCCGCTTGCGGCTTAGCGCTCGCTTGGCGCCTTGCGAGCGCTAAGCCGCAAGCGGCGGAATCGGGGCGTTCTTGTTTCGATTTTCCCAAGTACAATGTCCGCACGGAACATCCAAATTTTCGGAGACGGTGAAATGCGAGTCGGCATCATCGCGTTGTTGCAGGAATCGAACACGTTTATAAATGGCGAGACGACGCTCGCGCATTTCGAGGCTGACATCTTGCTCGAAGGCGAAGCGGTGCGCACGCGGCTCGCCGACGCACATCACGAAGTCGGTGGGTTCTTCGTCGGACTCGCGGAGCAGAAGCTCGAAGCCGTGCCGATCTTCGCCGCCCGGGCGCTGCCGTTCGGCGTGCTGACCGCGGAAACTCTCGATGCGCTGGTGCGTCGGCTCGATGCGGCTCTCGACCGCGCGGGACCACTCGACGGGTTGCTCGTCGCTCCACACGGCGCGACGGTAGCCGCGAACCACGCCGATGCCGATGGATACTGGCTGACCCACCTTCGCCAGCGCGTCGGTCGCAAGATGCCGATCGTCGGCACGCTCGATCTGCACGCCAATGTGTCGCCGAAAATGATCGCAGCCTGCGACGCATATATCGGCTATCGCACCAATCCGCATCTCGACCAACGCCAACGCGGCATCGAGGCGGCCCGGCTGATCGCGATGACGCTGCGCGGCGAGATCAAACCGACGATGGCGGCGGCGTTTCTACCGCTCGCCGTCAACATCGAACGTCAGCTCACCGCCGAGCAGCCGTGCCGCGGCGTCTACGATTACGCCGACGCGCTGCTCGATAAGGAAGGCGTCGTGACCAACAGTGTGATACTTAGTTTTCCGTATGCCGACGTTGCCGAGATGGGGGCCTGCGTCATCAGCGTGACGAATAACGACTTCGCCCTTGCCGAGGAAACCGCGCTCGGTCTGGGCCAATATTGGTGGGACCGCCGGCATGCGTTCGTCGGCCAAATGACGAGCATTACGGAAGCCTGCGACCGTGCCGCCAAACTCGATGGCCCGATCACGCTTCTCGACATGGGCGACAACGTCGGCGGCGGCTCGCCCGGCGACGGCACGCTGCTCGCCCACGCTCTCGCCAATCGCCCCGATCTCCTGCCGGCATGCGTCTGTCTCGCCGATGCCGATGCCGTGCAGAAGGCCATCGCGGCAGGCGTTGGCACGCGCGTCACGCTAACCGTAGGCGGCAAAACCGATGACCTCCACGGGCCACCCTTTGAAGCCGAGTTCACCGTGCAATCGCTCGGCGACGGCAAGTTCTCTGAAACCGAGCCACGCCACGGCGGCTTCCTGCACTTCGATCAAGGCCCGACCGCGATCGTTGCCACCGACACCGGCTTGACCATCATGCTTACGACTCGCCGCATGGTCCCATTCAGCATCAGGCAACTGACAAGCCACGGCGTCGACCTGTCAGCGTTTCGCGTGTTGGTTGCCAAAGGCGTCCACGCCCCGGTGGCAGCCTACGCACCCGTGTCGAAACACCTGATCCGTGTCGATACCCCTGGCGTGACATCCGCCGACATGACCCGGCTCGAATATAAGAATCGCCGCCGACCGATGTTTCCGTTTGAACTGGATACGACGTGGTGACGGGATTGGAAGTCGAAAGATCACGAAACGGACACCGCAACTCAAGCCGAATCGACTTCCGACCCGAAGGAGCCGCGCATTAATAACTTGAGCAATACACTTCTGCGGACGGATAGTGTAAGTCAATCCGCCAGGTTCGTCCAAGGCCGCCTTCACAAGCAATCCTTGTTCTGTCGTTGTGTTACTGATGAGGTTGACAATCATTTCGTAACTGGCCAGTGACCGACGCGACCAGCCGGCAGTCGAGGCCCGGCCGGCTGCGCCGTCCTGCGTTGCCTCGCTTACGCTTCGGGTTAGTGCTTTTGCAACGCTAAGATATCGGTTACGATCCGGAAGCGTAAGCGACGGATGGTTATGCCAGTCCGTCGCTTACGCTTCCGGATCGTAAATCAAACATCCTACATTTAAGCTGTGACAGAGCACCAGGATCGTCAAAACGAAGTTGACGGAAATCCAAGTTGAACTCCCGATCGCCCTTTTCTCGCATCACACCACTGCAAAATCCAACAGTCGCCGGGCGTTGCGTTGGTAGACCATCTCGATCACGTCCTCCGGAAGGCCCACACCTTGCAGCGTCGGCAGGGCGGGTTCACCCTCGGCAGGCTTCCAGTCGGCGTCGGCGATCGGGCTGGGGCCGTGCCAGGTGCTTTCCCAGAGCGTGCGTTGGCACCAGTATCGGCTCACGTAATGCTCGCGAGTCAAGTGGTGGCGCGTCACCAGGTCCGTGCCAAACAGGAAGCGATCCGCTCGCCGCATCAACAGATCGCGATGGGCGTCGGCTCGCGGCGAGACCTCGCGCACTTGCCATTTGGTCGCGCTGGTGTCGATGTAAAATTGCGGATACTCGTCAAGCAACGCCTCGAGATGATCGGGATGCTCCGAATCGCCGGCCATGTGGGCGCCGATCCAGGTCATGTCGGGGAATAGCTCCATCATGTGCTTCAGGCCGACATATTGATCCGCCTTCGTGCCGAACTTGGCGGCGTCGGCGTAGACGGTGCGGAACCAGGCATCGGGATCGGCGACGTGCACCATGACGAGCCGAACGCCCGCGGCACGTGCGCGTTGCACGGCTTCGATGCGCCAGGGCGCATCGATAATCAGGCCGCGATCCCGCCCGCGCGGCGCCGACCAGAGTTTCACGACTTTGACGCCAAGCTCGTAATACTGATCCATCATGCGATAGACGTCGTCATCGCTTTCCTCGATGTTTCGCTTGTTAATCATCGCGTTGAAAACGAGCCGATCGCCCAGGCGATCGCGCAGCGGTTGGATATCGTCGAGCGGGCACATCGTCACAGTCTGCGTGACGCCGAAGTCGGCGGCAACATCGAGCATCAGCTCGGCCTGGTCGAGGCTCGCGCCGGGGCCAGACCCTAGTGGCGGCCCCGTCGCCGGATCGCCGGGCCGGGTGACCATGACGTGAGCGTGAAAGTCGATTATCGTGCCGTGGTACTCCAGGTGCGCGCGGTCGGCGTAGTTGATGCCGGTGACGTTGTATTCGGGGGCAGCGATGGGGTGCATGTTGTGACCTCTCGGACAGTGATACTTGATCGAGAAGCCCAGGTGTGAGGTGCTCCGAACCTCTGGGATAGGCCAATTTAAGGAAACTGTGTCAATCCAGAGCAGACTAACCACAGAGGCACAGAGGAAATGCGCAGAATTGTGAATTGATTTTGTCACGATTCCGGTTGCTGATTCAGTTTCCCATTCCTCGCATTTTCTCTGTGCTCTCTGTGCTCTCTGTGCCTCTGTGGTTCAATTGCATTTGCCTGACGTCGATTTCGTAAGTTGGTGCCTGTGGGGTTCGGAGTACCTCACACTTGGGCTTGCGTGCTCAATTCCACCACATTGGTGGAACCGCAATATTCTATGAGCGAGAGTTGGAAAATGAGAAACGGCGTGCTGCCAATGGCTGGCAAACACGCCGTTACTTTAGGGCGTCATCGCGACGCCGAGGGAACAAATCGATCTTTCCGCTTGTGGCTTAGCTCGCACGTTGCCATGCGGCGGCTCGACTCACAAACGGAAATCATTTCAGTTATTCGGCAACGGCAGGCTTTGCAGCAGCTTGCCGAGGTTTTCAAAGGTGAGCCGAGCGTTAATGACGATATTCGGGCCTTTGGATGAGGCTCGCAAGGTGTTCATGACATCGGCGAGAACCTTGGCCTTCTCGTCGCCTTTGGCCATGTCGTCGACTTTGCCTTTGAACAGGGTGATGGCGAAGTTGATGCCAGCCGCGGTTTTATTGGCGGTGTCAGCATCTTTCATGTTGAGACCAAGCTGAACGTCGATGTCCTTTTGAATGGTGATCGCCGCGGAGAATCCGTCCATCTGTTTGATGGCTTCGACGGCCATCTTGGCTTGCGGTGCGCCTTCGGGGGCGTTCTCAGCAAGTTTGCCAAGCACCTTGCTGGTGGCGACAAAGCTGATGCTCTGTTTGGCCGTCACGGTTTGAAGGAGATTGGTGACGGTTTCGGATTTGAACTTGCCCGCTCCTTTGGCGCCAGACCGTGCGACGGCGTCGCCGAAGTCTTTTTTGGTCAAGCAGGCGATCAGCGTCTTTTTGTTGAGGATACCGACGAGCATCGACTTTTCGCCTTTGGGCGAAACCTCAAACGCCTTGGCGTTGCCGATCATGACGATCTTCAATCCGCCGCCGGCGTCTTTGCTGGCGTCGGTGAACGCGGCTTCAATCTTCTCGGCGTCGAAGGTGCCTTCGAGGAGGACGAAGCCTTCTTCCGGATTGCGATCCGCCGGGATCGAGATAGTGATCGTGGAAAGATCGCGGAAAACATCGAAGCCCGCTTTCTTCAGGTATTTCGCCAGGCCCTTTTCATCGAGCTGCTCATCAATCTTGCCCTTGGCAATGTCGAGGATCGCTTTGTTCGCCTTCACAACCTCGGACTTCATGATCTGCTGGAAATTGATCGTGACGACCAATTCGGAGTCCGGCGGCAGCAGGTTCGTTTGCTGAGCGCGAACGGACGTAACGCCTGTCATCATCGCCACAGTGCAGATCGCGGCCATCCATAGTTTTCGGCTGGTTTGCATCACAAGAAACTCCTTCGATAAAATTCGTGTAAATTCGCTACTTTCCATGGTGTATGAAATGATACCTGAGCAGGACGTTAAAGTTTCAAAAAAAATCGGCGAGGTCGGTGTTTAATTTTTTGCAGGACGTTAAAGTTTCAAAAAAAATCGGCGAGGTCGGTGTTTGGTTTTCCGCTTGCGGAGCGCTCGCAAGCTCCCATGCGAGCGCTAAGCCGCAAGCGGAGATCGCGCTTACTGCCGCTTTTGGTCCTCGATGCAATACAGATGTCGTTCGCCGCGGATGAAGATTTGGCCATTCGAGATCGCCGGCGAAGCAATGATCGGCTCGCCCATGGCGTTGTCGGCGAGTAACTCGAACTTGTCGCTCGCCCGGAAGACTTTAACCGCGCCTTCCTTGGTTGCCACATAAACGCGATCACCGCCGGCAACGGGAGAGGCGTGGAACTGTTCGCCAAGGCGTTCTCGCCAGAGCTGCGTGCCTGTTTTGGCGTCATAGCAGGTGACAAAGTTGCGATCGCCGGGCAGGAAGATTAGGCCCTTGTAAAGTATGGGCGAGGGCACGAACGCCGATGCCTTTTTGTTCTTCCACAGCACATGCGTCTTGGTCAAATCGCCTCGGCTGCCGTCGAGTTTGATTGCCATCGTATTCTCGCCGGAAGCTGCGAAGACGATGTCGCCCAGGACAATCGGGCTGGGGATACATTGGAAATGCATGCCATCGACGCGCCAAAGTTCGCCGCCTTTGTCTGCGTCATAACTACGGACGAAGTTCGTGCCGAAGGTGATGATCTCTGTGCGGTCTTTGACTTTGACGACGAGCGGACTGGTCCAGTTGACGGACCCGGGCCGATCGGCTTTCCAGCGGTTGGCGCCGGTCTTCGTATCGACGGCAAGCAGATACGATTGCGACCAGTGATCGACTTGCACGAGCAGCATGTCGTTGAGCAAGATCGGCGACGTGCCCATGCCCCAGCGATTGCGGAACGAGCCGTACTCGTCGGCGAGCGAACGTATCCAGATGGGCTTGCCGTCAAAGTCGAGGGCGACGAGATCGCCGGTCCCGAAGAGGACGTAGACTGCCTTGCCATCGGTCGCAGGAGTCGGCACCGCCATGCCACCGGCGGGATAGAGATCCGTTGGCGATGACCCGAATAGCCGAGCATGCCAAAGCAGATGTCCGTCGGATCGGCGATAGCATTGCACATGGAGTTTATCGTTTTGTCGGCCATCGGATGCCGTGATGAAGACGCGATCGTCCCACACGATCGGCTGACTTACGCCAGCGCCTTTCAGCTCGACCTTCCAGCGCACGTTCTTGGTATTCGACCAGTGCAACGGCAAGTTCTTCTCGGCCGATACGCCTGTGTTATTCGGTCCACGCCAGGCGGGCCAATTGTCGGCGTGAAGCAACGGTGACAACAGGCAAAGGCAGGCAAGCGCGAGAGTGCATCGCATGGCGTCGGCTCCAAAAGCAGCGTGAAGGCGCAGCGTTATTCTACGAAATGAACGTGTTTAGGGGACGTTGGCCAACGGGGCAGAGGGAATGGTATAGGGAATCGCCAAAGACAACATCGTTTGCTTCGCTTGGTGCAGGCCGTGTCAACATATTTGCACAGGACGGGTAACGCGAATTTACCGCGCCGGTGTACGGATCAATTCGAGCCGCACGACACCGGCTTTGTCGATGCGGTGAAACTCGCGTGTCAGGTCGCGCCGCACGGGGAGTTCGTTCTCGCCGGCGACGGTCGCTTCAACGGTTACGGTAAATGTTTCGCCCTTGGACTTCGTCACCTGGATACGCACTCTGCCATCGGGCTGCCAATCGGTGCGCTCGTCGGTGAAGGCGGCGCCAGAGGCCAACAATCGGGCGGCGGCGAATTCGACGCCGGCCCGGGCGAGGTTGTCCGCTTGCAGCTGGCGTTCACGCTGATGGAGAAATCGCCGTTGCGATACCATTTGCAAGGTAACGACGGACAACACAATCGCCAGCACCGCAAGAACGACTAACACGGTTATTGCTGCCATGCCTTGTCGCTGGGTCGTCATCGCTGGTCTCCTCCGATCGCGGCGGCGAGTTCCAGGGCTTGGTCGGCCAAGTCCTGTCCCTCGCGTGTCCGGTGTAGGCGAAGTCGGACAAGCTTTTCGCCTCCGACCAGATGTACGAAGTCAATTCGCACGTCTTTGGCATCGATCTGGACGACGCGCTCGCTGAGTTCGTCGGCTGCAAAGACCGACCGCCAAAGCGAGCCGTCTTTCCATTGGTACACGATTTGGGTCTGGTTCTTCAGGCTCAAGATCAAGGTCCGCTCGTCGGCCTGGAGGTCTTGCCAATTCGCCAAGGTATTCTCGGCCTTGGCGACATCGTCGCGGAATTCATCGGCGAGTCGGCTGATCTGCAGGAGTCGATCGAAGCTAACGGTTTGCGCGTGCTCCGTTTCCAGCGTGAGCTTGAGCAGCACCGCCAAGATGCCGCCAAGTATCGCTAATACGCCAATGACGACGAGAAGTTCCACCAAGGTAAAACCGGACCGGCGTTGCGCTGGTGTCATGACGCACCTCCCGCCGATTTCGCGTTGCGTGGTCCGACGACGGTCGTCAGGCGTACGCTCCAGAGCGGTTGATCGTCCGCCTCTCGCCAGAGAACTTCGACCGAAACAACCTTGGCGTTCGGCGCTTTCGCATCCGGGCCGACGGCAATCACCAGTTTCCCGGCTGGCAGCAATTCGGACATTACTGATGGCACACTCTGAGCCTTCGCCCAGTCGGCGTCAAGTTTTGCGAACGGTTCCGCGCGTGCCGATTCGAGCACGTTTGCTGCTAGTTCCAGTGCCGCCTGACGCGCGGCCGACTTCGCCCGTTCGCGCAGACTAACGATGACGACCTGGGCGATAATGACACTGACGACGGCGACGATGGCGAGCGCGACCGTAACCTCGACGACGGAGAAAGCGGTTCGACGGTAAGGATGTTGGTTACCTGGCATCTTGGGGTTACTCATGAAGGACGGGCTAGGCGAATCGCATCCTACTTCGTCGCCGCTGACCGTTTATTTTTCGTAAAGCGGAAAAAACATGCGATTTCATGGAATGAGTATAACGAAATGATTTTCAAAAAGCTAATGAAAGGTATAGAATCCATCCCAAGTTTGTTGACAATTGTTGACACTTGTTAACGATTGCTTACTTCATAAAATGAGACGGTGTAAGGCTGCTCAAAATAGGATTCATATGTACACGGCGAATCGGATAGCGACGGCTTGTACGAGCCTGTGAATATTAAATGTAGTTCTATGAGGCGGCACTAACCAAAATGGGATCGATCGTAGCGGTCGCGCCGTGATTGCCGACGATTCGTCTGACATTGATGGCCGTTCGTGGAGTTCGCTGTTCCGAAGTTTTGGGGGATTTGGTACGATTGGGGGAGATGGACAGAATCCCAAACAATTCGTCGCCGGAGCGTTCCCCCATGACTCGTGAATTTCTTGGCAAGCGTATCATCATCACCGGTGCCTCCAGCGGCATTGGTAAAGCGCTGGCGCAGCATCTGGCGCCGCTCGGGGCGAAGCTCGTGCTCGCGGCTCGAAGTGAAGACAAGCTAAAGGCCGTCGCCGATGCATTGCCCGGCGGGGCGTTGATCGTTCCGACCGACATCACCAAGGAATCGGATCGCCAGAACCTGCTGGATCGCACGGTCGATCGTCTGGGCGGGTTGGATGTGCTCATCAACAACGCGGGAATCGCCAGCTGGGCACACTTCGCCGATTCGACGGAGGAGATCCTTCGCCAAATCATGGAGGTGAACTTCTTCGCCCCGGCTGAGTTGATTCGCAAGGCGATCCCCGTTCTGACACAAGGTGTCGAGCCGGCGGTTGTCAATGTCGCCTCGATGTGTGGGCGACGTGCGATGCCCGCCTGGAGTGAATATTCCGCCAGCAAGTATGCAATGTGCGGGCTGACCGAAGCGTTGCGCGGCGAACTGGCGCGGTTCGATATCGATATTCTGCTGATGATCCCGGGCCTCACGAAGAGCGAATTCTCGCAGCACTTCCTGCGATCGGACGGCAAGGCGAACATCGAGTACGACAAAGGCATGCCGCCGGAATACGTCGCCGAACGGATCGTGCAAAGCCTGCGTAATAACAAGACGGAAACCTGGATCGGCAGCGACACCAACTGGATGCTCCGCATCAACCGCTGGTTCCCACGGTTGGTCGATTACTTGGTGGCACGGAAAGTGACGAAGTTGTAT
>CAMAUE010000029.1 GCA_945861245.1 Singulisphaera sp. GP187
AGCGGCCTCCCAGGTCAGGCACACGATCTTACCATCGATCGGCTCTGCGCGGCACGTGCTATTGCGTTTGATTTTGCTTGCAATGGTCGCGATAATGCAGTAATGTCAAATCAGGTTTTCATTTCCTGGAGGCGACCGAACCGATGTCCAGGAGACGTAGACCTTGCGATCGAGCGGATAGCCCGGCCCACCGCCGCGGGGCACGGTGATGGAGTGCATCGGTTGCGTCAGGGCGGTGAGCAGGTGGTCGGTGATTCTGCCGCCTGGGTTCTCGCGCACGTCGATGATAAGGCCGTCCTTGCCGGCCACGAAATCGTCAAAAACATGTCAGGCTGGAAAGCCTGACCCATGGACCACGGACCACCCACGAATTGATATTTCCTCCTAAAGCCTTGTAACCTGGACAGTTTCGTGGTATACCAACGATGGCAAATTGTAGCGTTCACTACACAACCTGTTTGCGCGGTATCTCAAAAAGGGGGATGTAATGCTCAACCTGTTCGGCAACAATCACCGGGAATGCGACGGCATGAACCGCCGCAATTTCCTCAGCGTCGGCGCTTTGGGCGCGATCGGCGGCGCATCGCTGCTGTCGCTTCCCGATCTGCTACGCATGCGCGCAGAAGCCTCGGCACAAGGCCAGGCGACCCGCGATGCGTCCGTCGTTTGGCTGTGGCTTGGCGGCGGTGCGACCCACGTCGAGACCTTCGATCCCAAGATGAGCGCTCCGGAAGAATTCCGCAGCACCGTCGGCGCCGTTCAGACGAACGTCGCTGGCATCCAGATCGGCGGCTTGCTGCCTCGCATCGGAACCGTGGCCGACAAGATGGCCTTCGTGCGTTCCTTCGCGCATGGCAGTGGCAGCCACGGCGCTGGCACTTACTGGGTCAACACTGGCTACAACAGCCGCAATCAAGAAGGCTCTGGCGCTCAGCAGCATCCGTCGTCGGGCTCGATCCTTTCTCGCCAGCGCGGTGCGAATCACCCGACCACTGGCATGCCCACCTATGTCCGCCTGAACCCCATCACGGGCGACGGCGCGTCCTGGCTTGGCCGAGCCTACGAACCGTTCGCCACGACGGGCCAATCCCGCCTCAACATGGAACCGCGCGTCACCGTCGATCAGCTGCAAGACCGTCGTTCCCTCCAGCAATCTTTCGACAACATCAGCCGCGAAGTCGATCAGACCGGCATGTTGGAAGGCCTCGATCAGTACGGCCGACAGGCTTACGAGCTCGTTCAGGGCAACGCTCGTCAAGCGTTCGATGTCACTCGTGAAAACGCTCGCACTCGCGAACAGTACGGCCGTGGCCTCGGCGAACAGATGCTCCTTGCGCGTCGTTTGTGCGAAGCCGGCTGCGGTTTCGTCACCATCAACTACGGCGGCTGGGACATGCACAGCAACATCGCCAACTCGCTTCGCGCTCGCTGCGGCGACGTCGATCGCGCTGTCAGCGCTTTCGTGACCGACACCGTTGCTCGCGGCGTTGATCGCAACATCCTCCTCGTCATCAGCGGCGAGTTCGGCCGCACGCCGCGCGTCAATCGCAATGCGGGTCGCGATCACTGGGGTGCGTTGTGCACGCTGGCGATGGCTGGCGGCGGATTGCGCATGGGCCAAACCGTTGGCGAATCCAGCTCGAAGGTGGAACGCCCGGCGACAGCACCGATCTCGCCGACCGACCTGAAGGCAACCGTGCTGCACGCTCTCGGCATGCCGCGCGATCTTCAGTTCACCAGCCCGATCGGTCGACCGACGTACATGATCGAAGGCGGCCGTCCCATCGCCGAACTTGTGTAACAGCTCCGTTGCAAACTGCTAGGGCCGTCGATTCTCGTAATCGACGGCCTTTTTTTTCAATTCGGCGAGCCTGGCCGCGTAAGCGGTAGGTTGAACTAGTCGACTGCCGAATTCAACCTGCCGCTTACGCGGCCAGGCTCGCCAAGCGGATTAACAGCATTTTTTGTATACAATAACCGCGCACAACATCCCACCCTTGAGGTATCCTCACATGGCACTCTCTCTTCGTCTCGGCATGGCATTAGCGATCGCCTTGGTCGGCCTTTCCACCAACGCTCAGGAGCACAACGATAAATCGGATAAGCCCGCGAATCTGATCCGCTCGATGAAGAGCGGCGCATGGTCCGCAGCCTCTACCTGGGAAGGCGGCAAAGTTCCCGCAGCCGGGACGAGGGTGCAGGTTCGAGAAGGCCATATCGTCATCTATGATGCCAAATCCGGTGATGTCATTCGCTTCATTCACGTGGCCGGCACGCTATCCTTCGCTTCCAATATGGACACCGTGCTCAACGTCGGCCTGATCAAAATCCAAAGCGGCGAGGATGCCAGCGAGAATGGCTTCGATTGCGATGCCCATGCCATGAACGCCAAGCCAGGCAGCATACGAGCCGCCCTCGAAGTCGGCACGCAAGCGCAACCGATCGGTGCCAAGCACACGGCTCTCATCCGCCTCCACTACATCGAAGGCACCGACAAAAACAGCTGGCCCGCCATCGTCTGTTGCGGCGGCCGCATGGACCTGCACGGCACGCCCATGAACCGCACCTGGGTCAACCTCGGCGAAACTGCCAAGACCGGCGCGACCGAAATCACTTTGAAAGAACCGGTCACCTATTGGAAAGCGGGCGATCGCATCATCGTCACCGCGACCAGCCATAGCTATGGCAAAGCCGTCTACACCGAAGAGTTCACCATCAAGCAAATTGATGGGATAAAAATCACACTCGACAAGGCGCTCGCCTACGATCATCTCGGCACCGGTGAGTTCCGCGCTGAAGTCGCGAACCTGAGCCGTAATGTCACCGTCGAATCCGCCGACCCAGCCGGCATCCGCGGGCATACGATGTATCACCACGGCTCCGCGGGCTCGATCAGCTACGCCGAGTTCCGCCACCTTGGCAAAGCCGGCGTGCTCGGTCGCTATAGCTTGCACTATCACCTCGTCGGCGACTCGATGCGAGGCAGCTCCGTCATCGGCGCGTCGATCTGGGATAGCCATAATCGTTGGCTGACGATTCACGGCACCAACTACCTCGTCGTTCGCGATGTCGTCGGCTACAAGAGCATGGGGCATGGCTTCTTCTTCGAGGACGGCACCGAAGTTTTCAACGTCCTCGATCGCAACCTCGCCGTTGGCGCACGCTCAGCCAAACGACTGCCCAAGCAAGTCCTCGGCTTCGACGCCAACGACGGCGCCGGTTACTGGTGGGCCAACAGCATGAATTCGTTCACCCGCAACGTCGCCGCCGACAACGGCAACTACGGCTTCCGCTATGAGGCGACTCAGGGCAGCGCGCTGAAGCTCACCTTCAAGGTTCAGCAACCCGATGGCAGTAAGAAGCTTGTCGATATCCGCACGCTTCCCTTCATCCGCTTTGACGACAACGAAGTCCACAGCAGCACCGGCCTCTACGGCTGCAACCTCGGCGAAGGCGTCAATCGCATCGGGCCGGACGTCAACCATCCGTTCATCGTTCGCAACCTGAAAATCTGGGACACGCATTATGGCTTGCGTCCGCAGGTTCCGTCGTTGCGCGTCGAGAACCTGATGATTCACAAAGTCGCCTATGGTGTTTATCATCCGAACTACGACAATCACGAATACAAGAACGTAACCATCAGCCAAACCAACACCGAACCGTTCAATCGCGGGCATGACGATCTTAGCATCCAGTTCGGCATGTTGACCGTCGATGGCTTGACATTTGACGGCTGCCGATCGGGTGGCATGCCGCTCATCCAGATTTCCGACGACAATCCAACGGGCAAAGCACAGACGCATCTGCGCAATGTCAAAACGATCAACTGGAACGACAACAGCAAGGCGAAAGCGCTCGTCAACCTCGGCGGCGGCGGTCGGCCCATGCCGAAGTTCGAGGCGGGCGTACCGATCTTTTTGCACGACTGGTACGGCCAGGGCAAGCACGCTCAGGTTTCCAGCATCAAGTCGGGCGAATTCAAAGCTGCCCCGACCAAGTTCAAGCAGGACTCCCCGCTCACCGGCAATGAATCGCGCGTCATGCCGATCAGCGATGTCAAGTTCCCGAAGCTGCTCGATCCGATTGACGATCTGCCGCCGGTCACGATCGTCACCCACGTTTCCACGCAGGACGGCAAGTTGCTCGTGCGTGGCGTGACGGCGGACAACGGCAACGTGACGAAGGTGCTCGTCAACGGCAAGGAAGCAACGGCAACACGCCCGAACTTCGCGGAGTGGGAGATTACGATCGATCGCCCGACCGGCGGCCGTATCGCCGCCAATGGCGAAGATGCCACGGGAAACATCGAAAAGAACGGCCACGTCGTGGCGGTGAAGTAATAATTGAACAAGCCCACGTTTAGCCTTTACGAGCCGGAAGCGTAAGCGACGGATTTTGAAAAACACAAAACTAATCCGTCGCTCACGCTTCCGGCTCGTAAGTTTATCGTCTGGACGATTCCAACATGGCCAAAGTGGTCATCCCAAAAGCATGGCCATCTTGACCACCTTGGTTGGCTGTCGCCAAGCGTCCGGACGCATTCATTGAGGCTGCCCGTGACGGAGCGTAACCGAAAATGCCAAGGATCGGACCGCCATAGCGGTTCCATCTGGTATTCAACCACATTCGGTTGGGCTGTAGCGGTGGTATTTCCGCTCACTTTTCTGTCAATCGGTGCGTTCTGCGGATATCGCTCAACCACCAAAGATGCTGGCACGGAAGCAACGACCGGCTCCGTCATTTTCATGGAATCATGGATAGACAGAGAAAACCGACGAACCCGTTATATCCCGGTTGTCGCATATTGGGTCGGTGAACAGCAATTCAAGTGCAAGGGAAGCAATTGGAGCTGGCTCCCACCTTACAAGATCGGCGACCGAGTGCCCGTTCGTTATAGAACGAACCAACCGGAACGAGGTTATATCAATTCGCCTTACGAACTTTATTACGGCCCGCTCGTCTTCTTCGGATTCGGTCTTCTTACCACGATAGTTATTGTGATAGGGCGAATAAAAGGCAGGAAGGCCGACTCGCGGATCGCTAATCTTCCCAAAACACCATAACATGGTGTAATTGGTAAATCGACAACCAATCGCATGAGATGACCGATGCCAAGGCCTCGCAAAAAAACGGAGCGGACGTCCGAGGTACAGACGCTGCCTCGCCTAGCGCGATCGATGAGCCTGATCGCGCAAGCCGAGCAGTCGCTGCGAACTGCCATTGCGGAGGGTCAGTTTCCGACCGGGCGGCTGCCAACCGAGGTCGAGTTGGCGGAACAGCTGGGCGTCAGCCGTGAAACGGTTCGACTGGCGACGGTGGTATTGGAACGCGAAGGGTTGCTCATCAAGATTCGCCGACGCGGAACCTTCTTGCAGCCCAGTAATGGCGAAAAAGTGGCGGCAAAAACATCGGCGTCACGCTGCCTGGGTTATTTGCAGGCCGACTATCCGACCCGCGCCGGCGCCGAGGAAGCGGTCACGGCGGCAATCAGCGGGTTGATGCTCCAAGGGGCGTTGGCCGAGGCGGGACTAGGCGGGTTTCAGCTACTTGTGAGACATACGCAACCCTCGGATTTGCACCAAGCAATCCGCGAATTATGCCAGGGCAATCGACTCGAAGGCGTCATCTTCGCGTCATGCGGCGAGGAGAAGGCGGTAAAGCGGGCCATGAGCCTCGGCCTGCCCGTCGTGCTGCTCGATCACGATTTGAATTTGCCTCGCGTTCATTCGGTACGTGATGATTCGTTTGAAGGCGCCAAGCAAGCGATTCGCCACATCGCGTCGCTGGGGCATCGCTGCATCGGCTTCGTCGATTGGCAGAATTCCGAGCTAAATCCCTGGCGGCTACGCGGCTATCGCCAGGGCCTGCGCGATGCAAAGCTGCCGCGACGGCATGTATGGGAGATACCCGTCGAACTGACTGCCGCCGGCGCCGCCGAAGCCGTCGAGCGATATCTGGCGTTGTCGCCACGGCCATCGGCGCTCTTTTGTTTCAACAACACGGTGGCACGTTTCATCATTGATGAGCTGTCGCGATGCGGTCTGCGGGTTCCCGACGATGTTAGCATCATGGGGGCGGGAGGCGAAACGGTTCCCGGCCTGACCGCGACGGCGATCGATTGGCGCGAGATGGGCAAATACGCTGTGCAAATCCTGCGTGACGCCCAACGAGACCCCGACGGCAAACCGGAACACCGCTTGCTCGAACACAAGGTCACGCACGGGAAAACGTGTGCGAAGATGGAGTGACCCCAACCCGCTGCACCAATATGATCCTTCGTCCGTGGTCCGTGGGGCAGGCTTTCCAGCCTGCCATAGCTTGGCCATTGATCGTCAAAATGCGGCAGGCTGGAAAGCCAGCCCCACGGACCACGGACGAAACGCAGCCCATCAAAGCTCAATTGGCACCGGTGTAATCTTCCAAATATCGCGGCAGTAGTCGCGGATGCTGCGGTCGGATGAGAACTTGCCCATCCGTGCGACGTTCAGAATCGATAGCCGGGCCCAGCGTTCCTGGTCCTGGTAGGCTCGGCTCACGTCATCCTGACAGGCAACATACGCGGCGTAATCGGCCAGCACGAGAAACGGATCGCGGTGTAAGAGGTTATCCACCAGCGGGCGGAACAAGCCGAGGTCGCCGTGACTGAACGTGCCGTCACTGATGGCGTCGAGCACGCGGCGCAGCTCGGCGTTGTCGCGGTAGATTCGGCTCGGTTCGTAGCCACGCGCTTGCACGGCGGCGACTTCCTCGGCGGTCAGGCCGAACGTGAAGAAGTTTTCCGGCCCGACCTCCTGGCGGATTTCGACGTTGGCGCCATCCAGCGTGCCGATCGTCAGGGCGCCGTTGAGGGCAAACTTCATGTTGCCCGTGCCCGAGGCTTCCTTCCCGGCGGTCGAAATCTGTTCGGACAGGTCGGCCGCGGGATAGATGTGCTGCGCGTTGGTGACGTTGAAATCGGGCACGAACACGACGCGCAGTCGGCCACGCACGTCGCGGTCGGCATTCACCACATCGCCGACGGCGGTGACGAGCTTGATGATGAGCTTGGCCATCGCATAGCCCGGCGCCGCCTTGCCGCCGAACACGAACGTTCGCGGCGTGATCGTGGCAGCCGGGTTGTCCTTGATCCGAAGGTACTGCGTGATGATGTGCAGCACGTTCAGGTGCTGGCGTTTGTATTCGTGAAACCGTTTGGCCTGAATATCGAAAAGCGAGTCCGGATCGACCGCCACACCCGTGCGCGTGCTGATGATCGCCGCCAGATCTTGCTTGGCGGCACGCTTGACGGCTCGCCATTCCGTTCGGAAATTGGCGTCCTCAGCGAACGGTTCCAGTTTGCGCAGTTCGTCGAGTTTCGTGATCCAGCCGTCGCCGATCACGCGGTTGAGCAGCGCCGCCAGCCGAGGGTTGCTCAAGACGACGAAGCGACGCGGCGTGACACCGTTGGTGACGTTGAGGAACTTGTGTGGCTCCATCTCGGCGAAGTCGTGCAGTACATTTTCACGCAGCAATCGGCTGTGCAACTCGGCAACGCCATTGACGGCGTAACTGCCAACGCAGGCCAAATGAGCCATACGCACCGAACGGCTGCCGCGCTCGTCGATGAGCGACATTCGTGTGACCCGAGCTTCGTCGCCGGGAAAGCGAGCGCGGACCTGGTCCAGGAATCGGCGGTTGATTTCAAAGATGATCTCCAGATGTCGTGGCAGCAATCGGCGGAACAAGTCGAGCGACCAGACCTCCAACGCTTCGGGCAACAGCGTGTGATTGGTGTAGGCGAAGACGCGGCGCGTACATTCCCAGGCCGGCTCCCAATCCATCAGGTGCTCATCCACCAGTAGCCGCATCATCTCCGCAATCGCGATCGACGGGTGCGTGTCGTTGAGTTGGACGGTGAACTTCTCGGTCATCTGGCTCAGGTTAAGCTCGCGCTGGCGGAAGAGGCGCAGCATGTCGCGCAAGGAGCACGAGGTGAAGAAGTACTGCTGCTGCAAGCGGAGTTGCTTGCCCTGGAGTTGCTCATCGTTCGGGTATAGCACTTTGGTGATGTTCTCGGAGGAAAGCTTTTCTTGCACCGCGCCGTAGTAATCGCCGGTGTTGAACGCTTGAAAGTCAAACGATTCGGTGGCCTGGGCATGCCAGAGTCGCAACAGGTTGACCGTGTTGACGCCGTAACCGAGGATCGGCGTGTCGTAGGCGACGCCGCGCACGACCCAACCGGGAGTCCAGGTGACGTGGTAGCGGCCGGCGGCGTCGATGGCGCCGCGCGTCTGCCCGCCGAAGCCGACGGGGTAGGTGATTTCCGGCCTAAATATTTCCCACGGGTTGCCATAGCGCAGCCATTTGTCGGTGATCTCGACCTGCCAACCATCGCGAATGACCTGATCGAAGATGCCGAACTCGTAACGGATGCCGTAGCCGATGGCCGGGATTTGCAGGGTCGCCAGCGAATCGAGGTAGCACGCCGCCAGTCGGCCGAGACCGCCGTTGCCCAGGCCCGGCTCTTCCTCCTGCGCCAGAAGGTCGGCGAGGTTCAAACCCAGTTCGGACATCGCCTGCTTGGCCTGGTCGAAGATGCCCAGGTTAACGAGATTGTTGCCCAGGTGAGGCCCAAGTAGGAACTCGGCAGACAGATAGCCAACCGTTCGGCTGGCACGTTCAAAATAGGTCTGCGCCGTATGGACCCAGCGTTGCAGCAGCCGATCGCGCACCGTGTAGGCCAACGCCATGTAGTAGTCGTTGCGCGTGGCGACGGCCGGGAATTTCGCCAGCACATAGTGCAGATTGTTGACGAATCCTTGCTTAAGCGCCGCCACGCCGGCCCCGGTGCGGACTTCGTCGCGTTCATGAGGCAACAAATCGATCATGGCATGCTCCGTGGGAGAGGGCGTGCGTCCATAGATTTCACTTGTCGCGGGTATATCGACGCGGGATACTCACTAACGCCACAGTCTAATGGCCAATGGTCTTGCCGTCAACAATTATTAAGAACGGTCCGCAATTCGGAGAAAAATCGCCGCCCTCGAAAATAATCCCGAATTACCGTAGGCATCACGCTCCACGTGATGGTGTTTTGAAGTGGCGCAATCCGAATTCCGAGGATTCCTGCAAAACCATCACGCAATGGTTGATGACGACTTTGGCTGCTGGGCGCATTTGTCGAGGGCTGAGCGTCCGGGGGTATGCCTGTTTTCAAATTCGACATAAGTGCCTTGAAAAAATCTCCGTTTCGCATACAATCCCTGCTAGTCTCTCCTTCTAAGCGTCCCAGTTTGTAGTACTCTTCCACATGGTTTCATTTTTTCGAGAACGGTATGAATCATTCTCACGCGCGTACCCGTCAAGCGTTCACTCTGATTGAGCTTCTGGTCGTGATAGCCATCATCGCTATTTTGATCGCTTTGCTCGTTCCCGCCGTTCAAAAGGTGCGCTACGCCGCGGCTCGGTCGCAGACGACCAACAATCTCAAGCAAATGGCACTTGCGTTTCATGGTTATCACGACTCGACAAAGTCGTTGCCATTCAATGGCATTACCAACGCGGTCAATACCAGCAACGATTCGGGAAGCTGGGGCTATCAAATATTGCCGTACGTCGATCAACTGCCGATCTATGACAGCCAAACTGGGGCGGCGGCGGCAAACTGGAGTACGTCGATCCCGGCATTCCTTTGCGCGATTCGTGCTCGCCCAGGTTATTTGACAGGCGGGACCGTGACTCTTCCGTCCGCCTCCGCGACCATCAACGGCAAACCCTACACGATCGTTTCGGGAACACCGCTTGTCATTCCATACTCAGGTTCGATTACCATCTCAGCGCTCAGTTCCCCCGGCGGCAGTCTATCCCTCACCGCGAGCGGCAGTATTCTTACCATCACCTATACAGCAAGCGCCGCTGCCATCGCTGCAGCGGGCACAATGAACGGCCCCGCCACGGATTTCGCCATCAATCCCTACTTGAACAGTCCGACAGGCGCTGTCAATGCCGCCAACGTCAAGCGAAAACTCGTCACGATCAGCGACGGAAGTTCGAACACGATCCTACTCGGCCATGCCTATGTGGCGACCAGCGATTATCCAATCACGATTCCCGCTAACAGCTATCGCCTGCCGATCTTCAGTGGCGGCACCCTCGCCACGGGACGCACCGGATTGGGCGACACGGCTTCGACTTGGCTCAAGGACGGGACAGCCACCACTCTCAACCAATGGGGCAGTCCGATGAGTGAAGGAGGATTGATGGCGATGGGAGACGGAACGGTTCGCCCCTTCGCATTCACTGCCCCGCTCACCAATCTGCTTCAGCCTGCCGATAACAACGCGGTTGATCTCAATCCTTGAACGTTCCTGGCGGATCGCGGCGACAATATTTTCCGATAGGCTCGCCTGCGTGCGGTTCTATCGTGAAGTTATTGCGGAGGGCTGAGTCATGTCATTCAAGTCCGTTATCCTGGCGATGTTTAGCCTGCTCCTTTTCTGCCTTCTCGGATGTGCGGGGTCGCCAACGGTTGACCACTTCAAGGGATTACAGGGAGACTGGGAACTGGTGTCATTCCATAAACACGGAAGGATCGTCGGTGCTGATGCTATCAAGCAATTGACCGTATCGATTCGACAGGACCGGTTCCAAATGCTCGAAAAAAAACCGGGCACGAATCCGCAAGAATTTGAAATCAGCATCGCTGAGGAATTTGTCCTTCAATTAGATTCCTCGAAGTCCCCGGCCGAGATGCAATTGGTCTTTCCTACTGGCGAAAAGCAAGGACAACTCCGTCGGGCGATCTACGTTTTGGAGGGCAACGAGCTCAAAATATGCGCTGCCGAGATTGGGAAGGCAACGCCGACCGAGTTTATTGCCAATGAGAAAGCCGCATGGTCTCTGTATGTTCTGAATCGCAATGAAGGAACAGGAAAACGGAAGTCGTTGTAGGCGAATTGACTTAGCTGGATTCCCGACTCCAGTCGGCATCGGCATCGCATCAGACCGCACGCTCGGCGACCAATCCCAATAACTAGTGCGTTGCCTCTGTGGATAGTTTTCTGCCGGAATGTAGCAATGCGTGGAAATACGGAAACGAGCAGTTCGACCTGTACACGGAGCTGAGGCGGCAGGTATTAGAGAAGCGGCTTGACGCGTTTCACGAGTTGGATTGTCACGCCCCATGGATCTCGCACGAACGTCATCACATCGCCCGACTCCGTCGTCACGACCTCGCCGGCAGTTGTCGCACCGGCATCGAGCAGGCGCTGGCGCTCGCTGGCGACATCTTCTACCGTGAACGCGATGTGCAAACTCAGCGGATCAAGAGCCGCATAGTTTGGCATCGCTTTCTGAGCGTGGCAATAGAGTTCGAGCACGCCGCGCCCAGCCGAGTCCGCGACGAAATGCGTGAACGGTGCCTGCTCCAGCCGACGCACGATGCGCATACCCAGATGCGCGACGAGCCATTGGGCCATAGCCACGGGGTCGGGAACGTTGAATGCGACATGTTCGATATTCATGAGACCCCTTCAAGCCCCAGGATGAGCGGAGCGATTCCTGGGGGTCGATTGACCGTCCACATAACCCCCCAGGAATCGCTCCGCTCATCCTGGGGCTTGAAGCGAAAACTACCCTCTTCCGACATACATCTGCCCGATCGGTAACACAATCGCTTCGAGCATATTGACGTGCGGCGGCAGTGTCGCCATGCAGACGGCGGCCTGGGCTAACTCCGCGGCGGACATCATTGGTTCGTCATCCTCGGTCTTGCCTGTCGTCTGGCGGCGTTCGACCATCGTGTTGCCCGGATGTAGGCAGCCGCAGGCGATGCCGAACTCGCGACCTTCGAGTGCGGTGACCTGCGTCAAACCCCAAAGGCCATGCTTGCTGGTGCTATAAGGTCCGGAATTCAGGCGCACCCGCTGAGCCGAGATCGAGCCGATGTTGATGATGCGTCCGCCGCCTTGTTTTTTCATGATGCGAAACGCAGATCGCGTGCACAGAAACGGCGCTCGCAGGTTGAGTGCCATGACCTTATCCCAGGCTTCGACGCTGAGCTCATCGAGCGGCCCGCCATCGAACGCGCCAGCGTTGTTGACGAGGATGTCGAGCCTACCGAAATGCGCGATCGTTTGCGCAAAGACGACATCAACCTGCTTTTCGTCGGTGACATCGGCAGGCAGCGTCAGCACGTCGGCGCCGAGAGCGCGGATGTCGGCAGCCGTGCGGTCGAGGTCAGCCTGGCCCCGGGCGACGAGGACGAGAGACGCACCCTCAGCGGCGAACCCCAGGGCGATGCCGCGGCCGATGCCTTTGTTGCCGCCAGTGACCAAAGCGACTTTTCCGGTAAGTTTGCCCATATTCGTTCCTTGGAAATACCCCAACCAACTTGCCGTTATTTTTCACAGAATGAGCCGGCAACGGTTGTGTTTTATAAGAAATCGGTTAGTTTCATAGTTTTGGAATTCCTCCGGCGACTAACTCGCCGGGCAATCAGGAGACCTCGGCGATGAGCACAGGCCAAGCGAATCAACCAGAGCCATCGATTGCGAAGCCCAGCAAATCGGTGCTGGAAACGCTGATCAACCATCCGATCGGTTTCTGGTTCATCTTCTGGGGCGAACTGGCCGAGCGTTGCTCCTTTTACGGCATGATGGCGATCTTGCCTCGCTTCATCTCCGAAGAGAACGGTCTCTTTCTCGGCGACGCCAACTCGAATACGTGGGTGTCGGCGTTCAAGGCTGCCGCATATCTGCTTCCGCTGCTGGGTGGTTTTCTCGCCGACCAGTACCTTGGCAAATATCGACTGATCGTACTGTTCTCGATCCCGTATATTTTGGGCCACGTGTTGATGGCGTACGAAACCGTTACCTGGACGATTCTCGCCCTGTCACTCTTGGCGATGGGCAGCGGCATCATCAAGCCGAACATCTCGACACTCATGGGTATGACGTATGACCAGAAACGGCCCGGCGACGAGGGCCTGCGTTCGATGGCGTTCGGCATGTTCTACATGGCGATCAACATCGGGGCGATGATCTCGTATGCCGTGCTTCCCGTCGTTCGCGACAGATACGGCTACTCGATTGCATTCCTGTGTCCGGCGGTGTTAATGGCGATATCGTTCTTGATCTTCGCGGCAGGAAAGCCGTTCTATGCCGTGGAGAAAATCCAACGCCGCGCGGCGACGCCGGAAGAACGCGCGTTGAAATGGTTGACGATGCGCCGCATCGCGGGCATCTTTTTGCTGATCACCGTCTTCTGGGCGATTTTCGATCAAAGCCATACGATCTGGATTTTCTTCGCACGCGATTTCACCGACCTCAATATCTTCGGCTGGGAAATCTCGGTCGAGCAGATCGGCACGTTGAACCCGCTGCTCATTGTCGCCTTCGTGCCGATGATGCCGTTCTTGTGGAACTTCGTCGAACGCCGAGGCTATCGCGTGAGGCCGACCGACAAGATCATGCTGGGATTCTTGCTGACGGCACTGAGCATGGGCGTGATGGCGATCGGCGGGTATATGTGCGATACGTATGAGGATAAGGAAGCGACACGCACGGAGAAAGCCGTCACCAAGGTGGAATTTGAAAAACCAAGCAAGGTCACCATCATTGTCACCAAGGGAAAGAAGGATGAAAAGAAGGATGGCAAAAACCAGACAGAACCGATCGTCGTTCGGGCGGACCAAGTCACCGTCGCTGTTATCGGTGAGAAGGAAACCAAGTCGATGAAGCGCTTCGTCGCGCCGCGTTTCGAGACGGATGTTCGCGGCCCGCTTCAGAAGGCGTGCGCTCGCTGCCACGGCGATGACGAGACCAAGGGCGGCAACCTGGAAGTGGGCACGCTGGCGGCACTGCTAAAAGGCGGCGTGTCCGGCCCGGCGATCAAATCTGGCAAGGCGGACGAAAGCCTACTCTTCACGGCTCATAAGAATTTGGTTTCGCCCGATGAGAAGGATTGGTTGTCCAAGGACCAGATCGAGGGCATGAAGAAATGGGTCAACAAAGGCGCGACATCGATTCGAGACCGCAAGGTGACGATCTGGTTCGAGGTGCTAGCTTTCGTCCTATTGACGCTGGCGGAAGTCCTTATTTCGATCACTGGCCTGGAGTTGGCGTTCGTCGTCGCGCCGCCGACGATGAAGAGCTTCGTGACGGCGTTGTGGCTGTTGACAGTTGCCATCGCCAATTTCTTTATCAACGCGCCGGTCGGCCGACTGTACAACACGATGACGCCAGGCGACTATTTCGTAATGCTCGCCATCGCGACACTGGTAGTGATGGCGGTGTTCTACTTCGTGGCTCAGCGGTTCAATCAGCTTGCACAGGAACAGGAGGCGGCGCAGAAAAAAGCCGCGCTGTCGAGTGCTGGCGAGACTGCGCCGCCGCCAACGATGGGTGGCACGCCGTCCACCGGCATTCAGGACAAAACGCGCACCGACGGGATCACGGATCCCGACAAGAAATAGCGGCTCGCCGAATTCCCGTGGGAAACCCGTCCTCGTTTAGCGCCCGCGTGACGCCTCGCATTGCGCGGGCGCTAAACGAAAAAATTGGCCTGCTTCGGCCCGGCTGTCAAATTCTTACGATTTTTTTTTTTTTTCTTTCTTTATGCGTTTATTTCTGTTATTAATATAAAAAACAACATGTCATCTATGGATTTTCGGTGAACATCTCGTGCCGATAGAGTTAATGTTGATCTCCTCCTTGGCAGCGATTGCTAACCAATGAGGCATTTGGCTGAACCGGTTGAGATTTTTCGCGGCGAGTTTTATCTTTTTTTTGGTTGGGGTAGCAGTTACTTGGTCCTATTGCTCATTCGGCACGATACGTGCATGGGTTATTATTTTTTCTCTTCTCATTCGTAGGGGGTTGAAATGCGATTGCCAAAACGGGTCGGCTTTACGCTGATTGAACTGCTCGTCGTCATCGCCATTATCGCCATCCTTATCTCGTTGCTCGTGCCCGCGGTGCAAAAGGTGCGCGATGCTGCGGCCCAAACGCAGTGCGCCAACAACATGAAGCAACAGGGCCTCGCTTTGCACGGTTATCACGACACGTACAAAGTGCTCCCGCAGGGAAGCTCGCCTTTCACCAGTGCTGCCCCGTATCAAGGGTCCTGGACCTGGATGGGATATATTCTCCCTTACATGGAGCAGGTGCCCTTGTATGACCAGGCTGGCACATTCGCCAAGGGTGGCGGGTCGAACTACTATAGCTGGTACAATCCAGCATGCGCACAATACATGCCGGTCTATACCTGCCCTGCGGATCCACGCGGCCAATTACGCTACATCGGGGCCCCTTCCGGTATCCGAGACCAGGCGTTAACTTGCTACCTGGGGAATTCGGGCACGACATCAACTTCATTCAATGGCATTCTTTTCATGTCGTCAAAAGTGAAATTGGCCACCATCAGCGACGGTACAACCAACACCATCATGGTCGGCGAACGCCCGCCAAACTCGAATCTCGAATACGGCTGGTGGTTTGCTGCCTACGGCTACGACGGTAATGGCAACGGCGATTCCGTCATGACATCCAATGACCTGGCAATCGCCAAATACTTTATCGCAAACTACTCATCTCCCCCCAACCTCCCTTGCACTGGCACTGCCGCCCAAAAAATCGGACTTGCCTCGGGCCATCCAGACGTAGGCTGTGACGCAGCTCATTATTGGAGCTTCCACCCTGGTGGTGCCCATTTCCTCTTTGGTGATGGGACCGTTCGAATGATCTCCAATAGCGGCAGTAGCGTTATCGCCGCGCTCTCCACACGTGACGGCGGCGAAACCGTATTCATTCCTTGACCAGCTCCTGGCACGACATTCACCATTTGGTGGCGGGATTCCGTCGCCGAATGCTTTTGAGGAACTAGCGAATGCGATCTGGATTCATTGTGTTGCTTCTATCTCTGACCGTCTCAATCCAGGGCTGCTCGCAACCACCGCCCCAAGTTCAAGTGCCGTCACCAGAAGATTCGGGCGCAGGAAAAGACCTGACGGCGAAAAAGCGACCCGCCCCGCCGCCAAAGGATTAGCGTGGCGTCATCCGCGTTATCTATGAATGAAGGATGAGAATCGGGGATTGATGCAATTTCTCGCTTGCGTTTGTCATTTCATCCGTTGATAATAATGATTGGTTTTGTTGATGAATCGATCGATTCGGAGCCGATAGATTGATAATAACCGTCAATCTTTGCCTTGGTAGGGAGAATGCCATGACGCTGCGACGCTGCCTATGGACTCTGGTAATCGGCACGTGGGCCTCGGTGCAGGTGGCGATAGCCCAAACAACCGGAACCACCACGGGAACGACGGCCACATCCACCAGCGGCACGGGTGGGACTGGCATCGGCGCCGGCGGGGGCATCGGATCGGGAAACACTGCCGCGCCCCAAAACATCGTCGCCGTGGAAACGCAGGCCATCACCGGCAGCGCTGGCTCAGCGACGACCATTCCATCCAGTTCCAATCCATTCAATCTCACCTACGTCGATCCGCTCTCGCTCGGTCTGCCCAGCAAATACAGCAAGCAAATTGGCAGCCCCGCGAAAGTCACGGGTACGTTCGGCAAAGGCATTTGGACCACCACGACGACAAACGTCGGCACCGGCAAAGCAACCGCCAGTACCACCACCGCCGGTTTCTCCACCTACGGCACGCCTCGCGCCCCGGTCTACATGACCGCGCTCTCCGAAGACTTCCCACGCATCGTCCATGTCCCGCAAAAACTGCAAGGCGATCTCCGCGCGACGATCGATCGCTCCACGTTTATCAAGAACAAAGAAGGCATCCAGGTCGTCGTCAATGGCAACATCGTCGAACTTCACGGCCAAGTCGCCAACGACCGCGAACGCCGACTCGTCGAAGGCATGATGAGCATGACGCCCGGCGTGCGCCAAGTCGTCAATCAACTTATCGTTGGCGGTAAGAACTGAAGGCCGTGCTCGCCGCTTGCGGCTTAGCGCTCTCGTCAGATTATCCGAGCGCTAAGCCGCAAGCGGAAGACAACAACCGGGCAACCGAACCGATCACGAATCCGGCAACTGAACCTTTTCCCCACCCGTCGGCGTCAGCAGTTCGCCGAAGGTTTGCGGGCTAAGCGAATAGGCGAACATCCGCACCGTCGCGTCACCCATCGCTATCAACCCTCCTTGCGGATAAGGCCCGCCCCAGCCGCCGGCTTTCAGGTTTGGCGGATTCGTCGTATCGGGAGCGAGCGTGACGAGCAGCGGCTGCCCCTTGACCCAATCCGGGCCGGCACGCATCGTACCCGCCGAGCCACCTGCGAAGATGTTGTGCGACCCGACGACTCCGCCGACCGCCTGGTAGTCGCGCGTGGAGATGTTGCCCTGCCCAGCGACAACTGTGTTGGACATGCCGTCGGTGATGTCCTTGAGCATGACGAGCCGATCTGGATTGTCGGGCTTCGAGGCATTCGCGGGATCGTTGATGTAGTTGTTGATGAAGAAATCGGTCCACGCCCCGAGGCCCGCTTGCGTTGAAGGTCGGCTTCGGCCGGGGCACATATAAGCTGGCACGTCCGTCGTTGGAGCGGGTGCATTGAATAGCGGTTGCTGGTCGATGAACAGCAGAATCTGAAACGCCCAGCTGCCGGACTTGTAGTCGCCGCCGATTGCTGCTTTCGTGCCGTTGAACGGCAGGCGTTTGTTGGCGTCGTGGAAAGCATGCATCGACAGGGCAATGTTCTTGAGGTTGTTGGTCGATTGCGTGCGAGCCGCCAGTGTGCGAATCTTTTGATCGCACGCCGGGATTAGCAGCAGGCCGGTCAGCACGACCAGGTGGACGACGACAATCGCCTCCAGTCGGCTCACGCCGGCACGCGGGGTGTTCGTTAAGCGCATGGGGTTCTCCTTGAGAAAAGATGAGATGAATACAGATAGGTCGATTTCACCACACTTTGATCGATGAGTCAAGTGGCATATTGGAATCGCCGCTTGCGGCTTAGAGTTCGGGTAGCACCACATGAGCGCTAAGCCGCAAGCGGCAATTCGGCCGCGCTTGACACCCATCGATATTGCCGCTATCTTATCTCATAACCCTCCTGTACGTTGCGCACATTTGGAGCATCCGTAATGACGATCCACGCCAACCGTCGCGATTTTATCCGCGGTCTCGGTCTCAGCGCTGCGGCACTGCCGTTTATCACCAACCTTCCGGGCACCGCGTTCGCGAATCAGCAACGCCGCAAGCAACGGCTCGTCATCATGTTCAGCCCGAACGGCGTTGTGCAGAACACGTTTTGGCCCGATGCCGAGGGCAGCCTGACCAATGTCACGCTGAAAGACAGCCTCAGCCCGCTCGAAGCGTACAAGTCGCGCATGCTCACACTGCACGGCGTGTGCGATCGCGTTCGCGGCGATGGCGACGCCCACATGCGCGGCATGGGTTGCCTGCTCACCGGCGTCGAGCTTTTCCCCGGCAACGTCCAGGGCGGCAGCGACACTCCCGCCGGCTGGGCGCGCGGCATCTCCATCGATCAAGAAATCAAAACGCATCTCCAGGCCGATGCTGCCACACGCACACGCTTTGGCTCGCTCGAATTCGGCGTCATGGTCCCGAATCGCGCCGATACCTGGACGCGCATGGTTTACGCGGGTGGGAATCGACCGATCTCGCCGATCGACGACCCGTACCAAATGTTCAACCGCCTCTATGGTCGCATGCGCGATCAGGCGACCGTTGGCAGCGTGCTCGACGATGTTCGTAACGATTTGCAACGCTTGTCCGGCGCGGTCGGCACCGATGACCGCCGACTGCTCGAACAACACGCGACCTTTGTGCGTGAAATGGAACAGGACTTGCGCTCGACGCCAGCGGTCGGCCATGCCGTGCCCCAATTGGAACCGAACGTTCGCAATGAGAACAACAATATCCCGCGCACCTCGCGGATGCAGATCGATTTGATGGTCAACAGCTTCGTCAACGACTTCTCGCGCGTCGCCACGCTGCAGTACACAAACTCGGTCGGCATGGCACGCATGAATTGGCTCAACGTCACCGAAGGCCATCACGAACTGTCGCACCGCCCCGACACCGACCGCACGGCTCAGGAGCAACTCACGCGCATCAATCGCTGGTTCTGCGAGCAGCTCGCGTATCTCACTCGCCGATTGGCCGAGACGCCGGAACCGGGCGGCACGGGCACGCTGCTCGACAACACCGTCATCGTCTGGACCAATGAGCTTGGCAAAGGCAATTCGCACACGCTTGACAACATCCCGTTCGTCGTCGTCGGCAACGGCGTCGACTTCCGCATGGGCCGATCGCTTCGCTACAATCGCGTGCCGCACAACCGCCTGCTGTTAGCGCTGGCGCACGGTTTTGGGCATCGCCTCGCTCGCTTCGGCAACCCGAACTTCTGCGGCGACGGCGTGTTGAATAATTTGACGTAATAGACCGCCAAGCCCGCAGGCGAGCGTCAGCGAGCCTGCGCGGGTCATGCAACCTATCACCCGCGCAGCCTCGCTGACGCTCGCCTGCGGGCTTGGCACTATTTTGGGGTTATCGATGCATTCAGCTTCAATCCCTCGCCGAACGTTCCTACGTGGCACCGGCGTCGCGCTGGCACTCCCCTGGTTGGAATCGCTCGCACCAGCGCAGAACGCACCGCGGCCCGCCGTGCCTCGACGCATGGTTGCGATCGAAACGAACATGGGCATCTTGCCGCAATTCTTCTTCCCGGCGACAGCAGGCCGTAATTACGCACTCACGCCGTATCTCAATATCCTGTCGCGGGTGCGTGACAAATTCACCGTCTTCTCCGGCGTCAGCCATCCCGGCGTGACCGGCGCTCATGCCGCCGAGAAATGCTTCCTCACCGGCACGCCACACCCCGAGCGCGGCGGGTTTCGCAACGGCATCTCGCTCGATCAACTCGCTGCGGAATCGGTCGGCAACCATACGCGCTTCCCGTCGCTGACCCTGGCGATGAGCGGCGAGAACAACCAAACACTCAGCTTCACCCGCAGCGGCGCGCCAATCCCCGCCGAACGCAGCTCGAATCGGCTGTTCCAACGCCTGTTCGTGCAAGGCCGACAAGACGAGATCGCCGCCGTCGTTGAAGCGCTCAGACAACAGCGCAGCCTGCTCGACTTTGTCGCCGACCAATCACGCCGACTCAATCGCACGCTCTCCCGTGCCGATCAACTTCGGCTCGACCAATATCTCACGTCGGTGCGCGAACTCGAACAACGCCTCGCGGCCATGGAACAATGGGAACACCGCCCACGCCCGCGCGTCACGGCAACGGCGCCGCAAGACATCGACGACAACCGTGAGTTTGTTCGCAAGACTCGGCTCATGTTCGACGTCGTCAAGCTCGCGCTCGAAACCGATTCGTCGCGTGTCATCTCGCTGTTCATCGACACGACCGTGATCCACAACCTCACGCATCACGGCAATCGCCCCGAAGTACTTGCCGATTTGCGTGCGAAGGAAGAAGGCCAATTCGAGGCGCTCGATGGGTTCCTCCGCTCGCTCAACGACACGCAGGAAGCCGGCCAATCGCTGCTCGACCGCACGATGGTTCTCTACGGCACGTGCATGGGCAGCGCGAATTCGCACGCCAATACCAACCTGCCGACGCTGTTGGCGGGCGGCGGTTTTCGGCATGGCCAACATCTCGCATTCGACCAGCAGAACAACTATCCGCTGACCAATTTGTTCGTGTCGATGCTGCAACGGCTTGGCATCGAAACGAACGAATTCTCATCAGGCCGCGGCACGATGCGCGGGCTGGAGATGGTGTAATCTACGACATTCCGCTTGCGGCTTAGCGCTCAGCGGGACCCTGTTGAGCGCTAAGCCGCAAGCGGCAATTCGGAACCTTCAACGATTCAGTATTATTCATGAGTCAACCAGCAAATATCTACCCCATCGCGGTCGCAATTCTTACCGCGCTGGCGTGCGTCGTCCCCGCCCGCGCCCAGACGCCGTTCTTCGAGAAGCATTGCCACGCCTGTCATGACACGAGTTCCAAACGCGGCGGCCTGGACCTCACCGCGCTCAAACTCGATGCGAGCAACGCCGAACAATTCGCTCACTTGCTAAAGATCCACGACCGCATCGAATCCGGCGAAATGCCTCCTAAGAACAAGCCACGCCCGACTGCCGAGGAGAAATCGTCTTCGTTGAAAACGCTGCATGATGTGCTCGTGAAAGCCGAATCGGCAAAGCTCGCGAACGATGGCCGCACTCGCTTGCGCCGACTGACACGCGTCGAATACGAAAACACGATGCGCGATTTGTTCGATATGCCCGGACTGTTATTGCAGGGTGAACTGCCGGCCGACGGTTCGGCACACGGCTTCGACAACAACAGCGACGCGTTGGACATCTCGCACGTCAATCTCGCCAAATACCTCAAGGCGGCGGATCATACGCTTACCATGGCCATCGCGACGCAACCGAAACCGCCAAGCGTGACGAAGCAGCGCATCTCGCTCGCCAATCCGCACGGGTTCGTCGCTCATGTACTGCTACATGGCGACGGCGTGTTGCTCAAGAACAAACAGCCCGACCCCGAATTTCCGCCGGCCGGCGAGCACATGCATATCGATCAAGGTGCTCACGAAAGAATGGGGGCTTTCCGCAATGGCAGCAGCGTCGGCCTGTTTCGCCATGAGGACGAGTCGTTCCATCCCTACTTCATCGAGTTCGTCACAATCTATCCGGGCAACTACCGCATCCGCACGTCGCTGTGGAGCTTCCAATGGGACAAGGGCAAAGTGCTGCTCGCCCGCGGCACCGAGGCGGCCCGGCTGTCAATCGTGCAACTCACCGGCGACGGTCGCGGCGGCGGGCATCCGAGCACCGTGCTTGGCTACTACGACGCGCCGTCGCTCAACGAAAAAGTACACGACATCACCACCTGGCTGAACAAAAACGAAATCGTCGGCTTCAATGCAGCCTCGCTCGCACCTGGCGCTAACACCCGCGGCAAGAACCGCGCGATGGGCTTCGTCGGTCCAGGAATTGCGTGCGACTATCTCGACATCGAAGGCCCGCTGCACGACGTTTGGCCGCCGCGCGCCCATCAGATACTGTTCGGTGATCTGCCTCTCGTCGAGTTCAAGGCGAAGGCCGGCACACCGAAACGCAAGCTCGTCAGGCAAGAGATGGGCGCGGGCAAGAATCGTCCCGATCCGTCGCTGGGGCTGTGGACCGTGCACAGCGATCAACCGCTGATTGATGCCGATCGCTTGCTCGGAAAGTTCCTGCCGCGAGCGTTTCGCCGTCCCGTCACACCGGAGATTCGCAAGCAATATGTCGCGAAGGTCGAGGAACGGCTCAAAGCAGGCGAATGCTTTGAATTGGCGATGCGCTGGGTGTATCGGGCGGCCCTCCTTTCGCCGGACTTTCTCTACCACATCGAACCGACGGAAAAGATTGACGACCATGCCTTAGCTTGCCGGCTGTCGTACTTTTTCTGGCGAACGATGCCCGACGAAAAACTGATGCACCTGGCGGCATTGGGCAAGCTGCGCGACGGCGTCGTGTTGCGCGGCGAAGTCGAGCGGTTGCTCGCCGATGGGAAGTCCCAGCGTTTCGTTGAGGATTTCCTTGGCCAATGGCTCAAGCTGCGTTCAATCGCCGCGACCGACCCGGATCGCAAACTGTATCCCGAATTCAACATGTACTTACAGGATTCGACGGTCGCCGAGACGCGAGCCTACTTTCGCGAGTTGCTCGACAAGAATCTCGATGCGAGTTATCTCGTCAAGTCTGATTTCGCGTTGCTGAACGAACGTCTCGCGGTGCACTATGGCATTGAGGGCGTCAGCGGCTCGCAGATCCGGCGAGTCTCGCTGCCTGCGGGATCCCCGCGTGGGGCGTTCTTGACACAGGCATCGATCCTGCGAATTACGGCCAATGGCACGACGACATCGCCCGTGCCGCGCGGTGCGTTTGTCTTGGATCGCCTGCTTGGCCAACCGCCCGAACCGCCGCCGCCGAATATCCCCGCGATTGAGCCGGACGTGCGCGGCGCGAAGACGATCCGCGAGCAACTCGCCAAGCATCGCGATAATCCGTCGTGTGCATCGTGTCATGCGAAGATCGACCCGCCAGGTTTCGCGCTCGAAGCGTTCGACGTCATCGGCGGCTTCCGCACGCGCTATCGCTCGATCGGCGCCGGCGACCCGGCGCCACGCGGCAAGATCGATCCGTTCATCGGCATCCAGTTCAAGCTCGGGCCAAAAGTCGATGCCAGCGGCACGCTTCCCGATGGCCGAGAGTTTCTCGCTATCAACGACTACCAGAACCTGATCGCCGCCGATCGCGAACGACTGTTGAAGAATCTCGCCGGTCAATTCGCGATTTACGGCGCCGCCCGCAACCTGACGTTCAGCGATCGCGCTCCGATCGCCACGATCGTTGCCAACACGAATAAGCAAGGCGGCGGTATCCGCACGCTGATCCATGAGTTGACACAGAGTGCGTTGTTTCAGACGCGGTAGTTTGCCTTTCTGCCGCTTGCGGCTTAGCGCTCGCGCGGCGCCATACGAGCGCTAAGCCGCAAGCGGCGATCGCAGTGGAGATGTATGCGAATTCTAATCATGCTCGGTACCATCTGTTGTCTGCTCGTCACACCAATCGCGAGCGCTCAGCCGATCAAGCATCAAATCACTGGCCTGTTCATGCCCGAACGCGAACGCGATCTGCGCGAGGTGTGCGACAAACTCGCGGATATCAAGCTCGTGTCCATCAACTATAAAAACGCCGAAGCGACGTTCGACTATGTGCCGGCGAAGCTGTTTCCGAAGCAGACGCCCGAACAGATCGTGCAAAAGCTTGACAACTTGCTGCGCTCGGCGTCGAACAGCACGTTCGGCGTGAAGCCACGGTGTGCGCTGCCGGCAGACAAGCTGACGTTCGTCGAAATCCCCGCTGGCGGCCTTGATTGCAAGGCATGTTGCCTGACGGCGTATGAGGCGATTTACAAAATCGACGGCGTCGAACGCGCCACCGCCAACTTCCGCGACGGCAAAATAACCGCGTGGATCGATAGTCGCAAAACCGATCGCCCCACGCTCGAAACCGCCCTGAAGAATCGTGGCGTGACCATCGGGAAACGCTGATCGCCCTCAAGTAGGCCAAGAAGATCACGATCCACCGTAGGATGTTTCACGCCGCTATTTCGTGGCCGGCGTGAACGCGGGCGGCAGTGGGAGGTTTAGCACAGGCAGCGTCAGCGTTGTCCTGCCTTGCGGATAGGGCAAGGCCGCGGAGGGTTGCATTGATGCCGGCTGAACATTATTTGCAGGCAGTAGCAGCGGCGGCTCGCTGAGCTTTCCCTTGGGTTCCAAGTTGTACAGCGGCGGAGCCCGCAACGCCGGATCATTGGGCATTCTCGCGAATGGCAATGCGGGGTAATCTTTGTTCGACTTCAATGCGTTGGGCCGTGTGTCCGGATAAATGGCCCGTAGTTCGTTCATATCTGGCGCGTACGGCGCCACTGGCGGCTCCTTCGCTCCATTCAGCCGCGTGTTCGGATAAATCGCCGGCGCCTGCTGCGTTTCGGGCATCTTCTTGGTAGCGGGGTAGAACGTCTCGCCGGTCGTCGGCATTTTCAAGGTTGGCGCATAGGGTTGTATCTGCGGGCCAAGCCATTTCACGATAGCGGGGACGAATTTGAGCGCGGTCGGGCCGTCGTGTCGGCCGTCTGGCTCGAAGGCCACAGCGACGCCCCAACCACGATGCTTGGCGTAGTACAGGAAGCTTTCGACTTGGGCGTCGATATTAAACTCATCGCGGCCGGCGTACCCGACGAACATCGATAACTCGCCATTGCGAAGCCCAGTGCGGATGGCGAGTTCGAGCGGGTTGTTCCAGACGATATTTACCATGGCTTCGTCTCCGATGCCGAAAACTGGTTCGATAAATTGGGCGGTACGAATCTTGGCGAGACCATAGTAGTCGGCGATGACTTCGGTGGGATTGTCGAACGAGGTTCGCCAGGCCCATTTGCGGGGATCGAATTTGGCCCTGGGATTGCCGTTGACATCGCACCAGCGCAGGTTGAGCGCGGGATGAACGCCGATGACGATGCCGAAGGCGTTGCGATGGCGCAGACCGATGTTGAAGGCGGCGAATCCGCCCATCGAAGCGCCGGCGAGGATATGCGCCTCACGCTCGGGGCGGATCGGATAGCGCTGCGTGACGAAGTCCCACACGTCGGCCAGGATGAAGTCCTCGAACGGGCCGCTGCGCGAGTTCAAAAACATACTGCCTGGTTTTCCGATATTGCCCCGACCGTCCATCGAACCATCCGGAGCGGCGATGATCAACGGCGGCAGTTTGCCCGAGGCGATAGCGTCGTCGATGAGCGGAACGAGATCCAGGAACGTGCGCTCGTCCATGCAAAACGGATGGAGATACAACATAAACGGATACTGCACGCTCGGCGTGTAACCCGGCGGAAGATAGACGTAGAGATCGCGCCATTGATGCAGCGAGCGCGACCAGATGCGATGGTCCTGGCCGTGGTTGCCTGTGTGGTCGATCATTCGGCCTTTGAGGCGGCGGCAGAAGTGGACAAAATCGAACTCGTCCTTGCCTTTGTAATCTTGAGCGTGGACGCTGCTGGTGCAGCATCCGAAGAGCAGTCCCAGGCCAAACAGATAGCGTGCAACGAATTTCATCGGAATCTCCGCGACCAGGCGTCGTCGCTTTTCAAGACGGGAAATCGGTGAGTCTGATATAATCCATCGGATCGGCAAAATCGGAACATCCAGCCAGGCCGGATGCAATCTTCAAAATTGTTGGCAAGCGGGATAAACTTTGCCGATTTCGCCGATGAGCGGTCGATTTGCGACGATAGCCCATGCTCGCCTTGCCACTCAAGTTGCCCGATTTAACGGGAGCGGATCCATGCCGACCAGCAGCGAATTGGCGAATCGTCGATGTGTTCCATGCGGCGGCGGCGCAACGGCGTTGACGCCAAAGCAGGTCGCTGAACTTTTGGGTGCAGTGACCGGGTGGCTTCCGACCGCTGACGGCAAACGTCTGCGGCGGGAATGGCGCGTTCTCGATTTCGCGACAGCCTTGGACTTTTTCCAGCGGATTCTGCCGATTGCCGAGGAGGAAGATCACCACCCGGATCTGCATGTGACAGGGTATCGAAATGTCGTCATCGAAATTTGGACCCATGCCGTCGGCGCGTTGACGGAAAACGACTTCATCCTGGCAGCGAAGATCGACGCCCTACCCGTGGCAACGAAGGGTTAGCACTCCAGCGCAGGAGTCGCGATATCCAATACACCCAGCGTCAATAAATCTTGGCAGGGTTCGTCGAAACTGCAGCTGCCGAACGTGGTGACAGCGCATTCGCGCAGCGTGCGGATTTGTTCGATTGTCGCCGACCACGATTTCCAGGCAATGTGACTATCGCTTATTCGGATGCCGCTGCCATCACGATCGGCCAAGATGGCAGCAATATCCGATTCGGTTAACGCGTGAACATGGGCCAGGATGCCAGCGACGAAGACATTCAGGAACCCGTGATGCCAAACGCCCAGCGCGGCATCCCAATGGCGGCGAGGGTGATGCAATCCCGCTGTCGCCTTCCAAGGCAGCTGGTACGCGGAACAGCGGTGTATGAAATGCGCCACGTCGGCTTCTGAAGGAAACGCCTCCGCCGTCAACCCGCCGCAGCGCAGTTTCAGGCCAAGCGTTCCCGGCGCGATCGTCGCCGTCAATGCATCGAAATCGTGCGCCCAGGTCGGCCCGGCGGGAACCTCGACGTAGCCGCGCAGGTGGGCATGGGCCAACGCCTCGGCGATTGCAGCCAACGGCGGAACGGCACGCTTCGGCAAGGCGACTTCAAACAGGTCGATCACCGCGTCGGTGCCCCAGTCAAGGCGGAATTCAGCGATGCGCGTTAGATCGTCAGCCAGCGCCGATTGGATCGCACTCTCCGCTGCCGCGGGTTGGCCGAGCGCGGCGACCGAAAGCAGGCCCGCATCGCCATGTGCCCGGGCGAGCGCCTGCAACTCGCCAAACCTCACCGTTGGGCAGACAAATCGGCCCAGCATCCAGCGGTTCGGGTCTGCCTTCTTCGCAGCCAAATAGCTCGCCAGTGCGACGTCAAGCGACAGTTTCGCCGGCGGGAATATCCCGGCGTAATCGAGGATATCCGTCATCAGAGCGCGAACGGCGGCGTGCATTAGAACCTCGCGGCCTGCAACCTCGGGCGTTCCACCCGTGCTGTATTATTATCGATCCCACGAAGAGGCGAAAAAAGGATTGCAGAAAACGCGAAACAAGCCCCTGGAGCAATCCAGCTCCGCGCCTTATCGCCTTTGCGTAAGCTTTTTCTGATCGCCTTGGCGGACAGCCGGATTTTGGTGGTTATCTCAATTATACACCGGATTCCACACAGAACGATTAATTGGATCGTGAGCGATAATTACGGCAAAACATACTGGGGGTGGATTTGTTTCCCAAACTCGCCGTACTGTTCGTTCATTCCTTGATTTCATGCGTCGATAACAATTTGAAGGGAAGGACTTTATTCCCAGTGCTTTCGTTTAGGCTGGCTCGAAATGGATTTCGAACGCCCGCCCCAACTCAATTCCTTCCATCTTTCCCCTTTAATCGGGTGGATCAGGTAAGACTTGCGAATTGCGGCGCGGGTGGAAACGGTCTACAATGAAGGCAGAACATCGGCAAGGGAGCGTTCGGATGAACGCACGTCGGATCACTATTGCCTCGGAAACAACCTCATGACGCGACCACGACGGCAGCGGAGTTTAGCGGTCCAGTCGCCGCTAGAGACCTATCTGCGCGAGATTAACGAAACCGCACTCCTCAGCGCAGATGAGGAGAAATCGCTTGCGCACCTAATCATCGATCACGACGATACCGCGGCACGCGACCGCATGGTCCGCGCCAATCTTCGGCTTGTCGTCAATATCGCACGCAGTTACACCGGCAAAGGCCTGTTATTGCAGGATCTGATTGAGGAAGGCAATCTCGGCCTCCTCCGCGCCGTCGAGGGCTTTGACCCGACGATGAACACGCGCTTCAGCACTTATGCCAGCTACTGGATAAAGCAATCGGTCAAGCGTGCGCTTGTCAACACCGCGAAGACAATCCGCATCCCGGCGTACATGGTCGAGCTGCTCGCAAAATGGCGCCGGGCGACCTCCGTCTTACAGGCCCAACTCGGCCGAACGCCAACGCAGGAAGAAGTCGCACAAAGCATGGATCTGCCGAAGAAAAAACTCGCCATCATCAAGAAAGCGATCCGCGTCTACAACGCCGCACCGCAAACCGATCAGCCCGATTCCGGTTGGTCGCTCGACGAGATGGTCATGGACGGCAACGCGAAATCGCCTGATCTCGAAATGGTCGAAGCCGACGATCTCAAACACGTTATTGAATTGCTCGACAAAATGGACATCCGCGAAGCCACTGTGCTGCGCATGCGCTTCGGCATCGACGGCGGGGAACCGAAGACGCTCAAAGAGATCGGCGAAAGTCTCGGCCTAACTCGCGAACGTGTCCGCCAAATCGAAAGCGAAGCCCTCGGCAAACTTAGCGAGAGCATGCACGCGGAGTGACGTATTCCGCGTGCGGCTTAGCGCTCAGAAACGACCCGTCGAGCGCTAAGCCGCAAGCGGCAATTCCAAGTCATCGCCCCACCAACTCCTTCACCAACTCCGTCGCTCTGTACAAACTTTGCAACGACTCCATGATTGCCTGCGAGTGCACGCTGATGTGCCTGGCCTGGTGATCGGTGTAGACGAAGTTGCGTACCAAACCATGGCGGTTGCGGTCGAAGTTAATGCCGACGAACTCGCCGGCCCGGTTGAGCACGGGGCTGCCGGAGTTGCCGCCGATCGTGTCAGCGGTGGAGACGAAGTTAAACGGCGTCTTCGCGTCAAGTTTGGCGCGATCGTCAAGCCAGCGTCTGGGCAGGTCGAACGGGTGCTGGTTGTTCTGTTCCTTGGCGCGATCGTACATCTGCTCAAACGTGGTGGTGTGACCAAGTTTGACGCCATCGACCTCGTAACCCTGCACGGTTCCGAATGCGAGCCGTAATGTAAAGGTGGCATCGGGCGCGATCGAGGTGCCGAACTTGGCGAAGCGAATCTTGGCAATGTCGCTGTAGGCTTGTTGCTGAATCTCATCGAGCTCGTCGAATTTCTGTCGCAGGATGCGGGCCTCTTTGTCAAGGAATCGCGCCAACTCGAGCAACGAATCCGTCGTTGAGGCGCCAGGCGGGGCTTCGACTTCGCCCGCGAAAACCTTGCGGCGGTTGACGTTGTCGAGCGTCGTGCCGCCGATCAATTCCTTGGCGCGATCCGGGATCGACTTGCCGGCGAAAATTCTCTTGGTCAGCGCGTGCTCGGTGCCGAGTTGTTCGGCGAGAAAATAGAGCGAGCCGGCCAATTTCATCTGCTCGTACTCTTTGACAATGGGTGCTGGCGAGAAAAGCTGAAACTTGAGCGAGCTTAGCCCAGAGCTACGGTATTCGGCCAGGCGGTCGGCGTCGGGTTTCGCCAATTCGTCTTTCATCCGCACAAGCGTTCGGGCGATGCGAAACAGTCGGCTATCGAAGGCGTCGCCACGTTCGAGCAGATAATATTCCTTCTCGAACGTGCGTGCTTTTTTCTGGGCATCGGCGATGCGGGTCCACGGGGCGTCGGCTTTCTCGTCAACGGATTCGCGCAGGGCCGTCTCGTGCTCGAACTTGGTCCGCATGATCGCGGGATCGAGCAAGCCGTGGTATTGGCCCGTCAGCGCTTTGCGCGCGTTGGCGACGGGGGACAGATCACGCTGGGCCCATCGGCGTGGCTCCGGGCCTTTTTCCGCATACTGCGAGAGCAAAGCTTCACGATAGCGCAGCATCTGTAACGTGTAGGGCAGGATCATATCGCGACGGTGCAGCAAGCGAGCATAGGTCTCCAGCCGATTTGTCGTGCCGGGATGGCCTGAGACGAAAACGAGATCGCCGTCCTTCGGTCCGAGCGTGCTGAACGGAAAGTAGTCGGGCGTCTTGACGGGTTTGCCGTCTTCGTAGATGCGGAAGAAGCAGATGTCGAGGTTGTAGCGTGGATACTCGAAGTTGTCGGAATCGCCGCCGAAGAAGGCGATCTGATGCTCCGGGGCCATGACGAGGCGGACATCGGTGTATTTCTTGTAGCGGTAAAGATGATATTGAGCGCCGTGATAGAGCGTGACGATATCGCTGCGCAGACCGGTCTTGGCGAGCGAGTCTTTGGTGATCTTCGCCATGATCGCGCGTCGGGCGGCCATCGCATCATCTGTTCTCATGCCAAGCTTGATGACGCCTTGCACGTCCTTGGTCACGTCGACGATCTCTTGCAGGACATTCAATTCCAGATCGGGGCATTTCAACTCGTCGGCCAGCGTTTTGGCGTAGAACCCGTCCTTGTAGAGGTCCTTGCCCTTGCTGCTTAGTTTCTGGAGTGCGTCCGACCCGATATGGTGATTGGTGATCGCCAAACCGTTCGGCGAAACGAAGCTGCCCGACCCGCCGTTGTTGAAGCGGATCGACGCCTTCATCGCACGATTCAGCCAGGCGTCGGTCAGTTCAAAGGCATACTTTTTCTTGAGCAACTCCCGCGGCGGCTGATTGACGAGCCACATGCCTTCGTCAGCGGAGGCGAAGGCCGGAGTCAGGAGACACAGTAGGCAGAAATAATAACGCGTATTCATACAGTATCGCCCCTCAATAATTTGAACCACAGAGGCCGCAGTGAACTAACGACAGAGGTACAGAGGACACAGAGAAAATGCAAGGTATCAAGACTCGACGCCAGGGAGCAGGATATGAATTGAAGAAAACCGAGTTTAACCACGAATAGCACGCATTCCACGGATAAGAAATACGACGTATGATTTTTTACCTATCCGTGTCATTCGTGTTATCTGTGGTTAAATTCTATTTGCTTGTTTCGTGTACCACCTTCAATGCATGTCCTCTGTGTCCTCTGTGCCTCTGTGGTTAATGATTTTTTCACCCTGGACTATCAAATGTGGCGGAGTAGGCCCTGTCAAGCAAATCTCCGCGGAATAAAACGCAAGAGACACTTAACAAGGAAATGCCATGACTGACTCAACCGCCGCGTCTGAACCTGCCGACGAATCCGTTTTCATGCAGCGGATGCGCATCGCGACCTATGGCGTCGTGCTTCTCGTGCTCGTGATTCATTTGCTGGAAAAATTCCGCGACATCCTCGAACCGCTATTTATCGCGCTCTTCCTTGGCTTTTTGCTGCATCCGATCCACCGCTGGTTGATGAAACGCGGAATCTCGTCGGCGTTTGCTTATGTCGTGATCGGCGGCGTGATGATGCTCGGCATGTTCGCCGTCGCTTCGTTGATGATCGCGAACCTATCCGAAGCGGCGGATAAGGACAAGCTGCTCCAATACGAAAAACGCCTTGACACGATGATTCAAGGCGTCCACGCGCGGCTGCCGTTCGACGTTCCTGAACCGAAAGACCGGATTCTGCGCGAGATCAATATTTCGCCGGAGGACATCGTGACGGCCACGGGCGCGGCTGTCGCGCGGTTTCGCACGTCAACCACGTGGGTCGCGCTGACGCTCCTCTACATCTTGTTCTTGATCGCCGAGAAAGTGAGTTTCCCGAGACGTATCAATCTGGCGTTCGGCGAGCAGCCTGGCGAGCGCATCATGAGTGTCGTCGAGAGCATTAACCTGGCGATTAGCCAATATGTCGCCGTCAAGACGCTCGTTAGCGCCCTGGCGGGGATTGCGTCCTATACCGTGCTGGCGTTTTTTCAGGTCGAATTGGCGGCGACCTGGGGCATCTTGATTTTCCTGCTCAACTACATTCCGTATCTCGGCAGCCTTATCGCGGTATCGATTCCGATCCTCTTGAGTTTTTTGCAATTCGACGAAATCTGGAAGGGTGCCGTTATCGCCGGGCTGTTGATCGGCATTCAGCAGTTGATCGGCAGCTGGGTTGAACCTCGCATGGCGGGTCAGCGTCTTGACGTTAGCCCATTGTTGATTGTGTTGTCGCTGGCGTTCTGGTCGTTTATGTGGGGTGTCGTCGGCGCGATCCTCGCAGTGCCGTTGCTCGTGATCGTAAAGATCATCCTCGATAACATCACCGCGACCAAGCCGATGGCGACGCTGATCTCAAACCGGTGACGGCTCCGAGCGGGTTGATTTTTGCGTTTCGTTCTCATAGATAGCCCGCCATCAATGGCGGGTTCGTTGCAAACCCGCCCTAAATGGTGGGCTATATGAAAACCTAATGTGCCATTTCTTCCCGCGTGCGGTATAATAGCTCAGCGTGTCCCGCAGTATTTTGCGGACGGGACGCTGCGGAGTTGTTCATGGATCGTGCTGCGTCCCTCATTTCTCCCGGAAGCAAGACGTTAGCGGGTTGGTGGCGCCAGCTTGCCACGCTCAAACCGCACGGCTTGTGGGTCGGCTACGCCTACGTTCATCGCATCGAAGCGCCGGTCGAGGTCGTCCGCTCGCAACCTGTCGATCCGCTGGTGCTGCTGATTTTGCAGGCACTGGACATCGCTCCTGCCGATGAACTCGACCGCTGGCTTTGCATGCCTGCTGCGGTTCTGGGGGGCATGTTGCTGGCG
Source organism: Singulisphaera sp. GP187 (assembly GCA_945861245.1). Classification (GTDB taxonomy): domain Bacteria; phylum Planctomycetota; class Planctomycetia; order Gemmatales; family Gemmataceae; genus SIAQ01. The sequence goes on from CAMAUE010000029.1 coordinate 32,612, forward strand.
ATTCAGCGAGAGGGCATGATCGAACGTATTGATTCCAATCGCTGGATGATTACCGAGCGTGGCAGAACAGCAATGGCCAATCGTTGCGTGCCGATTCGCTCCACCGAACGACAGCATTTTTCTTTCATGGAACGATTGGATAACGCAGGCAACAGATCGGGGCCGCCGATTTTCTTGCCGATCGCGGAGTGCCCGCGCACGAATTGGCTGGTCGATGACGCCCATCGCTTTGACGCCGGTGCTCTCCAGGCCTGTATCAATGAGCCGAGCGCCTGGAAGGATTTGCGCGGTTTCTCTCGCGAAATCGAGCGCCTCGGCTGCGACGCGGGCGATGGCGAATGGCGGCATGTCATCGTCGATCGCCCGGAACGCGTGCTGCTGACGCTCGTGACGACGGCAGATGAACTGCTTGCTTTCGGTGTCAAGGCCGATGGCTGGCAGCTGAATGAACGCACGCCAGCGCTGCGGTTGCCACTCGCGGTGTTAAGCGATTTTACCGATTTGGTGACTGAGCCTGCGGAATCGGTTTGGCGCGACGCCTGGCGAACATGGTCCAAGCAACGCAACCTGCCGGCGAACGAAATCGAAGCCTGCGCCGTGACCTTTGCCGCGCCACGCATCGAAATCGTGGCCCCGCCGCGACTCGTGCAGCGCTTACAAGCCGCCAACAGCGACCTGCTCAAAGGCGAAGGTTGGCTAATCGTCGGCGAGGGTTTCATCCGCGCTGTTGCGCCAATGGTGCTGAAGACGGGCGAGGGGAAGTAGGGACGCCGTTTTTCCGTTTGCCGTTCAGCGCTCGCATGGAATTGTGCAAGCGCCAAACGGCAAGCCAAGTTACCGACCCCGATATCGACGAATCAACTCCTGCTCCAGGCTTTCGTCACGACCACGATAAAACCAGGCGGGATCGTAGATCGTCGGGTCGATGACTTCCGTCTGCCGTTCCACGGTATGCTCCGCGCGGAAGACCGCGCCGCCTATCGTAGAGCGAATTGGCCGGGCGAGGTCTTCGAGTTCCTTGCGCACGATGAACTCGATGAAGTATCCGCCCTGCTCGGCCGGTTGAATCTGCACGGTCACGCGATGTCGATAGGTTTGGAACGTCGAGAGCAGGCGTTCGTAGACGTCCGGGCTGCCGGATTTAAGGAACAGGCCAATTCCGGGCGAGATGCGCGGCGTGGTCTCGATTCGGCCATCGTAGCGGTTGGCGTCGGCGATCTCGAATCCGTAGTCGCCCAGCACTTCCAGCGCTTTCTCAAACACCGGGCCGTAATCGTTTTCGCCGAGCGGAATAAACACCGGATTCTGATGTTTGACCGGGCTGGCGACGATCGGCGTGACCGGCGAAAGCTCCATCGCCGGCTGCAGGTTTTGGCAACCAAGCGCCAGCAATGGCAGAACCCCAACGACCGCAGTGCGGAACATTCCCGTCATGACAATCCCCCAAGAATTGCCGGGCTTATGCCAGACTCGTCAAAAAACGCAATAGCGAAAATGGCGAAAAATGGCGTGACGAATATAACGTCTTGCATTGACGATTTTGTATTTTTCGCTTGCGACTTAGCGCTCGTGTGATCTCACGAGAGAGCTAAGCCTCAAGCAGTGAACAGAGAAGGCTTCCCATCATGTCCAGTTTGACATTCGACCGCACCGCTGCTGTGGATCGGCTCATGCGTTTTCTCGCCATCGAAGGCATTACCGGCCAAGAAAAAGCCATCGGCGAGGCCGTCGCCAAGGCTCTGTGTGGACTCGGCGTCCCCACATCGGCGATCCGCTTCGATGACGCCAATACGAAAATCCCCTTGCCCACCCAGACCGGCAACCTGATCGTAACGCTACCCGGCACCCGACCCGGCCCGCGCCGGTTGTTCTCGACGCACCTCGATACCGTGCCGCTGTGCGCCGGTGCCGTTCCGGTGCGCAAAGGTGACCGCATCGTGCCGCAGGGCAAGACCGCTCTCGGCGGCGACAACCGCACCGGCGTTGCGGCGCTCGTCACCATGCTAGGCGAATTGCACCAGCAAAAGCTGCCGCACGGCCCGCTCACCGTACTCTTCACGGTCCGCGAGGAAAGCGGTCTATGGGGAGCCCGCATGCTCGATCCCGCCGAACTCGGCAACCCGATCATGGGCTTCAACATTGACGGTGGGTCGGCCCAGACCATCACCATCGGTGCTGTCGGCGCGGATCGCTGGGAAGTCGAAATCATCGGCAAAGCATCCCACGCCGGCGTACATCCCGAACGCGGCATCTCCGCCACGATCATCGCGGCTCGCGCTTTGGCGGCAATTCATAAGGACGGCTGGTTCGGCAAAGTGAAAAAGAAAACGCAGGAAGGCACATCGAACGTCGGTCCGTTCGGCGATGGCCAAGGCCGACCGGCGGGACAGGCGACCAATGTCGTAACCGATCTCGTCAAGATACAAGGCGAATCGCGCAGTCACGATACCAAGTTCATCACCGCCATCACATCCGCGTATAAGTCAGCATTCGTGCAGGCGGCCAAGGAAGTGCGTGATGATAAAGGCAAGACAGGCAAAGTCAAGTTCACGACTCGACGCGATTACTATCCGTTCCATCTCAAAGAAAATAGCCCCGTCATCGCCACCACGCAAGCCGTCGCAAAGAGCCTTGGCTGGGACGCGACGCTCAAACTCTCCAACGGCGGCCTCGATGCGAATTGGCTGACCCGGCACGGCATCCCGACGATCACGTTCGGCGCGGGCCAACACGATGTGCACACGATTCAGGAACACACCAACATCAACGAGTTCTACGACGGTTGCGCTTTCGCTCTGGCGTTGGCAACGGCGTAGATGGGCTGAATTCAAATTCGCATTGGCATTTGAAAGCTGAACCTGTGTCAGCTGCCCGCATCCGGTTCACGGATCGCGGATTGTCCGTTGGAAATGTGCCGACCCCGACCTTCCTAGACCTCGCGAACGGAACGAACGGTGTCAAACCACGCTTGCTTTCCGATGCCGGCGCGGGTTGGATCGGCAGAAACGCATTGACGTTGTAGTTGGCGTCGTCGCTCGTCAATACCCTGGCAGCCTGATCTCGACGCCGTACCGGGGTGCCATCGCCGGCGAATTCTGGTCGTGGCATGCGAGTCGCCGACGCCCTGCTGGGTTGGTATAACCTCTCTACGCCGATACTCCTGTACGGAGGCGGTTGCCAGAGGAGCCGACTCGATGATCCCTCTCGACGACGCGTATGTTGACGCCGCAGCGCCGAATCCCGACGCAATCAAGAACGGGCGCGGCCTGGTCCTCAAGAACAAATTCACCGCGTACCACATATCCGAGGACGAATCGATTCTGTTCGGTGAATGTCAGGGCAGCGGCAAGGAGCCATATCGCTGCTCTTGCGATTTCGCCCGCGCGGACCAACCGACACACCGCTGCTCGTGTCCGAGCCGGCAGTTTCCGTGTAAGCACTGTCTCGGACTGATGTACGCCTACGTGCAAAAGAAGGCCTTCAAGGCTGCCGCTGTGCCCGACGATCTGCAAGGCAAGCGAGAGAAGATCCAGGCTCGCGTCGAAAAGAAGCAAGCCGACACTGACAAACCGCGTCAGGTCAACCTCGGCGCTTTGGCGAAGAAGGTCAAAGCGCAGCTGGCTGGCATCGACGTCCTCGAACGGCTCACCGCCGATCTCATCCGTGTCGGCATCGGCAACATGAACGCCAAGCTTGCAGCAGGCATGGAGGAGCAGGCCAAGCAACTCGGCAACGCCTATTTGCCAGGTGCCCAGGCTGCCCTTCACAATTACACGCGCCTCTTCGCCGTCGACGATGGATCCTTCACTGATCAGCCAAGTCAACAGCGTGAGCGGATCTACAGCGAGGCTCTTGACCAGCTCAGTAGACTGCACGCGCTCGTCAAACAAGGCCGAGCCTATCTGCAGCGCCGCCTCGACGATCCCGAACTCAAGCCCGAGACCGATTCCGCCATTGCCGCCTGGCTCGGACACGCCTGGCATCTCGGTGAACTCAAGGACGCCGGCCTGGTTGAAACCGCCGCGGAACTCGTCCAACTCGCCTTCAATACGCACGACGACGTCGCCCGCAAGGAATACATCGACACCGGAGTGTGGATGACTCTCGGCAATGGCCGCATCCGCTTGACGCAGAATTTTCGCCCGTACAAGGCGGTCAAGTACATCAAAAGCGACGACAGTTTCTTCCAGGTGGCCCAGGTGCCGGAGCTATGCGTCTATCCGGGCAACGTCAATCCGCGCGTGCGCTGGGAAGGCATGATCCCCCGCCCGCTTGAGACGAAAGACATCGACGCGATTCGCCGCCACGGGCAGGCCGATTTCGCCGCTGTCGTCAAGGACGTCAAGTCGCACCTCAAGCGGCCGCTGGCGGACAAGCAGCCGATCAATGCTCTCCGTTTCAAGCAACTCGGCCGCGTCGGTGACACGTATGTCGTGGAAGACGCCAGCGGCACTCGCCTGGCGATGACCGACGCGGGCATGAGCGAGGAACCGGCCAGCTGCCATCTGCTGTCGCTCTTGCCCGCAGGACTTTTTGACGACAACACGCTGATCGCGCGCTTCCGCCACGATCTCGATACGCGCAAGCTGCAGATCAAGCCGCTGAGTATTGTGACTCGCACGGCGATCGTGCGGTTGACGCTGTGACTGGCACGACGAGCCGGAAGCGTTAGCGACGGACCCCCCAAGAAAACCCGTCGCTAACGCTTCCGGCTCGTAGGTTCCTTGAGGGTTCTCTCCGATGAGCATCGCACTCCTTGCCCAGGTCTACGACGAAGCACGCCGACTGGCGATCGCAGGAAGCATCGTTGCCGCGAGCGATTTCCGCATCAAGAAACTCATCGTGCCGCTCGAACAGGCCGGCGCCAAGGCCCCAGTCTTTGCGAAGGTCGCGGAGGGGATCAAGGCGGTCGTCGAGTCCACCGACAAAACCTCAGCCCAAGCACTGCTCGATCTGGCGACGCTCGTCAATGCGATTCTCTACACGCAGGGAGAGACCGGAGCCGCCGGCGATCTCAAGCCCATCGCCACGACCGATCTGGGGCTGTCGGCCACGCAAACCAGTGCCCGTGTGCTCAAGCCATTGCTGGAAGCGCTGAGCACCACGGGCTCGGGCCGTTTGGAATTGGTCCGCGACGCTTATGAGCGCGGTGCCTTCCGCGATCTGCGCCTCATCCAACCTGCTGTCGCCGCCATTGACGACGTCTTTGGCGAGATTGCCGATTTCGTCGCGGACAAGGTTTTGCCGCTCTATGGCACGGCGATCCTGCCGGCGCTCCGTTCGGGCTTCGATATGAAGTGTCGCGCGGGGCATCCGCGGCGCTTGCGGCTGATGCACCAGCTCGACCCGGCCGGCGCCCGCGACCTGGTCAAGCAATCGCTCGAGAACGGCTCGAAGGAAGTCAAGGTGGCCGCCATCGAATGCCTCGGGGCCGAGCGCGATGACATTTCCTACCTCTTGGAACAGGCGGCGGCCAAAGCCCAAGAGGTCCGCCAAGCGGCCTACCGTGCCCTGGCGACCATCGACGACGACGCCGTCATCGCCGTCTTGCAAAAAGCGTTCGCCGGCAAGGATCTCGGCCTGGCGGCGGCATCGCTCAAGACGAGTCGCAATGCCAAGCTGCTCAAGTTCGTCCTGTCCGGCATTGAGGATGGGCTCGCGCAGCTTCGTAAGACGAAGGAAAAAAAAGAGATCAGCGCCGGTCTGAGCCGATTGATGCTGATGCTGTCGTGTTTGGAAGGCCGTGACGACGCCGCCAGCGAAGCGCTGGTGCTCCAGGTGTTTGCCGACCGAGATGGCCTGGCGAAGGTAAGAGGCGACACGACCTCCGGCAGCGACCTGAACGCCGTCGTCGTTCGACTGATGGCGTACGGCACGCCGCGCATGCGCGGGACGCTCGTGGACAATCACGCCGCCCTGGACGCAGAAGATCTCGATGAATGCTTCCACGCCGCCCGGACCGAAGTGCCGGCCGACAAGGTCTTCGCGATTTTCGCTCCTTATGTGACGGCCAAGGTTGACGCGAAGAAAAAGGATCGCGACCCGGCCTACGCCAAGCGGTCGGCGATCATCGAGCAACTTGAGCAACACTTGTACACATATCGGCAGACCGATGCATTACCGCCGCTCGACCCGCGCTGGCTCGACCTGGCCGTGCAGGTGGAGGATTTGTATCTGGTCGGGCGCCTGATTCGTCCGGGCCACGCCGCCGCCAATGCGTATTTGTCGAAGACCTTCACGGAGCAGTTCAAGAAGGCCAAGCAGATGTACGACTGTCACGACGCCGCGGCGGCCATGGTCCGCGCCGAGCATCCCGACGCCACGGACGCGGTCATCGCCACGCTCGAGAAGTTCGGCGACAAGGCCGGGTACTACGAATACTATCTCGGCCACCTCGTCGCCGAACTGCCGAAGTCAGCCTTGCCGCGGCTTGAGGCGTTGATCCCCAAGCTGCACGATCGTGTCGCGGACAGCCTGCTCGGCTTCATGCAGCAACTGCGCGACAAGCCCGCTTGACCGTTGTTTCAAAATCTCTTGGCGAGCCGAACTCCGTAAGGAGTCGGGTTCCTGGCCGCACGCGAAACCCGACTCCTTACGGAGTTCGGCTCGCCAAAGCGGACGCGTCCTTCCTTCTTGAGGCAACATTCATGGCGAAGAAAAAAGCGGACGACGAAACCACGCCCGGTGCCGACAGCCAGATGCTGCGCGCTCCCGCGGAGGTCCTCTATGCTGCGGAACTCGAACATCTGATGAAGAACGACAAGTACGACCGCCCTCCTGGCTGGCGCATGTCGGCACGCGCGGTTTTGACGTACATATGCGGCGGCAAGTCCGGCTCGATGGAAATCACGCCCAAGTACATCGGCCATCAGCGTCTCGTCGAAATCGCCATATCCACGCTGATAACCGATCGCTCGCTGCTACTTCTGGGCGAACCGGGGACAGCGAAGTCGTGGCTGTCGGAGCATCTCGCCGCGGCGATCAATGGCGATTCGACGAAGGTCGTGCAGGGGACCGCGGGCACAACCGAAGAGCAAATTCGCTATTCCTGGAACTACGCGATGCTCATCGCCAAGGGGCCGAGCCATGACGCCCTCATTCGAAGCCCGATCTTTCGCGCCATGGAGTCGGGCACACTCGCCCGCTTCGAGGAAATCACGCGCTGCGCCGCCGAGGTCCAGGATGCGCTCATCTCCATCCTGTCGGAAAAACGGCTCTCCGTGCCCGAACTGGCGACTGAAGTGCCAGCCAACAAGGGATTCTCGATCATCGCCACCGCCAACACTCGCGATCGCGGCGTCAACGACATGTCGGCCGCCCTCAAACGCCGCTTCAATATGATCATCCTGCCCAGCCCCGCCACGCTCGAGACCGAGATCCTGATCGTTCGCAAACGCGTCAAGGAGTTGGCCGTCAATCTCGAACTGAAGGCAAGCTTGCCCACCGAAGACGCCGTCGCGCAGGTCGTCACCATTTTTCGCGAGCTCCGCACTGGGCAGACACTCGACGGCAAGAACAAGCTCAAGGTCCCCTCCGGCGTCCTCTCCACGGCCGAGGCGATCTCGGTGTTGGCCAACGGCATGGCGCTGGCCGGCAACTTCGGCAGCGGGGAAGTGACCGCACACGATCTCGCTGCCGGGCTGCAGGGCGCGGTCGTCAAGGATGAAGAAAAGGACAAAGTCGTCTGGCAGGAATACCTGTCGAACGTCCTCAAGAAGCGCGGCGCCGAGTGGCGGCCGCTGTTCACCTCCTGCTCGGAGCACAACTCGTGAACTCCTGGCGCATCCACGTCTTCGGCGTCCGCCATCTCTCGCCGTCGGGAGCCTGGCACCTTCGTCGCTTCCTCGACAAGGTGCGTCCCAAGGTGCTGCTGATCGAGGGACTCGACGACGCCGCCCAACTCATCCCTGACATCACGCGCAAGGGCACGAAGCCGCCGATCGCCATCCTCGCGTACACCGATTCGCAGCCGGTGCGGACGCTCGTCTATCCCGTCGCACGCTACAGCCCGGAATATCAGGCGCTCCGATGGGCCGACGAACACGACGCTCGCGCCGAGTTCATCGATCTGCCTGCCGACATTTTTCTTGGTCTGCAAGATGTCGAGGCGGAACGCATGGAGCGGCAGCGCAAGAAAGCAGCCGAGGACGCTGAAGCTGGCGCTGATGCGGAGGAAGCAAAGGATACCGCCACGCCGCAGAATTTGTGGAGGCCCGAACGAGACGAATCGATCTACCAGCGCATCGCAGCCCGCTGTGGCGAGCCTGATTACGACACCTATTGGGAGCGCCGCTTCGAACACAATCTCGAGGACGACAGCTACCGCCTGGCCGCGTTCGAATTCGGCAAGGCTCTCCGTGACGAGGAGGATCCGCCCCTGTGGCGTGCCGAGAATCTCGTCCGCGAGAGCTACATGCGCCGACGCATCGGAGAAGTCATCGCCAGTGGCGTCAAGCCGGAACAGATCGTCGCCGTGGTCGGGGCTTTCCATGCCTCCGTGCTTACCGCCGATCTCCCCGCGATCACCGATGACGAACTCGCCCGGCTGCGGCGCCGGTCGAGCAAACTGACACTCATGCCCTATTCGTACTTCAAGCTCTCCACGCAATCGGGCTACGGAGCCGGCAACCACGCCCCGGCGTATTTCGAACTCCTCTGGGATAGTCTGCAGCGGCACGAACTCGGCGAACTTCCGGGCGAGTATCTTTCCCACGTCGCCCGCTACCTGCGCACTCACGGTACCCATCGTTCGACGGCTGAGGTCATCGAAGGCGTTCGTTTGGCCCGCACCCTGGCGGCGCTGCAGGACGGCACAGCGCCGACGCTGCGCGATCTGCGCGACGCCGCGGTAACGCTAATCGGCCACGGCGACGGTCTTGTGGTGCGCGAGGCCCTCGCTGAAATCGACATCGGCTCCGCCATTGGGGAATTGCCCAAGGGGGTGAGCCAGACGTCGATTCAGGGGGATTTCGATCGCGAACTCGCCCGCCTCAAGCTGGAAAAGTATCGCACCACGGTCGCGCAAGATGTCAAACTCGATCTTCGCGAGAACCGCCTCGTCGCTAGCGAGGAAGCCGCTTTTCTCGATCTGCATCGCTCGTCGTTCTTTCATCGCTTGCGAATGCTTGGCGTCCAGTTCGCCACTCCTGTCTCGACCGGGCAGCAATCCGCCACCTGGGCGGAACACTGGCGACTGCAGTGGACGCCCGAAAGCGAGATCGCCCTCGTCGAAGCGGTGCTACTGGGCGAAACCGTGGAGTTGGCAACCAGCTTCCAGTTCAAGACGCAGCTCGAAAGTTGCACGAGCATCGCCACGGCCGCCGACCACGTGACGAACGCATGCCGGTGCGGACTAATGGCTTCGATGGACCTCGCGCGGCAGCGTCTCCAGGAACTAGCGGCTGTCAGCTCCGAGCTAAAGGTCATCGCTCATGCGGCCTTCCAACTCAGCCAGGTGGTCCGCTATGGCGACGTCCGTAGGTTTGACCCGGCGCCGCTCCTGCCGCTCATGGAGGAACTGTTCGTCTCCGGCGCCCTCGCCCTGCACGCGGCGGCCAACTGCGACAGCGACGCTGCCAAGGATATCGTAATCGCCATCGAGGAGCTCAACCGCGTCAGCCTCGAACATCACGATCGGGTTGATGAGACGCTCTGGCTCGAACGACTCCGGCTCCTGTCCGACGCCGACGACCGCAACCCGCTTTTATCGGGCTTCGCATGCGCCACGCTGTTGGAACGAAATCTGATCAACAACGACGACTTGGTGCGCGAAGTTTCGCGCCGCCTTTCGCCGGGAATTCCTGCCGATCTCGGTGCCGGTTGGTTTGAAGGGCTTGCCAAGCGCAATCGCTATTCCTTGCTCGCTCGCCAGGCGCTTTGGGAAGCGCTGGCGGCGTACATCGAATCGCTGGATGCCGAGCAGTTCAAGCGTGCCCTCGTCTTTTTGCGCCGGGCGTTCGGCGTCTTCAGTCCGCGCGAAAAGCGGCAGATCTGCGAGAACCTTGCCCATCTCTGGGGTCTGGATGAAGAGAAGGCGTTCGACGAAGTCGTCAAGCCGCTCAGCGACGAAGAAGAGAAAACGCTGAAGGACCTCAGCGAGTTCGATTTTGGGGATTTGTAACAGCACGAGCCGGAAGCGTGAGCGACGGATTTTCGTATCAAACCGTCGCTCACGCTTCCGGCTCGTTAGCCGATCGCGTTGGAGTCCGAAAAATGTCCCTCGAACGATTACAGCGTTGGCGACTCATTCTCGGCAAAGCTGCCGAGGATCCGCTCAAGGCCGGTCATATCGGCGCCCTTCTCACCGGCGACATGGTCGCCATGGACGAAGCGCTCGATGTCGTCTACGCCGAAGACGACGGCATCGACTTGACAAAAGAGGATTGGGAGCGCGAGCCGGGTGGTAAGCACAGTGCCGTTCGCGGGCGCACTTATCCCAAGGTTGCCCGCTGGCTCGGCGAAATCCGCCGCCTGTTTCCGACCGACATCGTCAGCCTGGTTCAGAAAGACGCCATCGAACGCCGTGGGCTCAAGCAGCTACTCTTCGAGCCCGAGATGCTCGCGCAGGTCGAACCGTCCGTCGATCTGGCGTCGATGATCTTGTCGCTGAAGAACCTCGTCCCGGAGAAGGCGAAGGCGGCCGCGCGCGACCTGGTCCGCAAAGTGGTCGAGGATCTGCGCAAACGGCTCGAATCGCGGATGCACCAGGCCGTGCGCGGCGCGCTCAATCGCCAGCAGCACAGCCAGTTTCGCAGCCTCGCCAACCTCGACTGGCAGCGCGTCATTCGCCAAAATCTCAAAAACTATAACCCCGAGTTGCAGGCAATCATCCCCGAGCACTTCTCCTTCTTCAGCCGGCAACAGAAGCGGAACGAGTGGAATGTGATCATCGCCATGGATCAATCCGGATCGATGGCGTCGTCGCTCATTTACGGCGGTGTCATGGGCGCCATTCTGGCGGGCATGCCGGCGGTCGAAACGCATGTAGTGGCGTTCAATCACGAGGACGTCGTCGACCTGACGGCGGAGATGCACGACCCCGTCGATCTTCTCTTCGGCATCCAGCTTGGCGGCGCCGAAGATTATTGGAAAGCGACATGCTACTGCGAACAGTTCATGCACACTCCGGCAAAGACGCTCTATATTCTTCTTGCCGACCTGTACGACACAAGTCCGAATCAAGCGAAGTTTGAGAAGAGGATCGAGCAGTTGATCGCGGGGGGCCTCAAGGCGGTGACGCTGCTGGCGATCAGCGACCAAGGCAAGCCGTCGTACAATCACGACCTCGCGAAAAAGCTGACGAACCTCGGCATGCCGTGCTTCGGGTGCTCGCCAGACCGCCTGCCCGACCTACTGGCCGCCGTACTCAAAGGGCAGGATCTACACGTCTTCGCAAATCAAGCGGAAGCTGCTGTCACGCCGCGATAATCTCTACGAATGAAGTCGGAAACCGATCTCGTGGGCTGGCCGTCGACCTCGTCTTGCTCAGATCCTGACAGAGGCCTCCGCATGGATGTCAGGCAAAAGCGTGCAAGGTTTGATGCGACAAGGAAGCAGCGTCGGATCGCGGTACGTTGGTTCATTTTCAACAAAGAAAGCCACGCCGAATTGCTTCGGCGCGGCTTTTTTGTTCGCGCGGGGCAAGCCTCTCGCCTAAATGGTTACTTCTTCTCGATCTTCTTGGCAATCTTGGTCGGAGCCGTGAACAGTCGATCGATGTCGGCGTCGCTCATGGTTTCCAGGCCGGCGCCGCGGTCGATGACGAGGGCCTTGCCGCTCGGCGTGACCCAGACGACGTAGTTGCCAAGCTGGAAGACATCCTTCATTTCGGGCCGGCGTTCGAGCATGCGGAAGTAGGCCTTCGACTGCGACTTGATGACGACGGTTTCCATCTTGGGAGTGAACTCGTCATCGATCCAGATTCCGCCGACGTCAACGACGTTGCGCATCTGGACTTTGCGGGAGGCGGCGTTCTGATTGTCCAGGCGATCCTGGTAGCGCAGGAGGTTGTTGCGCACGGCGAAATC